>JBFYKG010000003.1:0-42789 GCA_041311015.1 Rhodocyclaceae bacterium | reverse complement strand
CGTAAAGACTTCATTGCCGACGAGATCATTCGTCGCAAACCAAAAGTGGTTGGCGTCTACCGCCTCATCATGAAGGCAGGCTCCGACAACTTCCGGGCGTCCAGCATCCAGGGCATCATGAAGCGGATTAAGGCCAAGGGTATTGAAGTCATCATTTACGAACCGGCGCTGCATGAGACCGAGTTCTTTCATTCCCGCGTCGTCAAAGACCTCAACGAATTCAAGAAGGTATCCGATGTCATCATCAGCAACCGCATGGCGGATGTGCTGGAAGATGTGGCCGACAAGGTCTATACGCGGGATCTCTTTGGTAGTGATTCCTAAGGCGATAACGTCATGACCATCCTCGTCACTGGCGCTGCCGGTTTTATCGGTTCCAACTTCGTGCTCGACTGGCTGGAGCAATGTAACGAGCCCGTTGTTAACCTCGATCTCTTGACCTACGCGGGTAATCTTGAAAACCTGAAGGACCTGATCGGCGACCCGCGCTACCAGTTTGCCTTTGGCAATATCGGTGATCGTGAACTGGTGGGTAAGCTGCTGGCCGATACCACGCCGCGCGCCGTCATCAACTTCGCCGCCGAGAGCCATGTGGACCGGTCGATTCATGGCCCGGGTGAATTCATCCAGACCAACATTGTCGGTACCTTTAACCTGCTCGAATCCGTCCGTGGTTACTGGAACGACCTGCCAGAAGACCAGAAGACGGCCTTCCGCTTCCTGCACGTCTCCACTGACGAAGTCTATGGTTCGCTGACGAAAGAAGATCCACCCTTCTCGGAAACCAACCAGTACGAACCGAATAGCCCCTATAGCGCCAGCAAGGCCGCCAGCGATCACCTTGTGCGCGCCTGGCACCATACCTATGGGCTGCCGGTCTTAACGACGAATTGTTCCAACAACTACGGGCCATATCACTTCCCGGAAAAGCTCATTCCGCTCTGCATTCTCAATGCATTGAACGGCAAACCGCTCCCTATCTACGGTGACGGCCAGCAGATCCGTGACTGGCTCTACGTCAAAGATCACTGCAGCGCCATCCGCCGCGTGCTGGAAGCGGGCCAACTGGGTGAAACCTACAACGTCGGTGGCTGGAACGAAAAAGCCAACCTCGACGTCGTGAACACCCTGTGCACCATCCTCGATGAACTTCAACCCCGTGCAGATGGCCAGAGCTATAAGACCCAGATCACCTTTGTACAGGATCGCCCGGGCCACGACCGCCGCTACGCGATTGATGCCCGTAAGCTCGAAAAAGAACTGGGCTGGAAGCCACAGGAAACCTTCGAGACCGGCATCCGTAAAACCGTTCAGTGGTATCTGGATAACCAGGAATGGGTCAGTCATGTGACCAGCGGTGAATACCGCGCCTGGGTAGAAACCCATTACGCCACGAAAGATGCCTGAGGCGCGCGATGGGATTTTATAAAAAGATCCTTCTGCTCGGCAAGGACGGCCAGGTTGGCTGGGAGTTGCAGCGAGCACTCGCGCCGCTGGGTCTTTTGACGTCTTTAAGTCGTAAGGAATGCGATCTGGCCGATCCAGCTCAGGTAGAAGCCGCGCTCGAGACATACGAACCCGAAGTCATCGTCAATGCGGCCGCCTATACAGCCGTCGATAAGGCCGAAACCGATCAGGCCATGGCTCGGCGCGTTAATGGTGATGCCGTCGCTGAACTCGCGCTGTATGCCCGGGAGATGGGTTCGTTATTGGTGCATTACTCCACCGACTATGTGTTTGATGGGACCAAGCCGGATGCCTACGTCGAAGACGACATCACGAACCCGCTCAGTGTGTATGGCCAGACCAAACTGGATGGCGAACAGAGGATCCGTGATGCCTTGTGTCGCCATCTGATCTTCAGAACCAGCTGGGTCTATGGCGCGCATGGCAGCAACTTTGCCAAAACCATTTTGCGCCTGGCACAGGAACGCACGGCGCTCAATGTGATTGACGACCAGATTGGTGCGCCGACCTCGGCCGAACTGATTGCTGATGTGACGGCCCATGCCCTGCGCGATGTGCTTTCCGGTCGTGCGCCAGGTGGCACGTATCATCTGGCGGCCGCGGGCGAGACCAGCTGGTATGGGTACGCCCGACTGGTCATCGATCATGCCCGGGCTCAGGGGTTGCCCTTGGCCCTGGCCGACACCGGTCTCAAGCCGATTCCTGCCAGCGAGTATCCGCTGCCGGCTAAACGGCCGCAGAACTCCCGTTTGAATACCCAGCTGCTGGAGCGCAGTTTTGCGCTTAAACTGCCGCAATGGGAAGATGGCGTACGCCGTGTCCTTGATGAATTAAATCCCTAGAAAACACCATGACCACGATCGATTTCTCCAAAACCCGTCTGCTTGTCGTTGGCGATGTCATGCTGGACCGCTACTGGTTTGGCGAAGTCTCGCGCATCTCGCCTGAGGCGCCGGTGCCTGTGGTGCACGTCAACAAAGAAGAAGTCCGCCCGGGTGGCGCCGCCAACGTGGCGCGCAATATTGTCGCGCTTGGGGGTAAGGTCTCGCTGCTATCGGTGGTCGGCACGGATGAAGCCGGCCAGACCCTGCGCGGCCTGTTGCAAGAAGCAGGCGTCGCTACCGGGCTCCACGACGACGCCAATATCCGCACCACGGTCAAGCTGCGGGTGCTGGGGCGCCAGCAGCAGCTGCTGCGCATCGACTTTGAAACCGCGCCATCGCACGAAGTCCTGCAGGCCAAGCTAGATGACTTCGAGCGTCAGCTGGCTGACCATGATCTGGTTATTCTGTCGGATTACGGCAAGGGTGGCCTCACGCACATTACGACCATGATCGAGATGGCCCGTAAGGCTGGTAAGCGGGTTCTGGTCGATCCGAAAGGCGATGATTACGCCCGATATGCGGGTGCTAGCCTGCTGACGCCCAATCGCTCGGAGTTGCGCGAAGTGGTGGGCAAGTGGGAGAACGAAGCTGACCTAAAGGCTAAGGCCGACGCGCTGCGTGAGCAGTTGGGTCTGGATGCGCTGTTGCTGACCCGGAGCGAAGAAGGCATGACGTTGTTCCGCCCGGAAGGCACCTTTAATCAGGCCGCTAAAGCCCGTGAGGTGTTCGATGTGTCGGGGGCAGGCGATACCGTGATTGCCACGCTGGCGCTGATGCTGGCCAGCGGCGCTGATTACCCCGAGGCGGTGCGCGTCGCCAATCTGGCGGCCAGCATTGTGGTGGGCAAGCTGGGTACAGCCGTCGTAACGCGTGACGAACTGCAACAAGCGGTTTAAGCCGCGAAGAATTCATCGGAGAACATCATGACCGTCCTCGTTACCGGCGCAGCAGGTTTTATCGGCGCCAACATCGTCAAGGCGCTCAATGAGCGTGGGATCACCGACATCATCGCTGTCGATAACCTGACCAATGCCGCCAAGTTCCACAACATGGTTGATTGCGAGATCAGCGATTACTTCGATAAGCGCGATTTCCTGCCGCGACTGCAGGCCGGGGATTTTGACGGCGAGATCGATGCCATCCTGCATCAGGGCGCCTGTTCCGACACCATGGAGCACGACGGCCATTACATGATGGAGAACAACTACCGTTACTCTGTCGATCTGCTGAACTGGGCGCAGGATCAGGATGTGCCTATGCTGTATGCCTCCAGCGCCGCCACTTATGGTGGTAGCACCGAGTTCCGGGAAGAGCCCGGCTGCGAAGCACCGCTCAATGTATACGGCTACTCGAAACTGCTTTTTGACCAGATCGTGCGTCGCCGTTTAAACGAGCACGGTGCCCAGATCGCCGGGTTCCGCTATTTCAATGTCTATGGCCCGCGCGAATCGCATAAGGGGCGCATGGCCTCAGTCGCCTTTCATAACTTCAACCAGTTCCAGAAGGACGGTAAGGTCAAACTCTTTGAAGGCTCGCACGGTTACCCCAACGGTGGGCAGCAGCGCGATTTCGTCTTTGTCGAAGATCTGGTGCGCGTGAATCTCTGGTTTCTCGAGAACCCACAAGTCTCTGGCATTTTCAACCTCGGTTCGGGTAAGGCGCAGAGCTTTAATGATGTCGCCGCTGCGACCGTGAATAGCTGTCGCCGGCTCAATGGAGAAGCCGAGCTCTCGCTGGAACAACTGGTGGCTCAGGGTCTGATCGAATATGTGCCGTTCCCCGAAGCGCTTAAGGGCAAGTATCAGGCCTATACCCAGGCCGATCTGACAAACCTGCGTGATGCCGGCTATGACGCTGGATTTCATACCGTGGAGCAGGGCGTCGGCAAATACGTGGAGTGGCTGCATGCCCACCCGCCCCAGTTATAAAACGCTGGCCGATACGGTTGGTAATACGCCGCTAGTTCACATACAGCGGCTTGAAGCATCGGCACTTTCGGCCGTGGGCAGCGTGGTGCTGGCCAAGCTGGAAGGCAACAACCCTGCGGGCTCGGTCAAGGACCGCCCCGCACTCTCGATGATCCTCCATGCCGAAGCACGGGGACAGATCAAGCCCGGCGATACGCTGATCGAAGCCACCTCCGGTAATACCGGGATTGCACTGGCCATGGCGGCTGCCATGCGCGGCTACAAAATGATTCTCGTGATGCCCGAGAACCAGACGATGGAACGCCGGCAGACTATGAAAGCCTTTGGTGCCGAACTGGTGCTAACCCCGGTCAGCGGCAGCATGGAGCTCGCCCGCGATGTGGCCAATCGTCTGGTCGCTGAGGGCAAAGGCGTGGTGCTCGATCAGTTTGCCAATCCGGACAATCCTATCGCGCATTACGAGGGTACTGGCCCCGAAATCTGGCGTGATACCGCAGGGCAGATCACGCACTTTGTGTCGAGCATGGGCACGACCGGTACCATCATGGGCGTGTCGCGGTTCCTCAAGGAAAAGAATCCCGACATCCGCATCATCGGTGTTCAGCCCAAAGAGGGCGCGCAGATCCCCGGTATCCGTAAATGGCCCGAGGCCTACCTGCCAAAAATCTATGACAAGGCACGGGTCGATGAACTGATCTATGTGGGTCAGGCCGAAGCTGAAGCCATGACGCGACGTCTGGCAGCAGAAGAAGGCATCTTCGCCGGCATTTCCTCGGGCGGCGCCATGTGCGTGGCGCTTGAGGTGGCTCGTAACAATCCTGGCGCCACGGTGGTCAGCATTGTCTGTGACCGCGGTGACCGTTATCTTTCCACCGGTGTCTTTCCGGAATAAATCGCCGAGTAACGTATATGGTGCCGATCCTCGTTTTTGATATCGAGACCATCCCCGATGTGGCCGGTCTGCGTAATCTCAATGATCTACCTGCAGATCTGTCGGACGAAGAGGTTGCCGAGCTGGCGTTCCAGCAGCGCCGCGCCCAGAGCGGCAATGATTTTCTGCCGCACTACCTGCATCGCATCGTGACCATCTCCTGCGCATTCCGCAGCGATGCCGGCTTCAAGGTGTTTTCGCTGTCTGCGCCAGAGTTGGATGAAGGCGCCATCATCCAGCGTTTTTTTGATGGCCTCGAGCGCCTGACGCCCACCCTGGTATCGTGGAACGGTGGCGGCTTTGATCTACCGGTACTGCACTACCGGGGGCTCATGCATGGTGTGAGCGCACCCCGCTACTGGGATCAGGGCGAGGGCGACTATAACGACTCGCGTGAGTTCAAGTGGAACAACTATGTCAGCCGCTATCACAGCCGACATACTGACCTGATGGATCTGTTGGCCATGTACCAGCCACGCGCCAGCGCACCGCTCGATGCCATGGCCAAACTCATGGGCTTCCCGGGCAAGGTCGGTATGGCCGGTAACCTGGTATGGCCTACCTGGCAGGCCGGCGACCCCGGCAAGATCCGTGATTATTGCGAAACCGATGTGGTGAACACCTATTTGGTCTATAACCGCTTCCGCCTTATGCGCGGTGACCTCACCCGTGAGCAGGCTGCCGAAGAAGAGGCCCTGGTCCGGACATCGATTAAAGAGCTGCCAGGCCCCCATTGGGGCGAGTTCCTCGCCGAATGGTCGGAGCCTACCCCTCTGTTATAATTGCGGCCTTCGGACAGGTGGATGAGTGGTTTAAGTCGCACGCCTGGAAAGCGTGTTTAGGGTAATACCCTAACGCGGGTTCGAATCCCGCCCTGTCCGCCACCGGTCTTGGTGATTGCTTGGATGCGCTCATATGACTGCTCGTAAAAGACTGATCGTTGGCATTACCGGTGCTTCTGGCACGGTGTATGGTGTACGGCTGCTTGAGACGCTCAGGATTGCCGGTATCGAATCGCATCTGGTGATGAGCGATGCGGCCAAGCTGACGATGGCCGCAGAAACCGATTACACGGTTGCCATGGTGGAATCGCTCGCTTCTGTAGTGCATGCCCCCAAGAATATTGGCGCCGCCATTGCGTCGGGCTCGTTGCCAACGCTGGGCATGGTGGTTGCACCCTGTTCGGTCCACACCATGTCCGACATTGCCTGGGGGTCAACCAGTAATCTGATTACGCGCGCGGCTGATGTGGTGCTCAAAGAGCGCCGTCGACTTGTGTTACTCCTGCGGGAAACCCCGCTGCATGCTGGGCATATTAGAACGATGGCGCAGGTTACTGAGAATGGGGCCATTGTGATGCCCCCGGTGCCGGCGTTCTACACTAAGCCCCAGAGCATTATGGACCTGGTGGATCACACGGTCGGCCGGGTTCTGGATCTTTTCGAGATTGAGAATACGCTGGTGCAACGCTGGGACGGCCTGGGCGCCTGAGAGGTTTTAGAATGACTGGAAGCAGTATTACGTTTGCAGAAGACGATATCGGCTACACGATAGATAAGCTGGAAGTGGGCATGAGTCGGAGTTATGCCAAGACGGTGACTGAGGCCGATATCCTGATGTTCGCCGCCGCTTCGGGTGATATGAATGCGGTACACCTGAATCAGGAGTTTGCCGAACATACGACATTTCATGGTCGCATTGCACACGGCCTGCTGACGGCGGGGATTGTGTCTGCCTGTATCGGTAACAAGCTACCCGGCCTCGGAACCATTTATTTGTCTCAGTCATTACGATTTAAGGCACCTGTCCATCCGGGAGAGACCGTTCGGGCGATCGTGACGGTGAAATCGATTGATGTGGCCAAGAACCGCGTGGTGCTCGACACAGTCTGTCAGGTGCATGGCAATACCGTGCTCGAAGGTGAGGCGACGGTGCTGGCGCCGCGTCGTCCACAAGAGGCCCCGAAAGCCTGATCGTGAAGCGAAGTGAGATCGTCGATCAGGCCATTGTCCGCCGCCGATCGGTGCGGGCGTTTCTGGATACACCCGTTGATCTATTGATGGTGAAGGAGATCCTGGAGGTCGCGTCTCGTGCGCCATCGGGAACTAATACCCAGCCCTGGCGCGTTTATGTGCTGACGGGTGATGCCAAGACGCGTCTGAGTGATGAGATCGTGGATGCCTTTCTCAACCCCGAGAAGGCCGCGCAGCACCATGAAGAATACGATTACTACCCCAAGGAATGGATCGAGCCTTTTATCGGACGTCGGCGCAAGGTGGGGTTTGATCTCTATGGATTACTCGGCCTGGCTAAAGACGACAAGGCAGGCATGCAGCAACAGCATGCCCGAAACTTCAGATTCTTTGATGCGCCGGTCGGTTTGATCTTTACCATCGACCGTGTGATGGGGCGAGGCAGTATGCTCGATTACGGCATGTTCATGGAGAACATCATGATCAGCGCTGTTGGCCATGGGTTGGCAACCTGCCCGCAGGCCGCCTTTAACCAGTTCCACAAGATTATTGCGCGCCACCTGGCCCTGCCTGAAAACGAGGCGGTGGTCTGCGGCATGGCGTTGGGTTATGAAGACAAGCGGGCGATCGTTAATACCCTGAAGACAACCCGTGTGCAGGTGGACGAGTTCGTACGTTTTATTGGCTGATCAGGGTTTACGCTCCAGTCGTATCGCCAGTTCGAAGAGTCCATTCGGGTGTTTGACAGCCGTCGGTAACGATTCCGGCCATATCCAGGCGCGTCTGTTAAAGAGTGCGTGCATGGCGTTGATGTCGCAATGGAAGGGTGGTCCTTCCTTCAGCCCCTCCTGGGCGCCGGGTCGGTTGGCTTGCATGAAGAGTGCGTAGAGGTGCCCGCCGGGCCTGATCCAGCGCGATAACTGCTCGGCGTAGTCAATCCAGTGATCTGGATCGATCGCACACAGACAGGTTTGCTCGTAGACGGCGTCATAGGGTTGGTCCGGGGAATAGCTTAGAACGTCTGCTTTGATGATGTTGGCAGTAAGCCCCATCTGACCAAGGTTGGCCTGAGCCTCCCGAATAGCGGCGTCGGTGTAATCGAGCCCGGTGACTTCAAAGCCACGTTGTGCAAGCTCTGCCACCTCCCAGCCTCTCCCGCAGCCGGGAACAGCAATGCGACACGGCGTGAGCGTGCCGGTATCAAGCCAGTGCATGAGCTGCGGGTTGGGGGCGCCGCGATCCCAGCCAGTTTGGCCGGACTCGAACCGTTCCTGCCAGAAGTCGGGGTTCAGATTGCTCATGTCTAATTTGCCTTGATAAGAAAAAACCCACCGCAAGCGGTGGGTTTTAGTGAAAGCCCGGTAGCCGCTTAGCCGCGAGCAGCCTTCAGTGCGGCGTTCAGCGTCGTGCTCGGACGCATGACCGTTTTGCACTTTTCCGAATCGGCCTTGTAGTAACCACCGATATCGACGGCCTTGCCCTGTACCGTCTTCATCTCGGCCACGATCTGGGCTTCGTTGTCGGTCAGTGTCTTGGCCAGGGCCTTGAACTTGTCGGCCAGAGCCTTGTCTTCGGTCTGGTTGGCCAGTTCCTGGGCCCAGTACATGGCCAGGTAGAATTGGCTGCCCCGGTTGTCGAGTTCGCCGGTTTTGGGCGAGGGCGACTTGTTGTTGTCGAGCAGTTTGCCGGTAGCGGCATCCAGCGTTTTGGCCAGCAGCTTGGCGCGGCTGTTGTTGGTCTTGATGCCCAGGTCTTCCAGAGACACGGCCAGTGCCAGGAACTCGCCCAGCGAATCCCAGCGCAGGTGGTTTTCTTCGGTCAGCTGTTGCACGTGCTTCGGTGCCGAACCGCCGGCGCCGGTTTCGTACATGCCGCCACCCGCCATGAGCGGAACGATCGACAGCATCTTGGCCGAGGTGCCCAGTTCCATGATCGGGAAGAGGTCGGTCAGGTAGTCACGCAGGATGTTGCCGGTGACCGAGATGGTGTCCAGACCGCGGATCACGCGCTCCAGCGTGTAACGCATGGCGCGCACTTGCGACATGATCTGGATATCCAGACCGTTGGTGTCGTAATCCTTCAGGTAGGTCTTGACCTTCTTGATCAGCTCGGCTTCATGCGGGCGGTACGGATCCAGCCAGAAGATGGCCGGGGTGTTGGAGTTACGGGCACGGGTAACGGCCAGCTTGACCCAGTCACGGATCGGCTCATCCTTGACCTGACACATACGCCAGATGTCGCCCTTCTCAACGTTCTGCGTCAGCAGCACTTCACCGGTGTCGATGTCGACCACATTGGCGATGCCGTCTTCGGCGATTTCGAAGGTCTTGTCGTGTGAGCCGTATTCTTCGGCCTTCTGCGCCATCAGACCGACATTGGGCACGGTACCCATGGTCTTCGGGTCGAAGTTGCCGTTGGTCTTACAGAAGTTGATCATCTCCTGGTAGATACGGGCAAAGGTCGATTCCGGCATAACGCACTTGGCGTCGTACTGCTTGCCATCGGCACCCCACATCTTGCCGCCAGCACGGATCATGGCCGGCATGGAGGCGTCGACGATGATGTCGTTCGGTGAATGGAAGTTGGTGATGCCTTTGGCCGAGTCGACCATGGCCAGTTCCGGACGGTGCTCATGGCAGGCATGCAGGTCGCGGATGATTTCTTCGTGCTTCGAGGCGGGTAGGGTTTTGATCTTTTCGTACAGATCGACCATGCCGTTGTTAACGTTGATGCCGAGTTCTTCAAACAGCTTGGCGTGCTTTTCGAAAGCATCCTTGTAGTAAATCTTGACGCAGTGTCCGAAGACGATCGGGTGCGAGACCTTCATCATCGTGGCCTTCACGTGCAACGAGAAGAGGATGCCCGACTTGCGGCAATCTTCCATTTCGTCTTCGTAGAACTTGCACAGAGCCTTCTTGCTCATGAACATCGAGTCGATGATCTCGCCGGCTTTGAGGGCGACCTTTTCCTTGAGTACGGTGGTCTTGCCGCCCTTGGCCACCAGTTCCATGCGGACGTTCCGGGCCTTGTCCAGCGTCATCGATTTTTCACCGTGGTAGAAGTCACCGGTGTGCATGTGCGAGACGTGCGACTGTGACCACTGATTCCACTTGCCCATCGAATGCGGGTTCTTTTTGGCGAAGTTCTTGACGGCCTGCGGCGCGCGGCGATCGGAGTTGCCCTCGCGCAGCACCGGGTTAACGGCGGAGCCCAGGCACTTGCCGTAGCGCTTGGCGATGTCTTTTTCGGCATCGGTCGATGGCGCTTCCGGATAGTCGGGAATGGGGTAACCCTTCGCTTGCAGTTCCTTGACACAGGCTTTGAGCTGGGCGACCGAAGCACTGATGTTCGGCAGCTTGATGATGTTGGTGTCCGGCAGCAGGGTCAGTTTGCCCAGCTCGGCCAGGTTGTCGGGGACCTTCTGGTCATCGCTGAGGAACTCGGCAAACTCGGCGAGGACACGGGCAGACACCGAAATATCGCTCTTCACGATTTCAACCCCGGCCGGCTCCGTAAAGGTACGGATGATCGGCAGGAAGGCACAGGTGGCGAGCAGCGGTGCTTCGTCCGTCAGCGTGTAGATGATCTTCGACTTGTCAGACATGGTGTCCCCTTGAATTCAAGTAATCGTTATAAAGGGCTCGTTATGCGAGCCTCGGCTGCCGTCAGGTTAATTCGGCGAAACTATGAGTATCCGCACCGGAGCCCCGTGCGTCAATGCTTCAGGTCCTGTTTCGACCTAATTTTCAGCGCTTTTTTAGGCGCCAGAGCGACGTGATTTCACGGGAGCGGGCTTTGTGCAGCGCGTCAGTGTTATTTCGCGTTTTGGGATGGTGTGGGCGTGTGTCCAGACGGCCCGCAACGACCAGACCGGCGTCCGAGATCCACTCGAGCAATTGCTCGCGGCTCCGAAGGCCCAGGTGTTCGGCAATATCCGATAACACCAGCCAAGCTTCGCCGGTTGCCGAGAGATGTTGGGCTACACCTGCAAGGTAGGCCCGCAACATACGGGAGTCGGGGTCATAAACGGCCGCTTCAATCGGGGAGGTGGGCTCTGCCGGCAGCCAGGGTGGGTTGCACAGGATCAGGTCGGCCGGTTGCGCTATCTCGGCGCGGGGCGGAAACAGGTCAGCTTGAAGCAGCTGCACCTGTGGGTCGTAACCCAGAGACTGCAGATTGTCGGTGGCACAGGCCAGCGCCCTTGGGTCCGTATCCGTTGCGATGACCTGTGGGATGCCGCGCTTGGCGAGTACGGCGCTCAGAACGCCCGAGCCGACGCCGATGTCGTAGGCAAGATCACAGGGTTGCGGCAAGGGCGCCTGGGCAACCAGATCAACGTATTCGCCACGTACCGGGGAAAACACACCAAAGTGCGGGTGAATGTTTGCGTCGAGTGCAGGGACAAAAGCGCCTTTCTTACGCCACTCCCAGGCGCTGACCAGGGCCAGCAGGCCGCGCAGGCTGATGACGGCATCAGCGGCATCCGCTTGGGGTTCGCCCAGCGCCGCGATGCAGGCGTCCCTCACTTCCTGGCCACGGCGCAGCGGAATTCGGAAGTCGGCGGTCAGCGGGATCAGCAGACGGCCCAGCAGGGTGGCCCGACGGCCCTGGGCAGCGCGGTGCTGTTCGAAGGCCTCCAGGGCAGATTGGGTAGCGGGTGGCGGGTTTCTGGGGGGGCGGTCAACGCGGCGGGTTAGTGCCTGCAGGAGATGGCGGGCATTGGGGTAGTCGCCGCGCCAGAGAATGGCCGTGCCTGCCTGGATCAGCCGGAAAGCTGCATCGGCTGATAGGGTGTCATCGGCCACGATAACCTGTTCAGGTGCGGGCAGACCGGCCTCAGAGCGCCAGCGCGCGTGACGGGGCTGGCCATTTTCCTGCCAGTGGATGAGGGAAGCGGCTTGCTCGGGCATGCGGCATTGTAGGCAACTTGTTATGCTCCCGCATCATGTCACACCCGATCTGGTACCTCTATCTGCTCGAATGCGCTAACGGTAGCTATTACGCCGGTATTACCACCGATATTGAAGCGCGCTTTTCTGCGCATCAATCCGGTAAAGGCGCGCGTTACACACGGGCCAATCCGCCGGTACGCGTAGTAGCACAAGCCGAATATGCCGATCGTTCAGCGGCCTCCAAGGCCGAATGGGCCTTGAAGCAATTGCCGCGTGAAGAGAAGTTGGGGTTCTTTAGTTCTGCGGACAGATCGTAGCGTTCGCCATCAGCAGCGCACTCATCAGATCTTTAACGCTGCGGATCTGCTTGCCGAAGGGCAGGTCGCCGACACCGCGGAAGAACAACCCCTTGGCGCCTTCGCCCTTGTAGGCGAGCGTGAGCTGATGATCAATACAGAACTGGCCGACCTTGCCGTTTCCATCGCGCAATCCACAGTGGGCCAGGCAGTCAAAGGATTTGATGCATTGAGCCTTTTCTTTGGCGCGCGCCTGGAGTTTTTCAACCTTTTCCAGGTAGTGGGCCAGCCACGGTGTTTTGACGGCGCGGGCGGGCAGGCCAGCGACGCTGACAAATTCCACCATGTCTTCTTCACGGGCGCCGGCCAGGATTTCCTTGAAGGCCGGGCTGGCATCGCCCTCGGCAGTCACGGCAAAGGCGGTACCGAGTTGTGCAGCGGCAGCGCCGAGCGATTGCATGCGACGGATGTCCTCGTAGGAACGGATGCCGCCGGCAGCAATGATGGGCACGCTGTCTTCAACGCCAAATTCGCGAAGGACGGCAAGGGTTTCCGGAATGACGGTGTCGAAATCGAAGCGGGTGTCGTGCAGGTCGCTGACCGAGGCGGCGCCCAGGTGACCACCGGCATAACCGGGATGCTCCAGCACAATCGCTGCGGGCAGGCGATTTGCCCGCGCCCACTTCTTCATGATGATTTTTACGCCGCGCGCATCCGACAGGATCGGAATCAAGGCCACTTCCGGAAAATCAGCGGCCAGATCCGGCAGATCGAGCGGCAGGCCGGCTCCGACCACGAGTGCGTCAGCGCCGGCGTGTAAGGCCGTGGTGACATAGCTCTGGTAGGCCGAGAGCGCCTTCATCACGTTAACGGCAATCATGCCGCGGCCCTGGGCCAGCTCTTTCGCGACCCGGATCTCGCGTTTCAGCGCTTCCTGGTTGGCGGCATCGATGAGCCGCTTGCCTTCTTCGCCACGGACCTTGCGGGTCTGCTCGGCCAGATCGCGATGCAGGTGACGCAGATCGACCGAGGCAATGGTGCCCACACCGCCGCAGGCAGCCACCGTGCCTGCCAGCGAGTGAGCGGATACGCCAACGCCCATGCCCCCCTGTACGATCGGGAGCAGGGTGCGCCCGCCCATTGCGAGCGGCTTCAGGCCGCCCTGTTGCAACAGGGGTTGCAGCGTGGGCAGGATGTGCGGCATCGGGTCGTGCGAAACAGCGTGGGCGTGGGCCATAGGGTGTCTCAGGGCGTTGAAAAGTGCCCCGATCATGCCCGATATGCTGCGGTGCGTCCGGTTTATTGACGGCTAATTATTTGATCTGGATCAATAAAACTGCACTTGGACGTACTGACGCCCCTATTCCATGTCGGCGGCATCGAGTGCGCTGTCGACGATGCCGGCGGGAAGCGACTTGTTGGGTTTGACGCCCAGCTTCTTGAGCATCTCGGCCTGACGGATCACGTTGCCTTTGCCGGTCGAGAGTTTGTTGATGGCACCGTCGTAATCTTTCTGTGCCTGGCTTAGCCGATTGCCCAGAGACTCCATGTCCTCTACAAAGCCAGCCAGTTTGTCGTAGAGCTCGGCGCCGCGTTTGGCGATGTCCTGCGCGTTGCGGTTCTGCGCTTCCTGCCGCCAGAGGCTGGCAACCGTGCGTACGACGAAGAGCAGGGTGGACGGACTGACCAGCAACACATTCTTGTTCCACGCATCCATAAACAGTTCACGGTCATGGGTTACCGCCAACATGAACGCCGGTTCGATGGGGATGAACATCAGCACGAAATCAAGCGACTTCAGGCCATAGAGGTCCTGATAGTTCTTATCCGAGAGGCCCTTGATGTGGGTGCGTACGGCGTCGAGGTGGCGCTTGAGCGCGGCCTCGCGGTGTTTCTCGTCTTCGGCGTTGGCATAGTCTTCGTAGGCGACCAGCGTGGCTTTGGCATCGATGACCAGGTGCCGGTCCTCCGGTAGGTGCAGCACCACATCCGGTTGCAAACGTTTGCCGTCGCCGGTGGTGTGGCTTTCCTGCACGTCGTACTCTTCACCCTTGCGTAGGCCGGCCGTTTCAAGCACCCGCTCCAGAATCAGTTCGCCCCAATTGCCCTGGGTCTTGTTGGAACCTTTGAGTGCCTTGGTGAGATTGTTCGCTTCCTGGCTCACCGTCTTATTCAGCTCCATGAGCTGACGTACCTGTTCGGCCAGTGCGCTACGGTCCTTACCTTCCTGCACATAGACCTGCTCGACCTTGCCCTGGAACTCCTGCAACCGGGTCTTGAGCGGTTCAAGCAGTTGCCCGAGGCTCTGCTGATTCTGTTCGCTGAAGCGCTTCGATTTTTCTTCCAGAATATCGTTGGCCAGATTCTTGAACTGGTGGGTCAGTTCGTCGCGGGCGCTCTGCAGCAGAGCGATCTTTTCAGCGTTCTGGCTGCGCTCCTGCGTCAGTTGTGTGGTGAGCGTGGCGATCTGGGTGTTGAGAATACCCAGTTGTTGCTCGGCCTCTTGCAGGCGGCCTTCGACCAGCGGCAAGCGCTCGGCGCGGGTTTCTGCGGCGGTTGCGCGGGCACGGCCACCGAGGGCACCAGCCAGGTAACCCGCGACGGCGGCCAGAATGGCAACCAGTGCAGCAACAACAATGATCGGATCCATACGTTCTTTGTGGTGAAGTGTTAGCAGCTCAGCCCTGACAGGCTTCGATTGCTTCCGAGAGTTCCAGCCAGCGGCCTTCCAGCGCATCCAGTTCGTCTTGCACAGCGTGCAGTTTACTGCCAGTTGACGTGAGTGTGGCCGGGTCGTTGGTGGCGGCCAGCGCGCTTTCCAGCGCAGATTTCTCAGATTGCAACTGCGGAATCCGCTGATCGATTTTTTCCAGATCTTTTTGCAGGGCCTTGAGCTGCCGTGAAGCCGGTTTCGCCTTGGTCGCGGACGGGGGCGGTGCGATGGATGTCCGGACCGCTTTAGGTGCTGCCGCCGCGTCTCGCTGACGGCGTGCTTCATCGAGCAGGTATTGCTGGTAATCGTCCAGGTCACCGTCGAAATCGCTCACGCTACCGTTGGCGACTAACCAGAAGCTGTCGCAGACGGCACGCAACAGGGCGCGATCGTGACTGACGAGCATGACCGTGCCTTCGAATTCGTTCAGTGCAACCGACAAGGCTTCTCGTGTGGCTAGATCCAGATGGTTAGTGGGTTCATCGAGCAACAGCAGGTTAGGGCGCAACCAGACAATCATCGCCAGGACCAGACGTGCCTTTTCGCCACCGCTCATGGTCCCTACCGCTTGCATGACCTGATCACCCGAGAAGTTGAAGGTGCCCAGGTAGGTCCGCAGACTTTGCTGACGGGTATCGCGACCCGTGACGCCTTTGGCCAGTACATCTTTGGCCAGCCGGATCATGTGTTCCAGCGGGGTGCTGTCAGCTGACAGCACATCCAGTTCCTGCTGGGCGAAATAGCCAATGGTTAGCCCACGGCCCTCGGTGACAGTGCCGCTTTGGACTTGCAGGTCCTGGGCAATGGTTTTGACCAGGGTTGATTTACCCTGGCCGTTGGCGCCCAGAATGCCGATACGCTGACCCGCTAACACCGAGCGGTTAACGTGTTGCACGATCAGCGTGGGCGGTGAGCCGGCTGCGGCATCGGCCGGGGGCGGGTAACCAAACGCGGCGTCTTCCATAGCCAGCATGGGGTTGGGGAGCGCGCCGGGCTCCTCGAATTCGAAGCTGAACTCGGCATCGGCCAGCACCGGTGCAATCTTTTCCATGCGTTCCAGGGCCTTGACCCGGCTCTGCGCCTGTTTGGCCTTGCTGGCTTTGGCCTTGAAACGGTTGATGAAAGATTGCAGGTGGGCAATCTTTTCCTGTTGTTTGGCGAAGGAGGCCTGCTGAATGGCCAGCTGTTCGGCACGCAGATCTTCAAAGGCACTGTAGTTGCCACCGTAGCGCACGAGTTTGCCGTGGTCGATATGGATCGTGACATTCGTGATGGCGTCAAGAAACTCGCGGTCGTGGCTGATCACGATCAGCGTGCCGGGGTAGCGCTTGAGCCAGGCTTCCAGCCAGACCAGCGCGTCCATATCCAGGTGGTTGGTCGGTTCGTCGAGCAGCAGCAGATCCGATGGGCACATCAGTGCACGCGCCAGTTGGAGGCGCATGCGCCATCCGCCGGAAAAGCTCCTGACGGGTTTGTCGAGTTCGCCTGGCTTGAAACCCAGCCCCAGGATCAAGGCCTGGGCGCGGGCTTGTGCATCGTGGGCACCGACATCGTTCAGGTGCGTATAAGCGTAGGCCATACGCTCGCCATCACCGCTGGCCTCGGCAGCAGTGACTTCGGCTTCGGCTTCGACGAGCCGGGTATCACCTTCGATCACAAAGCGTGTGGCACTGTCATCGGTCTCCGGCATGTCCTGCGCAACCTGCGCCATGCGCCATTGTGTGGGGATGACAAAGTCACCCCGGTCTTCGTGCAGGGTGCCATTGAGCAGTGCAAAGAGCGTGGATTTGCCGGCACCATTACGGCCGACCAGACCGACGCGTTCACCGGGGTTGATGACGCAGGAGGCGTCGTCAAGCAGGACCCGTGCGCCACGGCGCAGGGTGATGTTCTTCAGGGTGATCATTCGATGCGGGGTTGTGTCTTAGCGGCACACGAAGGTGGCACGACATTGCAGCGGGCAACTCAGGCAGTCGGCGGTGCAGAATTTGTCGCCGCGAAGTTCGGCGTTACGTCCGCGTTTGCGGCAGTAGAGTTCGGCATCTTCCTTCACGTCGTCAATGCCATGGCGGCCGCTGGGGAACGCGAAGGTGATGCTGTCATCGGTCTGGCTGAGTACTTTAGGGCCAGCGCAGGCGGTGAGTGCCAGGCAGGTGAACAGCATCAGAAGGCGGGTGCGCGGAGCGGGTTTCATGGAGTCATGCCAAAACAATCGTAGAATACTGACAGTTTATTGCATAAACCGGTGTGCGGCCCTTGGCCAACCGGCCTTCATTAGAGAAAACAGAGGAATCAGGATGTTGAAACGAACCGGAATTGCAGCCGCAGCCGTCTTGGCGTTGGGGATGTCGGGCTCGGCGATCGCCGGCGCGCTGGAAACGAATCTTTCCGGGCTGTTTCTCAAGGGAGAAACCGCGCAGATCGAAGTGACCGGTCTGGGAAGCGCAGGTCTTAACTTTCGCTTATCAGCTGGCAATATTACGCCGGGCCAGGGCTGTGTGAACGGCCCGGCGGATTGCCTGACGCTGTGGGGCTGGGCCACACGCACGGAGGATCCGAATCAGTTTCTCTATGCCAATGAAAACGGTCAGTGCACCTTCTACATCCGCAATGAACCGGATCGTATTGTGCTGCGCGGATTGCGCGGCGAGTGCGGTACCGAAGACATGAACCGCCGGGCACTCAAATCAGTCAACGGCGCCTATACGCCGGCCCGATAATCCAGATCACGGGTCTAGCGACCGCGGCGCTCCAGGTTGGCCAGATAGAGTGCGACACCAAAGACCAGGCTGACACAGAGCATCAGTCCTGCCACCATGCCGGGCCAGGCAAAGTGCGTCCATAGCGGCCCCGAGGTGCTCCCCAGAAAACTGCTGCCCAGATAGTAGCTCGAAAGATAAAGCGCCGAGACGAGACCGCGTCGCTCGCCTGCTCGTGCGCCGACCCAGCCGCTGGCGATGGCGTGTGTGGCGAAATAGCCGAAGGTAAAGAGCGCCAGCCCAGTGATGATGACCCCCAGTCGGGTATCCAGCGTGGCGAGCACACCGATGGCCATGGCGCCGATCATACCCAGCATGATGGTACTGCGACCGTACCGATCAACCAGGTGGCCAGCCAGCGCTGAAGATGCACTGCCGAGTGCGTAGAGTAGGAAGATGGCGCCAATCGCCGCCGGGCCCAGATCATAGGGCGATTCGCTCAGCCGGAAGCCGAGGTAGTTATAGATGCTGACGAAGGCCCCCATGATCAGAAATGCTGTCGTGAAAAGCCAGGGCAGCCCTGGGTCTTTGTAAATACGGACAATGTCCTGCCACAGCACACTGGGCGCCATGGAGCGTGACTGGAAGTGCCGGGCCGGTGGCAGCAGCCGCCAGAAGAGGATGGTGCAGATGACACCGGTGACCGCCAGTGCGGCCAGGCCGGTGTGCCAGCTGCTGTATTGGGTGACCACGGCCGAGAGGAAGCGGCCAAACATGCCACCGAGGGCATTACCGGCAATGTACATACCCATTACCCGGGCACGGGCCCCGGGCGCGATTTCTTCGCCCAGATAGGCCATGGCGGCGGCGGGCAGGGCGGCGATACAGGCACCCACACCGGCACGGGACAGCACCAGCCATTCAAAATCCGGCGCCAGGGCAGAGAGGGCGGCAAAGAAGGTGGCACCGAGGAGCGCGGCTTTCATCAGCGGCGCACGGCCATAGCGGTCGGAGAGCAGGCTGAGCGGAATCAGCAGGATCGATAACGTCAACGTGCCTGCCGATACGGCCAGGCTGGCTACCGTGGGCGAGATGCCGAAGGCATCGGTGAACTGCGGCAGGATCGGTTGGGTGCCATAGAGCAGGGTGAAGCAGGCAAAGCCCCCCAGAATCAGCGCCCAGTTCGCACGACGAAAGGCGGCCGATCCGGGTTGAAGTTCCTGTGCTGAAGGCATGGCGACAGGATAACATTCGCTCACCCCGAAATTTCCTGTGTTTGCCTGTGATGCCTGCCCGCCACCGTTTTCTGCCGCTCCTGTTTGTGTTTCTCTGGAGCACCGGTTTTATCGGCGCTAAATATGGCTTGCCCTATGCCGAGCCGCTGAGTTTTCTGCTGGTGCGGTATTCGGCGCTCGTTGTGCTCATGTCCTTGCTGGCGCTGCTCTCTGGCGCATCGTGGCCCAGAGCGCCGCGATTGTGGCTGCATCTGTGTGTGGCCGGGCTACTGATTCATGCGCTCTACCTCGGTGGGGTTTTTGTAGCCATTGGTCAGGGGCTGCCGGCGGGTGTGGTCAGTCTGCTCGTCGGTTTGCAACCACTACTGACTGCGGTGCTGGCTGGCGTGGTGGTTGGCGAGCGGGTGAGCGCCCGGCAGTGGCTGGGGATGGCGCTAGGCCTGGCAGGCTCTGTCATGGTGCTGTCGGTTCGCTTAGAAGGGGGCTTTGGCTGGGTTGGCGTTGTGCCTGCCCTGCTGGCCTTGCTGGGGATTACGCTGGGCACGCTGTACCAGAAGCGATTCTGCCCCCATTTTGATTGGCGTTCCGGTGCGGCCATCCAGTTCGGCGCTGCCTGGCTGGCGACGCTGCCCGTTGTTCTGCTCACGGGCGGTTTGCAGATCATGTGGACAGGCGAGTTTGTGTTTGCCCTGAGCTGGCTGGTCCTCGTGTTGTCGATGGGCGCGATCGGTCTGCTCAATCATCTGATTCGTTCGGGCACCTCGGTCAATGTGGCCAGCCTGTTCTATCTGGTGCCGCCATCGACCGCGGTGATTGCCTGGCTGTTGTTTGGCGAAACCCTCTCGTTGATTCAGTTAGTCGGTCTGGGTGTCGCCGTCACGGGCGTTGCTCTGGTACGCCGTTGAGTCAGGTGTGATTTATCCGCGGGAGCTTCCGGATTAGAATCAGTTTTCCTGAGCAATCTATGCGTTTCTGAATCAAGCCCATGAGCACAAAAGACCACCGAATGGACCGGAATGTTTTTGGTGAACCGCTGGTTCCCTGTTCCTTTGATCCGCTGACTGGATTCATGCGTGATGGCTGCTGCCGATCGGAGGATGGCGATGTAGGCGCGCACTGGATTTGCGCCGTCATGACGGAAGATTTTCTGGCGTTCAGCCAGCTCCGGGGAAATGATCTATCGACCCCAAGACCGCAGTGGCAGTTCCCGGGTTTAAAGGCGGGCGATCAGTGGTGTTTGTGCCTGAGTCGCTGGATGGAGGCCCTGGCTGAAGGGTGCGCCCCCCTGGTCATCCTTGAGAGCACACACCAGCTGGTGCTGGACCACGTAAGCCTGGATACCCTGAAGCGGTTTGAGGCACGGCCGTAAAAATCCGTCAGTTTTATGCAGATAGCATGACTTTTGCCGTGGCTTAGGTCTAGAATAGGACACACTCAATGACTGTTTGAGGGAGCCCGAGATGTCCGGATTCGATTTTGGAGATATGTTTGCTGCGCAACGTGCTGCCGTAGCGGCCCTAGTTGCTGTCGGCAATACGGCGCTGATGTCGGCGGAGCGTATGGCGGCGCTGAATCTGCATGCCGTGCGCGAGGCCATGGTGGATTTCGCTCAAGGCACACAGCGGATGCTGAATGTGCAGAGCCCCCGGGAGGCCGTCACGCTGCAGAGCGAACTGGCTAAACCGCAGGTTGAGAAAGGCGTGCTCTATTCGCGCAGCCTGGTGGAGATTTCTACGGCTGCCCAGGAAGATGCCGTGCAGTTGATTGAAACCCAGTACAACGGGTTTATGGCATCCATGAATGAGTTGGCGCATCAGATCGCCAAAGCAACCCCGGCAGGGTCGGAGGTGGCTACCGCGGCCATCCGTTCGACGATGCGTTCGGCCAATGAGGCTTTTGAACGTTTTAACGATGCTGTGATGCGTTTCACCGAAGTGAGTGAAGACAGCGTCTCGACGATGGCCAATGCCACGGTACGTGCTGCCACCGGTAAGCCCGGGAGAAAACGATCGCCCCGCTCGAAATAAAAAAATAAATTACAGTAAAAAAACCGGGTCGATGAACCCGGTTTTTTGTTGGTCGTAGTTAATCCGTCAGACCGGCGAAGAGCGCCGTGCTGAGGTAACGCTCACCAAAAGACGGGATGATCACGGCAATCAGCTTGCCGGCATTTTCGGGTCGTTTGGCAACATCCAGTGCGGCCCACAGCGCGGCTCCGGATGAAATCCCGACAAGGAGGCCTTCTTCTTTCGCGGCGCGCTGCGCGGTTGCAAAGGCATCCTCATTCTTGACCCGGATGACTTCGTCGATGATGCCGGTGTTCAACACATCTGGTACAAAGCCGGCGCCGATACCCTGGATGGGGTGCGGGCCCTTTTGGCCTCCCGAGAGCACGGGCGACGCATCCGGTTCGACCGCAATTGCCTTAAACCCCGGCTTTTTGGCCTTAAGCACTTCGGCCACGCCGGTGATCGTACCGCCCGTGCCCACGCCGGCTACCAGGATATCAATCTGGCCATCGGTGTCACGCCAGAGCTCTTCAGCTGTAGTGCTGCGATGGATTTCCGGATTGGCCGGGTTCTTGAACTGTTGCGGCATCAGGTAGTTCGGGTTGGCCGCAACAAGCTCTTCGGCCTTCTTGATGGCACCGCCCATGCCGTCGGGCCCCGGCGTGAGGATCAGTTCGGCACCGTAGGCACGCAGCAGGGCGCGGCGCTCTTTCGACATGGTCTCCGGCATGGTCAGCACCAGCTTGTAACCGCGGGCGGCGCAGACAAAGGCCAATGCGATGCCGGTATTGCCGCTGGTCGGCTCGACGATGACGGTATCAGGCTTGATCAGGCCGGCCTTTTCGGCGGCATCGATCATGGCCACGCCAATACGGTCCTTAACGCTATGCGATGGGTTGAAGTATTCCAGCTTGGCTACCACGGTGGCTTTGGCACCATCGGTCAGACGGTTAAGTCGCACAAGCGGGGTGTTGCCGATCAGGGCAGTAATATCGTTGGCAATACGCATGGGGAACCTCGGGCGTGATGATGAATGCAATGACTTGATTATCCGCAAAGACGGCCCTTCAGCCTAGATCTGGCCTATATCCCTTTCTTATAAGCTTATGTCGCGCCCGAGCGGCGGGTGGCCGGTATAATTGCGCAAATTGTTTAAGACGTCGGAGTCGGATGTATGTGCGGTATCGTCGCAGCAGTAGGACGCAAGAACATCGTCGGTGTTTTGCTGGAAGGCCTGCGCAAGCTCGAATACCGGGGCTATGACTCGGCCGGTGTGGCTGTCCTTAACGGCAATGGCCTTGTTCGCGTCCGTTCTGCTGGGCGTGTGGCCGATCTAACGGCAGAGACCGACAAACAGCATCTGAGTGGCGAAACCGGGATTGCCCACACCCGCTGGGCCACGCACGGCGCCCCCTGTGAACGCAATGCCCACCCGCATATTTCCAATGGCCTGGCGGTCGTGCATAACGGCATCATCGAGAACCACGAAGAACTTCGTGCTGAGCTCAAAGCGGCGGGTTATGAATTTACCTCCGATACCGATACCGAAGTCATCGCCCACCTCGTGCATCAGAACTTAGTCGGTGCCTCCGACCTTGTCGCAGCTGTCCGCACGGCCTGTACGCGCCTGATTGGTGCCTACGCCATAGGCGTGATCCAGCAGGACAACCCGCATACGACCATTGTGGCGCGTGAGGGTTCGCCGCTGGTACTGGGCCTGGCGGATGACGCCAACTACGCCGCATCGGATACCGCTGCACTGTTGCAGGTGACACGTCGTATGGTCTATCTGGAAAACGGTGATGTCGCGGTGCTCACCCCCGAGCGTATTGACATCACCCGCCAGGATGGCACGCCCGTCTGGCGCGAAGAGGTTGAATCCCAGCTTTCGGCCGATGCTGTTGAGCTTGGTCCGTACGACCACTACATGCAGAAGGAAATCTTCGAGCAACCCGGCGCTATCATCAATACGCTGGACATGCTGGGCAGTACGCAGACTGTCCAGGCCGGTTGGTTCGGCGCCAAAGCGGAAGAGATCTTCACCGATATCGACCGTATCCTCATTCTGGCCTGTGGTACGAGTTACCACGCCGGGTTGACTGCCCGTTACTGGCTGGAAGGCATTGCCAAGTTACCCACGACAGTCGAGGTTGCCAGCGAATACCGGTATCGCGATAGCGTTCCGGATGCGAGAACTCTGGTAATTGCCATCTCGCAATCCGGAGAGACGGCCGATACCTTGGCCGCGCTCAAGCATGCGCAGGATCTGGGCATGCCGCATACCCTGGCCATCTGTAACGTGCCCGAATCTGCCATTATCCGAGCCTGTCCGCTGCGCTTTCTCACGCACGCTGGCCCGGAAATCGGCGTGGCCTCGACCAAGGCGTTTACGACCCAGCTGGCCGCGCTTTATGTGCTGACCCTGGTGCTGGCCAAAGTTAAAAACAGCATCGCTGCTGACACGTTGGCCAACCTGGTTTCTGATCTGCGCCATTTGCCGGCGGCCATTGGCTCGGTGCTCGCTCTCGAACCCCAGATCAGAGACTGGGCGCATCAGTTCGCCGAAAAGCACCACGCGCTGTTCCTGGGCCGGGGGGTGCATTACCCCATCGCGCTCGAAGGCGCGCTCAAGCTCAAAGAGATCACCTATATCCATGCCGAGGCCTATGCGGCTGGGGAGCTCAAGCACGGCCCACTCGCGCTGGTTGACAAGAATATGCCGGTGGTTTCTGTTGCGCCCAATGATGCCCTGCTGGAAAAGCTCAAGAGCAACCTGCAGGAGGTCAAGGCACGGGGTGGTGAACTCTTTGTGCTGGCCGATGCCAATACCGGCTTCAAATCAGAGCCGGGCGTGCATGTGATCACAGTGCCAGATCACGATGGCAGTTTATCGCCCATCGTTCATACCGTGCCGCTGCAACTGCTCTCGTATCACACGGCCCTGGCCAAAGGCACGGATGTGGATAAGCCGCGCAACCTTGCCAAGTCGGTCACTGTAGAGTGATCGGGCCACCGGCCAAGTGCCGGCGTCCTTATTTTTTCTGAGTCGCCGCTTTTTTTGCAGCCGGTTTCTTTTTTGCCGTG
This sequence comes from Rhodocyclaceae bacterium, assembly GCA_041311015.1. GTDB lineage: Bacteria > Pseudomonadota > Gammaproteobacteria > Burkholderiales > Rhodocyclaceae > Fluviibacter. The sequence goes on along the minus strand of JBFYKG010000003.1, from coordinate 18,678 downwards.
TTGGCCGGGCGGGTCTGTGACTGATCCAATACCTGCTTGAGAAAGTGCCCGGTGTGGCTGCCTTTGGTGGAGGCAACCATTTCTGGGGTGCCCTCGGCGATGATCTTGCCGCCCCCGGCACCCCCTTCGGGCCCGAGATCAATGACCCAGTCGGCTGTTTTGATGACATCCAGATTGTGTTCGATGACGACCACGCTGTTGCCATGTTCGGTCAAGCGATGCAACACGCCCAGTAGCAGACGGATATCCTGGAAGTGCAGGCCGGTCGTGGGCTCATCCAGAATGTAGAGCGTACGTCCGGTGTCGCGCTTGGAGAGTTCCAGAGACAGTTTTACGCGCTGTGCTTCGCCACCGGAGAGCGTGGTAGCCGATTGGCCCAGCTGGATGTAACCAAGACCGACATCCATGAGGGTCTTGAGTTTGCGCGCGACCGTCGGCACGGCCTGGAAGAATTCCAGGGCGTCTTCCACGGTCATCTGCAGAATCTCATGAATGTTCTTGCCCTTGTACTGGATCTCCAGCGTTTCGCGGTTGTAGCGTTTACCGTGACAGACATCGCAGGGCACATACACATCTGGCAGGAAGTGCATTTCGACCTTGATCACGCCATCGCCCTGACAGGCCTCGCAGCGACCACCCTTGACGTTAAACGAGAAGCGCCCCGGTTCGTAACCGCGCGTGCGCGATTCGGGCACGCTGGAAAAGAGTTCGCGGATCGGCGTCAGTAGGCCGGTGTAAGTGGCCGGGTTAGAGCGTGGGGTCCGGCCGATGGGGCTCTGGTCGACGTTGATGACCTTGTCGATCTGGTCGAGGCCCTCGAGCGTTTCGTAGGGCGCGGGTTCGAGGCTGCTGCCGTACAGGTGTTTGGCGCAGACGGCGTAAAGGGTGTCGTTGATCAGGGTCGATTTACCGGAGCCCGAAACACCGGTGATGCAGGTAAAGAGACCGAGCGGAATGGTGAGATCGGTACCTTGAAGATTGTTGCCGGTAGCATTTTTAAGAAGCAGTACGCGGTCGGGATCAGGCGCCTTGCGGGTGGCCGGCAGCATGATGGCTTCTCGTCCGGCCAGAAACGCACCTGTCATCGAATCCGGGTTGTCGGTAATCTGCTTTGGGGTGCCTTGGGCCACGATGCGCCCACCATGAACGCCAGCGCCCGGGCCCATATCAACCACGTAGTCGGCCATGCGGATGGCGTCTTCGTCGTGCTCAACCACAATGACTGTGTTGCCGAGGTCACGCAGCCGCTTCAGGGTGGCGAGTAGACGGTCGTTGTCGCGCTGGTGCAGACCAATCGAGGGCTCGTCCAGCACATACATCACGCCGGTCAATCCAGAGCCGATCTGTGAGGCCAGGCGGATCCGCTGCGCCTCGCCGCCCGATAAGGTATCGGCCGAACGCTCGAGCGAGAGGTAATCCAGACCCACGTTGATCAGAAACTCCAGTCGTGCAGAGATTTCCTTGAGGATTTTTTCCGCTACCTGGGCGCGATGCCCCTGCAGCTTAAGCGTATCGAAGTAGTCGCGACAGTCGCGAAGCGGCAGCCGGCTGATCTCGTAGAGGGTGCGATCACCCACCTGGACGTAACGCGCCTCCTTGCGCAGACGGGCGCCCTGGCAATCCGGGCAGACCGTATCACTCACATACTTGGCAAGTTCTTCACGGACGGTCGAGGAGTCTGTTTCGCGGTAGCGGCGTTCCAGATTGGGAATGATCCCTTCAAAGGTGTGTTCGCGTACGGTGAGCTTGCCCCGCTCGTTGAGATACTGGAAGGGCAGACTCTCGTCACCGGAACCATATAGAACGATCTGACGCACATCTTCGGGAAGTTCGTTGAAGGGCGTTGCCACGTCAAAGCCGTAATACTCGGCGAGCGCCACGATCATCTGGAAATAGAACTGGTTGCGCCGGTCCCAGCCGCGAATCGCACCGGACGACAGCGAAAGCTCTGGATGCGCAACCACACGCTTGGGATCGAAGAACTGGATCACGCCCAGCCCGTCGCATTTGGGGCAGGCGCCCATCGGGTTGTTGAACGAGAAGATGCGTGGTTCAAGCTCCTGCAATGCAAAGTTGCAGTGCGGGCAGGAGAACCGGGCGGAGAACAGGTGCTCTTCGTTCGTTTCCATGTTCAGCGCAATCGCGCGCCCATCGGCGTGGCGCAAGGCGACTTCAAAACTTTCGGCCAGGCGCTGGCGGGTGTCTTCGCGGACCTTGATACGATCGATAACCACATCAATATCGTGCTTCTTGTTTTTGTCGAGTTTGGGTAGCGCATCGATCTCACAGATTTCGCCATCCACACGCAGACGGACAAACCCCTGCGCGCGCAGCTCGGCAAACAGATCCTGTTGCTCTCCCTTGCGATTGGCCACCACCGGGGCCAGGATCATCAGCTTGGTTTCCTCTGGCAGGGCCAGCACGTGGTCTACCATCTGCGAAACGGTCTGGGCCTGGAGCGGCAAGTGGTGCTCCGGGCAGTAAGGGGTGCCGGCGCGGGCAAAGAGCAGGCGCAGGTAATCGTGAATTTCGGTGACGGTGCCAACCGTCGAGCGCGGATTGTGGCTGGTGGCTTTCTGTTCGATCGAGATGGCGGGAGAGAGCCCCTCGATCAGATCGACATCCGGCTTTTCCATGAGCTGCAGAAACTGGCGGGCGTAGGCCGAAAGACTCTCGACATAACGGCGTTGCCCTTCGGCGTACAAGGTATCGAAGGCCAGGGAGCTCTTGCCCGAACCCGAGAGGCCGGTAATCACAATCAGCTTGTGACGGGGTAGGTCCAGGCTGATGTTCTGCAGGTTGTGGGTGCGTGCACCGCGAATGCGGATGTCTTCCATGAGGTCTTCCGATAAAGCTGCGGCAAGGGCCGGTCGGCCGGAGGCCAACTGGTAATATTACGCGGCCGCGTTTATGCATCGCAACTGTTTATTTATGACTGAATCTTCCCGCCCGCCCAAAGAGCCCATGCTGCCCGCAGAAAAGCGCGCCGCATCAGGTCTGGCCGCTATTTTTGCCCTGCGGATGCTGGGTTTATTCATTGTGCTGCCGGTATTTGCCGTGGCGGCGCGCGATCTGACCGGTGGGCAGGATATGGCCGCCATCGGACTAGCGCTGGGGGCCTATGGCCTGACGCAGGCCTGCCTGCAGCTGCCGCTGGGGTTGGCGGCCGACCGGTGGGGCCGTAAACCGGTGATTGCCTTCGGTTTAACCCTCTTTGTGATCGGCAGTCTGATCTGTGCGGTTGCCGGCTCTGTCGAGGCGATGACCTGGGGTCGCATGATCCAGGGCAGTGGTGCCATTTCGGCTGCGATTACCGCGCTGGTGGCTGATCTGACCCGGGATAGCCAGCGCAGCAAGGCCATGGCCATGATTGGTGGATCGATTGCCCTGATGTTTGCGCTATCGCTGGCGCTGGCACCGGTGCTTTATGGCTGGGTCGGGTTGAGCGGTCTTTTCTGGTTCACCTGTGCACTGGGACTGGGGGCGTTCTGGGCCCTTTTCCGGCTGGTGCCTCCGGCGCCGCCGCTGGCACCCCCGGTGGCCGGCACCTTTGCGCTGGTTCTGAGGGATGCACGCCTGTTCCGGCTGAATCTGGGTGTTTGTATTCTGCATGCCATCCAGATTGCGATGTGGGTGGCGGTGCCGTCGTTGTTGATCCAGATGGCCGGTCTGGCACTTGACCGGCACTGGATGGTCTATCTGCCGGCTGTTCTGCTGGCGCTGGGACTGCTCTGGCCGGCCATGATGCAGGCAGAGCGTCATAAACGCATGGCGCAAGTCTTTGGAGTGGCGGTGCTGCTATTGGGCCTAACGCAGATCGGGTTTCTGGCGCTGCTGCTGTTGAATCCCTCTGAAACCGTCGCGCTGGGACTGGTCTTTGGCCTGATGGTGTTGTTTTTCAGCGGCTTCAATATGCTCGAAGCACTGCAGCCCTCGCTGATTTCGCGGATCGCTCCGGCGGCGGGCAAGGCCCAGGCGCTGGGGCTCTACAATACGCTGCAGTCGCTGGGGCTGTTTGCCGGCGGGGCCCTGGGCGGGTTGTTGTTGCAGGTCGGAGGCTATGCCGCCGTTTTTGCCGGATGCGGCCTGTTGGCTCTGATCTGGCAGCTGATTTTATGGAAATGGCCGGCGCGCCTGCCGACATAAACGCCAACCAAGACCCGCCTCGTGCTATTCTGTTGTTTCGGTAAGCCATCTTTTTGGCCGCTACACTCGTTAACTCAGGAGATTGACTATGGCATCGCTCAATAAAGTATTACTCATCGGTAACCTCGGCGCTGATCCCGAAACCCGTTACACTACCTCTGGCGATGCCGTATGTAATATCCGTCTCGCGACCACCGATAGCTGGCGTGACAAAGCCAGCGGTGAGCAGCGCGAGTCGACCGAGTGGCACCGCGTGGTTTTTTACCGCCGCCTCGCCGAAATTGCAGGCCAGTATCTGAAAAAAGGCTCACAGGTTTATATCGAAGGTCGTATCAAGACCCGCAAGTGGCAGGATAAGGACGGCCAGGAGCGCTACACGACCGAAGTCGAAGCCACCGAAATGAAAATGCTTGGCCGCCGCGAAGGCCAAGGTGAGCCGGTCAGCCGTGATGATCCGTTCGCGCCGGCCGCTGCTGGCAGCAACGCCAATCGTCGTCCGCCAGCCAATGTGGCGGATCTGGACGACGATATCCCGTTCTGATTTGGTAGTCGGTCCTTAATATTCGACGTTCTGTTCTGATTTAGTTGTTGGGAGTCATCATGTCGGCAGCCGCGTCGAATACATCAGCCCATGAAACCAAGACGAGCCTGCAGTTGCTCGTTCTGGGGGCGTTGGGTGTGGTCTATGGGGATATCGGCACCAGCCCCCTGTATGCCTTTAAAGAGCTCTTCGCAGGTAACCATCCGATCCCGCTGACTGAGGCCAATGTGTTTGGCGGCCTGTCGATGATCTTCTGGGCGCTGATGGTCATTGTCTCGATCAAGTACATCGTGTTCATTCTGCGCGCCGATAACCGGGGCGAGGGCGGCATGATGGCGTTGATTGCTCTGGCCTTGCACGAGGCCCAGGATAAGCCGAGGCGTGCCAAATGGATCATGCTGGCTGGTATTCTGGGCACCGCGATGTTCTATGGGGATGGCATGGTGACGCCGGCCATCTCGGTGTTGTCGGCGGTTGAGGGGCTGCAAGTGATTGCGCCCCAGTTTCATAGTCTGGTGATTCCGATCACCATTGTGATTTTGGCTGGGCTGTTCATGTTCCAGAAGCATGGCACGGCCAAGGTCGGTGCCTTCTTTGGCCCGGTGATGGGGGTCTGGTTTGCCGTTCTGGGCGTGATGGGGGTTTACAACGTTATCGTTAACCCGCATGTCCTGCTGGCGCTGAATCCGATGTACGCCGTGCACCTGCTGATCGATAATCCGCACATGGCCATGTTTGCCATGGGTAACGTGGTGCTGGCGGTGACTGGCGCCGAAGCGCTATATGCCGACATGGGCCACTTCGGGCGCAAACCGATCCGCCTGGCCTGGACCTTCTTTGTATTGCCGGCGCTGGTGATCAATTACTTCGGCCAAGCTGCGCTGGTACTGGCCAATCCCGATGCTGTGGATAACCCGTTCTATATGGGCGTGCCAGAGTATCTGCGCTTTCCGCTGGTGTGTCTGGCGACGTGTGCAACGGTGATTGCATCGCAGGCCGTGATTACCGGTGCCTATTCGATGACGCGGCAGGCCATGCAGCTGGGTTTTGTGCCCCGCATGCTGGTGACGCACACGTCCGAAAAAGAGCAGGGACAGATCTACATGCCCGGTGTGAACTGGTTACAGCTGGCGGCAGTGATTCTACTGGTGCTGACTTTCAAGTCCTCGAACAACCTGGCAGCCGCCTATGGTCTGGCCGTAACGGGGGATATGGTCATTACCTCATTGCTCGCGGTGGTTGTTGCGGCCAAAATTTGGAACTGGGGCTGGTACCGAGCCGCGCTGCTCTTTGCCTGCTTCCTGGTATTCGAGCTGATTTTCCTGTGGGCCAACATCCAGAAAATCCCGGATGGCGGTTGGTTCCCGCTGGTCGCCGGTCTGGTGATCTTTACGATCATGACGACCTGGAAGCGTGGGCGTGACCTGTTGCGTAAGCGGCTGCGTAGTGAAGAACTCCGCCTGGATGCCTTTGTGGGTAGTCTGGCTGTGGGCGGCCCGCAACGCGTGCCGGGCATTGCCGTCTTCCTGAATGGTGATCTGACCGGTGTGCCGCATGCGTTGCTGCACAACATGATGCACAACAAGGTGCTGCACGAAAAAGTGCTGGTGACTTGTGTGCAGATCGAGGATGTACCTTTTGTGCCCGAGACCGATCGGGTTGAAGTGACACCGCTGAAAGAAAACTTCTGGACGGTCCTGATTCGCTATGGCTTCAAGGAAGAACCGGATATTCCGGCGGCGCTTGCTTTGTGTGCCGAGCATGGCTTGCCGATTAACATGATGGAGACGTCGTTCTTCCTCGGTCGCGAGACGCTGATTCCGAAACTCAATTCCGAAATGGCGTTCTGGCGCGAGAAGCTGTTTATCACGATGTATCGCAATGCCGACAGTGCTACCAGCTATTTCAATATCCCGACCAATCGGGTGGTCGAGCTCGGCACGCAGGTCGCTTTGTAATTTCTGTCGGCGGCGGTCACAATGCACCGCGGTCGGCATCCCGTCCGATAGAAATTACGTCTTGGTTCGAATCACCCGCGGATTTTGTTGACCATCGCCGTGGTCGATGTCTCATGCAGGAACGGAATCGAGACGACCTTGCCGCCCCAACTGCGAACCTCGGGGGCGCCTACGATCTTGTCAACCGACCAGTCACCGCCCTTGACCAGAATATCCGGTTTGCAATCTAGGATGCGCTGGATGGGTGTGTCTTCATCAAACCAGGTAACTAGCGAAACACATTCCAGCGCGGCCAGGACAGCCATACGGTCCTGCAGCGGGTTCAGTGGCCGGTCATCGCCTTTGCCCAGGCGTTTAACCGAGGCATCGGTATTGGCAGCGATAATGAGCGAGGCCCCCAGGGCGCGTGCCTGAGCCAGATAGGTGACGTGACCCCGGTGCAGAATGTCAAAGCAACCATTGGTAAAAACAATCGGGTGGGGCAGTTCGGCGATCCGTGATTTCAGGTTGCCCGGGATCACGATCTTGCGCTCGAAGCCAGGCGACGGCAGTCGGGTCATGGTCTGGTTCCTGTCGGCGGCTTAAGCCGTGCCGAGTGATTTGCGGAAACGGTTCAGATCCTGAATCGTTTCGAAGGTTTGTTCGAAAAGGCTCGACAGGTTGCGCAGGATGCCGCCGACCACGCGGTCTTCACAGGGCTTGTCGAACTTGATCTGCGTATCGAGCCAATGCTCCAGCCAGGCCGGATCGGGCATGCGGCTCTGGACCGTATCCTGCGGATAGAGCGCTTTGTTGACGTGCAGATTGGTCGGGTGCAGGGCTTTCTGGGTTCGGGCAGAACTAGCCATCAGGACGCCAATTTTGGCGAAGGCCTGGGCGGCTGCCTTGCCATAGGTGTCCAGTGCCCGCTTCATATAACGGAGATAGGCACCACCGTGACGTGCTTCATCCCGCGACAGCAGGTCGTAGATCTTCTTGATAACCGGTTCGGTATGCCAGTCGGCGGCACGGCGATACCACTGGGTCAGGCGGACTTCACCACAGAAGTGCAGCATCAGGGTTTCCAGCTTGGGCGCCGGGTCGAATTCGAAACGAACGGCAGCCAGTTCTTCCTCAGTGGGGTAGAGGTCCGGGCGGAAACGACGCAGGTATTCCATGAGAACCAGAGCGTGTTTCTGCTCTTCGTAGAACCAGATACTCATGAAGGCCGAGAAGTCCGTATCGTCGTTGTTGTCCCGCAGGAACATTTCGGTGGCCGGCAGGGCGGCCCACTCGGTGATGGCGTTGTACTTGATGGTGAGGGCCTGCTCTTCGGAAAGCCTGGTGGGATCGAAGTCGTCCCAGGGCACATCATCAGCCATGGACCAGCGGGCTTTTTCTAGGCTGTGGAAGAGGTCGTGGAAGAGCATGGTGGTCTTTTATAAGAATAATGAATGGCTTGCCCGGCATTCTAGCAACGAAGGCACCCCCCTGGTTATCCGGAGCGCCGGCAATTTCGCATTATTTTGTCAAAAACAGGACATATTTTGCCGGTATCTGCAGTGATAGAATGGAAAAATGTATTCTGGAATCGTTTGATGCCTACCCCCTATGTAGAAATTGCCGGCCTTGACTTCGCCTATGGCGATCGGTCTGTGCTTTCCGGGGTCGATATGAAGCTACCCAAGGGCAAGCTGACGGCGATCATGGGCGGCTCGGGCTGTGGCAAGACCACGCTCCTGCGCCTGATTGGCGGGCAGCTCCGGCCATCACACGGCACGCTCAAAGTGGCTGGGGCTGATGTGGGCACGATGACCCAGAAGGATCTGTACGATCTGCGCCGCCGCATGGGTATGTTGTTCCAGTTTGGCGCCCTGTTTACCGATCTCTCCGTGTATGACAACGTGGCGTTCCCGCTGCGCGAACATACCCGGCTGCCGGAATCGGCGATTCGCGACCTGGTGCTGCTCAAACTGGAGGCAGTGGGCTTGCGAGGTGCCGCGCAACTGATGCCGGCCGAGCTGTCCGGTGGCATGGCCCGCCGCGTCGCGCTGGCCCGGTCGGTGGCACTGGATCCGGAACTTATTCTGTTCGATGAGCCTTTTACCGGCCTCGACCCGATTTCTCTGTCGATTATTGCGACCCTGATCCGCCGGTTGACCGATGCCCTGGGGGCAACGGCCGTGATGGTGACACATGATGTGCATGAGTCGCTGGCCGTCGTGGATTACGTGTATTTCATGTCCGCGGGGCGGGTGGTGGGTGAGGGGACGCCGGAAGACATCCGCGTCTCGACCGATCCTTATGTGTATCAGTTCGTTCACGCCCAACCGGATGGCCCGGTGCATTTCCATTACCCGGCCGGCGAACTCGATGTGCAGTTGATGGGGCGTGCGTGATGGGTTTTCTGGAACGATTCTTTACGACGATCGGGTCCAATACGATCGACCGGGTTTGGCGCCTGGGCTTTGCCGCCCGGTTTTTCCTGGCGATGCTGGCCCAGTCCGGAGAAACCTTTCGCCGTCCGCGCCTGCTGCTACGTGAGCTGTTTGCCAGCGGCGTCCTGTCGCTGATCATTATTCTGGTCTCCGGTCTTTTTGTCGGTCTGGTGCTCGGGTTGCAGGGTTATGACACCTTGCAGCGCTACGGGTCCTCCGAAGCGCTGGGGATTCTGGTGGCCCTCTCGCTGGTTCGTGAACTGGGGCCGGTGGTAGCCGGTCTGCTCTTCGCCTCGCGCGGTGGCTCTTCGATCACGGCAGAAATCGGGCTGATGAAGGCAACCGAGCAATTGACGGCGATGGATATGATGGCGGTCAATCCGCTGGCCCGCATTATTGCGCCGCGCTTCTGGGGCGGCGTACTCGCCATGCCCTTGCTGGCCGGGCTGTTTACGGCGGCGGGGATCTTTGGCGGCTGGCTGATCGGTGTGGTGTTTATCGGCGTTGACGAAGGTGCTTTCTGGGCGCAAATGCAGGCCAACGTGAATTTCACGGACGATGTGCTCAACGGCCTGATCAAAAGTGTCGTGTTTGGGGTGGCCATTTCGCTGATCGCCGTGTTCGAGGGTTTTGATTCTGTGCCGACCGCCGAGGGGGTCTCTCGTGCCATTACCCGGACAGTGGTAACCTCGGCACTGGCCATTCTTGCGCTGGATTTTGTTCTGACTTCATTTATGTTCCGAGGCTTATGATGAACCGAAAGGTGATGGATCTCTGGGTGGGCGTGTTTGTGGCAATCGGATTTGCCGCCATCCTCTTTCTTGCGCTCAAGGTCAGCAATTTCTCGGCATCGGGTTTTTCGACCACCTACGAACTGACGGCCCGTTTTGACAACATCGGCGGCCTCAAAGTACGCGGCCCCGTCAAGAGCGCAGGCGTCGTTGTCGGGCGCGTTGCCGACATCCGTTTTGATCCGCAGAGTTATGAAGCCCATGTCTTGCTCCGGATCGACAGCCAGTACCAGTTTCCCAAAGACACCTTTGCCTCGATCCTGACGTCGGGGCTGCTCGGTGAGCAATATATCGGGCTCGATGCGGGTGGCGATGACCAGATGATCCCCGCGGGTGGCAGAATTAACAAAACCCAATCGGCGATCGTGCTCGAGAAGCTGATCAGCCAGTTCCTGTTCAACAAGGCTTCGGAAGGGAAGAAGCATGCTGCCGAGTAATCTGACATTCAAGCGTCTGCTGCTGGCCCTGGTTCTGGTGGTTGGTATCTCTGGCGCGGCGGTCGCCGAGGAATACGAAAATCCGAACGACCCCTGGGAAGGGTATAACCGGGGCATGTTTGCAGTTAACGAAGCGCTGGATACGGTGATCGCCAAACCGATCGCCCAGGCCTATGAATTCATCATTCCCGAGCCGATCCGGATTCTGGTGACCAACGTATTTTCCAATCTGAGCGATGTGGTCATTGGTATCAACGATTTGCTGCAGGGTCGGGGTGAGCAGGCGGTGAACGATTTTGGACGGGTGCTGATCAACACCACGCTCGGGTTTGGCGGCCTGTTCGATGTGGCTGGTAATGCGGGTTGGTACAAGAGCACCAATGACTTCGGCGTCACCTTTGGCCGCTGGGGTGCGCCGGCAGGTCCCTACTTTGTGTTGCCGATTCTGGGGCCGAGCAATATCCGCGATACCTTTGGCTGGGCTGCCGATATCGCGGCAAGCCCGCTCAGTATTGTCGTGACAGATCCGACGGCTTTCTGGACGGCCTGGGGTGTCAATTACATCAACACCCGTGCCAATCTGTTTCCTGCCGAAAAAATCATCGAAGACGCGGCAACCGATAAGTACAGCTATCTGCGCGATGCCTTCATGCAGAACCGCCAGAATCTGATCAATGAGGGTGCGCCACCCCCGGGGCTAGATATCGAGGATCCGGAAGCGGTTGATCCGAAGGAAAAAACGGCCGGCAACGCATCGTAATGATCGGATATGCTGACGCGGCGATGGCATCGCAGTAGAATAAAACTTTCTACTTACCCGTGAGTGCCCGATGATCCGCTATCTGCGTCGAATCCTCTTGCTGGCCTGTATGGCTGTGTCTACCTTGGCGTTTGCCAACATTGTGCCGCCCGACCAGCTCGTGAAGCAGATCACGCAGGAAACCTATGTGTACGTTAATCAGGATCCGGCGCTGCAGAAGGGTGACACCACGAATCTGATTGCCTGGGCAGAAAAGTCGGTCCTCAGTAGTTTTGACTTCAATCGCATGACCCGTCTGGCCGTCGGTAAAGATTGGCGTCAGGCGACACCGGAGCAACAGAAGCTCCTGATTCAGGAATTCCGGGCGCTGCTGATCCGCACCTTTGCCAATGCTTTTATCGGCATCACCAAGAACCAGACACTTGAATATCTGCCGTTCAAGATGAATGGCGACGAAAAAGATGTGATCGTCAAAACCCTCATCATCAAACCAGGCCGTAAACCGGTGGATGTGAACTTCAGCCTCGAGCGGGGTGCCGAAACCTGGCGCGTTTACGACGTGGTGCTGGCGGGTGTCTCGCTGATTACGAACTATCGCGAAAGCTTTACCCAGGAAATCCGTGCCAACGGAATTGATGGTCTGATTAAGCAGCTCGCCGATAAGAACCGCGAGGCTGCGCAGAAGGCCAAAGCCTCCTGACGGCAGTTTCGATGACGGCATTGGCGCTCAGCCCGGACGGGCTCTGTCTGGAAATTCATGGCGGCATGACGGCGCATGAGGTGCCGGCGTTACTGGCTGGCCTGACTGCGTATCCGGGCGTAGTCCATGTTGATCTAAAGGCCGTCGAGCGGGTTGATTCGGCCGCGCTGAGTGTGTTGCTCGAGCTTGGGCGGTGTGCCGCCGGCAAGACCGTGACCGTTCATCATGCGCCCCCCGCGTTGCGTGCCCTGAGCGATCTCTACGGTTTGCAGACCCTGTTCTGGGTGGTTTGACCGGGTGGCTGTTCCTGCAGTTGCCGTCCGGCACGTTTCAAAGACATTTGCACGACACCGACAGGCAGTGCATGCCTTGCGGGATGTCGATCTGGATATTGCGCCGGGCGAGTTCTTTGGACTGCTTGGCCCCAATGGCGCCGGTAAAACCACGCTGATTTCCTGCATGGCCGGCTTATGCCGGCAGGATCAGGGCGATATAAAAATCCTGGGACACGATACGCGGCACGACTACCGTTCGGCGCGTCGGGCTTTAGGGGTCGTACCCCAGGAACTGGTCTTTGACCCGTTCTTTTCTGTGCGCGAGATTTTGCGACTGCAATCCGGTTACTTCGGGATCGCCCATAACGATGCCTGGATCGACGAGCTGCTGGCCGAACTGGATCTGAGTGACAAGGCAGACGCAGCCATGCGCAGCCTGTCGGGCGGCATGAAACGCCGGGTGCTGGTGGCCCAGGCGCTGGTGCATCGGCCACCGGTGATTATTCTGGATGAGCCCACCGCCGGGGTCGATGTCGCGCTCCGTCAGGGCTTGTGGCAGTTTATCCGCCGTCTGAATCGCGATGGCCACACCATCATTCTGACCACGCATTATCTGGAAGAGGCCGAGGCCCTGTGTGGCCGTCTGGCGCTGATGCGAGCGGGTGAGATCTGTGCGCTGGAAAAGACCGAAACCCTGATTCGTCAGTTTGCCAAGCACCGTCTGACGGTGCGCCTGGGTGAGGGCAACCCGCTGCCTGCGGCCTTGCAGGCGCTTGCGCTGATGGTTCCGGATGCCCCGCGCACCTGGGAATGGAACCTGGACGCGCTGGCCGATATCGAGACCGTGTTGGCTGCCCTGCGCGAGTCGGGTTGCGTCCTCGAAGATATGAGCCTGTCGCCGCCGGATCTGGAAACGGCCTTCCTCAGCTTCATGGGTCATGCCGCTGAACTGAAAGACCCTAGACGATGACTGAGTTTCTGACGCTCCTACGCAAGGAATTGCTCCGCTTCTGGAAGGTGGGCTTCCAGACCGTCTGCGCACCGGTACTGACGGCGTTACTCTATCTGATGATCTTCTCGCAGGTACTCGAGAACCATGTGCAGGTACACGGCATCCGTTACACCGCCTTCCTGATCCCGGGGCTGGTGATGATGTCGGTGCTCCAGAATGCCTTTGCCAACAGCTCGTCCTCTCTCATCCAGTCCAAGATCACGGGCAATCTGGTGTTCGTGTTGCTGACACCGATCTCCAATTTCCAGTTTTTTACCGCCTATCTGCTGGCGGCCACGATTCGCGGTGCCGTGGTCGGGGCAGGCGTGCTACTGGCCACCTGCTGGATTGGCGGTTTGACGCTGGCAGAACCGGCCTGGATTGTGCTGTTTACCTTGCTGGGCGGGGCGTTGATGGGCAGCCTGGGGCTGATTGCGGGGATGTGGGCGGAAAAGTTCGATCAGCTGGCGGCCTTCCAGAATTTTCTGATTCTGCCGCTGACCATGCTATCGGGCGTCTTCTACTCGGTACAATCTCTCCCTGAGTTCTGGCAGGGGATATCCCGGTTCAATCCGGTGTTCTATCTGATCGACGGTTTCCGTTATGGCTTTTTTGCCGTATCCGATGCCTCGCCCTGGGTCTGCCTGGGGGTAGCGGCGCTATTTGCCGTGTTGATGGGGCTGCTAAGTTTTGTGTTACTGGTTCGTGGCTATAAGCTGCGGACCTGATGGAAAGAATCATGGTTCGACTGGAAGATATTGAAACAACGCTGCGCGCCAAGTTGCCGGTGCAGCATCTGGCCCTGGATGGCGATGGCCGTCATTTCGAATTGCTGATTGTCAGCGAGGCGTTTGTGTCTTTGCCGCGGGTCCGGCGCCATCAGGCGGTTTATGGTGCGCTGGGTGATGCCATGCGTGATGAACTGGTGCATGCCTTGACCATGCAGACGCTGACCCCTGAGGAGTGGGCAAACCGTGGATAAGTTACTGATTCAGGGCGGTAGCCGCCTGCAAGGCGAGATTCGTATTTCCGGCGCCAAGAATGCGGCATTGCCGATTCTGTGTGCGAGCCTGCTGACACGCGAGCCGCTGGTGCTGAGCAATCTGCCGCATCTGCACGATGTGGCCACCATGATTCGGTTGCTGACGAATATGGGTGTGGCGTCGACGCTGGATGGTGCCGAGGCCGGCGTCACGCTGGATGCCAATGGGTTGACGGACCCGACGGCGCCCTACGAGCTGGTCAAAACCATGCGGGCATCGATTCTGGTCCTCGGTCCGCTCGTGGCCCGCTGGGGGCAGGCCAAGGTCTCGTTGCCGGGGGGCTGCGCTATTGGTGCGCGTCCAGTGGATCAGCACATCAAGGGCCTGCAGGCCATGGGCGCAGAGGTGCATGTCGAAGCCGGGTACATCCATGCCAAGGCGCCGGCGGGCGGCCTGAAGGGGGCCCGTATCTGTACCGACATGGTCACCGTGACCGGCACCGAAAACCTCATGATGGCTGCGGCATTGGCCAATGGCGAGACCATCATCGAAAACGCCGCCTGCGAACCCGAAGTGGTGGATCTGGCCAACTGCCTGATCGCCATGGGCGCAAAGATCCAGGGCGCCGGTACCGACCGCATCGTGATTCAGGGGGTTTCTGCACTGCATGGGGCGGAACACGCCGTCATGCCGGACCGTATTGAAACGGGGACCTATCTCTGCGCCGCAGCCATTACCGGTGGCGATGTGGTGCTGCAGGGTACCTCGGCCGCGTATCTGGACGCCGTGACGGCCAAGCTGGTCGAAGCCGGCTGCAGCATCGGAGGTGATGCCAGTCATATCAGCATCAAGGCGCCGGCGCGCCTCAAGGCGGTCTCTTTCCGTACGGCACCGTATCCAGCGTTTCCGACCGATATGCAGGCACAGCTCATGGCGGTCAATTGCCTTGCTGAGGGCACTGCGATTATCAAAGAGACGATCTTCGAGAACCGCTTCATGCATGCGGTAGAGCTGATGCGTCTGGGTGCCGACATCCACATCGATGGTAATTCGGCTGCCGTGACCGGGGTCGACAAGCTGGAGGGCGCCATCGTCATGGCAACCGATCTGCGGGCATCAGCCGCGCTGGTGATTGCCGGCCTGGCGGCACAGGGTGAAACCCTGATCGAGCGGATCTATCATCTGGACCGGGGTTATGAGCGGATCGAGGAAAAACTGGCCCGTCTGGGCGCCTCGGTGCGTCGCGTCCGCTAGAATACCGGTTTTGGCCTGGAATCAACGCTGTGACCCGTAACACCAACGGCATTACGATCGCCCTGTCCAAGGGCCGCATCCTCGAAGAAACCCTGCCGCTGCTCGAAGCGGCCGGTATTCTGCCGACTGAAGATCCGGAGTCTTCCCGCAAGCTGATCCTGCCCACGCAGGATCCGGAGGTGCGGATTGTGATCGTGCGCGCAACGGATGTGCCGACCTATGTGCAATACGGTGCCGCCGATCTGGGTGTGGCCGGTAAGGATGTGCTCATCGAGCATGGGGGTCAGGGGTTGTATCAGCCGCTGGATCTGCAGATTGCCAAATGCAAGATGATGGTCGCGGTATCAGAAGGCTTTGATTACGCTGCCGCCGTGCAGCCCGGTAGCCGACTGCGCGTGGCGACCAAGTACGTCAACATCGCACGCGATCACTTTGCCGCCAAGGGTGTGCATATCGATCTGATCAAGCTGTATGGTTCGATGGAACTCGGCCCGCTGGTCGGCTTGTCGGATGCCATTGTTGATCTGGTCTCGTCGGGTAACACGCTACGCGCCAATCACCTGACCGCGGTTGAAGAGGTTATGCCGATTTCGTCGCGTCTGGTCGTTAACCCGGCCTCGCTCAAGCTCAAGCACGAGCGTCTGCAACGGATGCTGGCTGATTTTGAGGGTGCCGTGCAGCGCCTGGTCGCCTGAGTCGCGGTACGCTGAGATGATCTGTCGTCTATCTACGCAATCGCCCGGTTTTGATGCCGAGCTTAAAGCGCTGCTGGCGCTGGAGGCCGCGCAGGATGCCAGCATTGAACGCACTGTGCTCGATATCCTTTCAGATATCCGCCAGCGGGGGGATGCTGCATTGCTGGACTACACCCGCAAGTTCGATCGGCTCGAGGTGCACGATGCGCATCAGCTCGAATTGCCACGTGCCGAGCTGGATAACGCGCTAGCGGGTTTGTCGCATGAACAACGTGACGCGCTGGAAACAGCCGCACAACGGATTCGTGCGTTTCATGAGCGTCAACGCGCTGAAGGCTGGACCTACACCGAAGCCGATGGCACGGTGCTGGGTCAGCGCATCACGCCACTCGACCGTGTGGGCCTTTATGTGCCCGGGGGTAAGGCCGCTTATCCGTCATCGGTTCTCATGAATGCGATTCCAGCCAAGGTCGCTGGCGTCGGCGAACTGATCATGGTGGTGCCTACCCCGGGTGGTGAGCGTAACCCGCTGGTATTGGCCGCCGCAGCGATTGCCGGTGTGGATCGGGTATTTACCATCGGTGGCGCACAGGCCGTGGGTGCCCTGGCTTACGGCACGGCAACGGTACCGCAGGTCGACAAGATTGTTGGGCCGGGTAATGCCTATGTCGCTAACGCCAAGCGTCATGTGTTTGGCACCGTGGGTATCGATATGATTGCCGGTCCATCGGAGATCCTGATCATCGCCGATGGCGCCACGCCACCGGATTGGGTGGCGATGGATCTGTTCTCGCAAGCCGAGCATGATGAATTGGCCCAATCGATTCTGATCTGCCCGGATGCCGCGTACCTCGATGCGGTGACGGAAAGTATTGACCGCCTTTTGCCACAAATGCCGCGGGCCGAGGTGATCCGCACCTCACTGACGGATCGTGGCGCGCTGATTCTGGTGAAAGATCTGGCCGAAGCCTGTGAGATTAGCAACCGGATCGCTCCAGAGCATCTGGAATTGTCCGTCGCTGATCCGCAGGCCTTGCTGCCGTTGATCCGCCATGCCGGTGCCATCTTCATGGGGGCGTACAGTTCGGAGTCACTGGGTGATTACTGTGCCGGCCCGAACCATGTGTTGCCGACTTCGGGCAGTGCGCGCTTCTCATCACCGCTGGGCGTGTATGACTTCCAGAAGCGCAGTAGCCTGATCCATGTGTCACAGGCAGGCGCTCAGACACTAGGCCGTATCGCATCCAGTCTGGCCGAAGGCGAGGGGCTCACCGCCCATGCCCGCTCCGCAGATTTCAGAATCGGCCACTAGGCCCACTACAACCGCTGCAGCGCCGACGCCTGCGGATCTTTTCCGCGGTTTCGCCAAGGTTGGCTTATCCGGCTTTGGCGGCGTGTTGCCCTGGGCGCGCCGCATGCTGGTAGATACCGAGCGCTGGCTGACCGCCGAAGAGTTCAATGTGCTGCTGGGCCTTTGTCAGTTTCTACCGGGCCCCAATGTCGTTAACCTGGCCGTCGCCGTGGGCGTGCGCTGTTGTGGCTGGCGTGGTGCCGTCTCAGGTGCATTGGGTTTAATGCTCGGCCCGTTTCTGATCGCCTTGGTGCTCGGGCTGCTCTATGCCCGTTACGGTGAGCTACCGGCGGTGCAATCCATGCTGCACGGTATCACGCTGGTGGGTGCCGGACTGATTATCGCCACGGGTATTCGCATGGGGCTCAACGTCAAACAGCGCGTTCTGTATTTGCCATTTGCGGGCGCAGCCTTTGTGGCACTGGTCCTGCTGCATTGGCCGCTACCGCTGGTCATGATTGGCGGGGCCGTGCTCACGGTGAGCCTGAGTTGGTGGCGGCTAAGTCAGGAGGCTAAAGCATGCCAATCCTGATCGAGCTTTTTATGAGTTTCTTCCTCGTCGCCTTTGTTTCCTTTGGCGGGGCTTCGGCGGTGATTCCGGAGTTGTACCGGATCGCTGTGACTGAACATGGCTGGATGAGTGCTCAGACCTTTACCGAGCTTTTTGCCATCGCCCAGGCGGCCCCCGGACCCAACGTACTGATCGTTACGCTGATTGGTCAACATGTGGAGGGCTGGCAAGGGGCCTTGCTGGCCACCTTGGGCATGTGCCTACCCATGAGTCTGCTCGTCGGGCTGCTCTTCAAGCATTGGGACAAACTGCAGCACTGGCGCGGCCGTACGGCCATCCAATTAGGTGTGGCGCCTCTGGCTGTGGGCTTGGTGCTGGCCTCAGGAACGCTGATTGCACGCTCGGCCCAACCCGGTTGGCTCGGTATCGCTTTGGTTGGGGCCACCGTTTGGTTTAACCTGCGGACCAAGATGCATCCGCTCTGGCTGATTCTATTGGGCGCGATATTTGGGTTGGCCGGCTTGGGTTAGACCAGAAGTTCACGAAGTGCGGCAACCAGCGCCTCGCACTCTTCGCGCGTGCCGATGGTAATGCGCAAATGCTGGTCGATGCGTGGTAGGCGGAAGTGGCGCACGATGATGGCGCGTTCGCGCAGCGCGACGGCCAGTTCGCCCGCGTCGAACTCAGGGTGGCGCGCGAAGACAAAATTGGCCTGCGAGGGCACGATGTCAAAACCTAATTGCACCAGTTGAGCGGTGAGCCATTCGCGGGTTGCCATAATGCGCTGGCGGTCGTGTTCAAAACCGGCATGGTCTTCAATGGCAGCGATGGCACCGGCACTGGCCAGGCGATCAACCGGGTAGGAGTT
>JBFYKG010000037.1:0-12941 GCA_041311015.1 Rhodocyclaceae bacterium | reverse complement strand
CCGGGGTCTTGCCCGGCACCACACCTGTGGTCATGGCGCCCTTCACAAAGCCAGTAATATCTTCGCGCAGAATACGGTTCTTCGGGCCGCTTGCTTTGACTTGCGTTAGATCAACACCGAGTTCACGGGCGTAGGCACGAATGCCGGGGCTAGCATGCGTTGCACTTCCCAGCGGGATAGTGGGCAGGCTTGCAACGGCGGCGCCACTCGCGGCAGCCACAGGCGCGGCAACAGCAGGGGCACTGGCTGTGGATGCGGGAGCCGGGGCCGGGGCAGGTGCGGCCGGGGTTGCGTTAACCGCTGCGGCACCGCTTTCCAGGCGCACAATGACAGAACCTTCGCCGACTTTGTCGCCGAGTTTTACAAGGACTTCTTTCACCGTGCCGGCAGCGGACGACGGCACATCCATGGTGGCTTTGTCTGATTCCAGCGTCACCAGGGCGTCATCGACTTTGACGAGATCGCCCGGCTTGACGAAGACTTCGATCACCGGGACTTCCGAGAAGTCGCCAATGTCCGGGACTTTGACGTCAATGATGCAGCTGTTCCCCGTGGGCGCAGCTCCTGCGGGTGCAGCGGTCGTGGCTTGGTCGGGGGTAGGCGCGGGTGCTGTAGTCGGCGTTGCCGCAGCGGCGTCACCGGCTTCTACCCGAACCACGACAGTACCTTCGCCAATCTTGTCGCCGAGTTTTACAAGAACTTCCTTCACCACACCGGCGGCCGATGCCGGTACGTCCATGGTGGCCTTATCCGACTCCAGCGTGACCAGAGCGTCATCAACTTTGATGATGTCGCCGGGTTTGACGAAAACCTCAATGACAGGGACTTCGGTGAAGTCGCCAATGTCGGGGACCTTGATTTCGATCAGTTGACTCATGTTGGTGTTCCCCTCAGACCGTCATCGGGTTAGGTTTGTTCGGATCCAGCTGATACTTCTGGATGGCGGCAGCCACCTTGTCGCGCCCGATCGTGCCGTCATCTGCCAGGGCTTTCAGTGCTGCAACCGTTACCCAGTGGCGGTCAACTTCGAAGAAGCTGCGCAGGTGTTCCCGGGTATCGGACCGGCCATAGCCGTTGGTGCCGAGGGCGACAAAATTCTTTTTAATGAACGGACGGATTTGTTCGGCATAGAGCTTGATGTAATCGGTTGCCGCAACCACCGGGCCGTTCGTGGCGCCGAGTTTGGATTCGACGTGGGAAACCCGTTGCGGATCCGTCGGGTGCAGCATGTTCCAGCGGGCAACGTCTTCACCATCGCGGGCCAGTTCATTGAAGCTCGGGCACCCCCAGAGGTCTGATTCGACGCCCCAATCTTTGCGGAGCAGTTCGGCGGCGGCGATAACTTCGCGGAAGATGGTGCCCGAACCCAGCAACTGTACGCGCGGTCCATTGCCGGCGGCACCCTTTTTGAAGAGATACATCCCCTTGATGATGTCCGGGGCGGCGCCTGCCGGCATCTCCGGATGTTCATAGTTTTCATTCATCACGGTCAGGTAGTAGAAGACATCTTCCTGATCCTGATGCATGCGGCGCATGCCGTCCTGGGTGATTACTGCCACTTCGTACTGGAAGGTGGGGTCGTAGGAGATGCAGTTAGGGATCAGATTGGCCAGCAGCAGACTGTGACCATCTTCGTGTTGCAGCCCTTCGCCATTCAGGGTGGTACGACCCGCGGTGCCACCGATCAGGAAGCCACGGGCGCGTTGATCGCCAGCGGCCCAGCACAGATCCAGCGTACGTTGCAGACCGAACATTGAGTAACAGATGTAAAACGGGATCGTCTGTACATTGTGTACTGAGTAGGCGGTTGCCGCCGCGATCCAGTCGCTCATCGCGCCCGCTTCGTTGATGCCTTCCTGTAGTACCTGTCCGTCTTTGCTTTCCTTGTAGAACATGAGCTGGTCATGGTCTTCAGGTACATAGTTCTGGCCTTCCTGATTCCAGATGCCGACCGAGCGGAACATGCCCTCCATACCAAAGGTGCGTGACTCATCCGGAACAATCGGGACCACATGCCTGCCGATCTGCTTGTCCTTGAGCAGCATATTCATGATGCGCACGATGGCCATGGTGGTGGACAGCTCACGGCCTTCGCCGGAGGCTTTGAGCAAGGCATCAAAGGTAGACAGCGGCGGTACGACCAGCGGTTCGGCTTTGCGGCGACGTTGTGGCAGGAAGCCTCCCAGTGCCATACGGCGGTCGCGCATATATTGATATTCGGGCGAGTCTTCGGCGAATTTCAGATAAGGTAAGGATTCGAGATGCTCGTCTTTGATTGGCAGCGAGAAGCGATTGCGATGGTGCGCAATATGCTCCTTATCCATCTTCTTCTGCTGGTGTGACGTGTTCATCGCCTCGCCAGCCTTGCCCATGCCAAATCCCTTGATGGTCTTGGCCAGAATCAGGGTGGGTTGTCCCTTGTGCTTCACGGCGCGATCATAGGCCGCGAAGATCTTGAAAATATCGTGGCCGCCCCGGTTGAGTTGCCAGATTTCATCGTCTGTCCAGTCGGCAACCAGCGCTTTCAATTCCGGGGTGTTGAAGAAATGCTCGCGGACATAGGCACCGTCCTTCGATTTGAAGGTCTGATACTGGCCATCGCACAGATCCATCATGCGTTGTTTGAGGATGCCCTTGGTATCGCGCTGGAACAGGGCGTCCCAATGGGTCCCCCAGATCAGTTTGATGACGTTCCAGCCGGCACCGCGGAACTCGGATTCCAGCTCCTGGATGATCTTGCCGTTCCCACGGACCGGACCATCCAGGCGTTGGAGGTTGCAGTTGATGACAAAAATCAGATTGTCGAGTTTCTCCCGCCCGGCCATACCGATGGCACCCAGTGATTCAACCTCGTCGGTTTCGCCATCACCCAGGAAAGCCCAAACCTTGCGTTGCGCAGCCTTCTCGGCATTGATAAGACCACGGCTGGCCAGGTACTTCATGAAGCGTGCCTGATAGATGGCCTGGATGGGCCCCAGTCCCATCGACACCGTAGGGAACTGCCAGAAGTCGGGCATCAGCCACGGGTGCGGGTAGGAGGAGATCCCCTTGCCGGTGGTTTCCTGGCGGAAGTTATCTAGCTGTGCTTCGGTCAGGCGGCCCAGCATGAAAGCGCGGGCATAGACGCCGGGCACCGAGTGGCCCTGGAAGAAAATCAGGTCGCCATCATGGTCTGCCGACGGCGCATGCCAGAAGTGGGAGAAGCCCACATCGTAGAGTGCCGCAGCCGATGCGAACGAGGCGATGTGGCCCCCGACATTGGTATGCTTGTTGGCGCGAACGACCATCGCCAAGGCATTCCATCGAATGTACGAATGGATCTTGATTTCCATATCGGCGTTGCCCGGATATTTGGGCTGTTGCGCCGTCGGAATGGTGTTGATGTATTCGGTATTGGCGGAGTAGGGGATATCAATCCCTTCCTGACGTGCCTGTGAAATCAGTGTCTCGATCAGGAAATGGGCGCGATCCTCGCCCTCGCACTTGATGACGCCATTAAGGGCGTCCTGCCATTCACGGGTTTCTAGCGGGTCCGGATCGTTGATCAGAGCCTGAGTATTGGTGTTCTCATTTGTTGCCGACATGCTGCCTCCTCCTGAAGCGATCGCACGGTAGATGCGTCCGCAAAAAACCAGCGTTTGTGAATGACCCGAACCGACTATAGCGGGATGTCCCTGCGCAGTGTTCCGCGCCGCACAACCCGCTTTAGGCGCCGGGTATCTGTTGCACTAGTGTTTTATAATATGAAACGTTTTCTTGTTATGTGGAAATAGTAAAGGCCGTTGTTTGGGACGTCAAGAGATGAATCCGGCTCTTGAAAATATTTCAGGCGGGTCGTGGCATGATCGCCACATGAAAGACATCGTTCAGAACTGTGCTGATCGTCTGGTGCGCCACCATGGCGACCAACCGGTTCTGCTGTCGGCTTCCGGCCTCAACGAGCCAAACCGCTGGCGGGCGGCGCTCCGGCATGCCGGCGTGCCTGTTCTGGAACTTAACGACACGTCGCCGGCGCAGGTCAGCGTCTGGCGGGATGCGGCGTACGCGTTCTCTGCGGAGTATCTGGTGCCGGTGGTCGTCTTTGGCGCCAATCTAATGGCGGGCTGCAGCGGCTCCCTAGCGCTGCTGTCTGACGGTGCCCTGGAAAACCCGGCTGGGCAGCTTGTGGCCGATGCCGACTGGTTGAGAGCCCGGCAGGTTGCGCTGACAC
Organism: Rhodocyclaceae bacterium; assembly: GCA_041311015.1. Classification (GTDB taxonomy): domain Bacteria; phylum Pseudomonadota; class Gammaproteobacteria; order Burkholderiales; family Rhodocyclaceae; genus Fluviibacter. The sequence continues at coordinate 8,731 of JBFYKG010000037.1, read as the reverse complement.
GTGGGGTTGAGACATCGGACCTTAACCGGGAATTTCGCCGAAGTCGCGAGCGGCATGGCTGGATCCGGATCGGTGGGTGTCAGGACGCCTTATTGGCAGAGGGGAACGGCTTGTTACTTGCTTGGAGTAGTCCGCTTCCGTTGCGCCGGATTCGTGATTTCGCCGCGCGTTGCCCGGAGATTACCCTGTGTGCAGCGGATGCCGAGGCGATTGCCCAGGAGGTGGCGGCACAGGGAATATCCGTGTCGGGTTGGCGGTTTGCAGTAAAATAACGGTCTATGGCAAATCAGACATCCGCTCAAATTCTCGATGGCGCCGCGTTATCCAAACGTCTACGTGCCGAATTCAAAATCCGCGCCGATGAACTAGCGCTCCATGGCACCCGTCCCGGTCTCGCCGTGATTCTGGTTGGCGAAAACCCGGCCTCGCAGGTTTATGTGCGCAACAAGATCAAGGCCTGCCATGAAGCCGGCATGGTGTCTTTCGATTTCCCGTTTTCGGCGGATGTCTCGCCCAAGTGTGTTTTTGACAAGATCGCCGAGCTGAACGCAGATCCGGCTGTGCACGGCATCCTCGTGCAGTTGCCGTTGCCACCGCAGTTTGACGAGGCGGAAGTCCTGGCGGCCATTCGCCCGGATAAGGATGTTGATGGATTTCATGCGGCTAATGTGGGCGCACTCATGCAAGGTGACCCACGATTTATTCCCTGTACACCCTATGGCGTTATGAAGCTGCTGGCAGAAACGGGTGTGGATCTCAATGGCAAGGAAGCCGTGGTGATCGGCCGCTCCAATATTGTCGGTAAACCGATGGCCATGTTGTTACTCCACGCGGGGTGCACGGTGACCGTCTGTCACTCGCGCACCAGGGATCTGGCTGCGCACACGCGCCGTGCCGACATTCTGGTCGCCGCCATTGGTAAGCCGAAATTTGTGACTGCCGACATGGTCAAGCCGGGTGCGCTCGTGATTGATGTGGGCATCAACCGGTTGCCGCCTGAAGCAGGGGGCGGCCTTTGTGGTGACGTTGATTTTGACGCCGTGAAGCCGATTGCCGGCGCTATTACCCCCGTTCCCGGCGGCGTGGGGCCCATGACCATCGCCATGTTGCTGGCCAATACGCTGACCTCGGCCGAACGTTTTGCGGAAGGAGTCGTGCAATGACTGCAGAGAAAAAATCACCGTTAGTGGGTATTGTCATGGGGTCCGATTCCGATTGGCCAACAATGCAGGCTGCCGCCGTGATGCTCAAGGAGTTCGGCGTCCCGTTTGAAGCCAAGGTTGTATCAGCGCACCGGACGCCGGATCTATTGTTTGAATATGCCGAGGCGGCAGCGGGTCGGGGCCTGCAGGCCATCATCGCCGGTGCCGGTGGTGCCGCGCATTTGCCGGGCATGCTGGCAGCCAAGACGGCCGTGCCGGTGTTAGGTGTGCCGGTTCAATCGAAAGCCTTGTCAGGGGTTGATTCGTTGCACTCCATCGTGCAGATGCCCAAGGGTATCCCGGTTGCCACCTTTGCGATTGGTGAAGCCGGCGCCGCTAATGCCGCATTGTTTGCGGTGGCGATGTTGGCCAATCAGGATGCGGCCTTGAATGAGCGATTGCAGCAATTCAGAGCCACCCAGTCTGCCAAAGTGCTGGCCATGAAGTTGCCAGAAGTCTGATGAATAAACATCGTATTACGGCACCTGCGGTGCTTGGGATGCTCGGTGGCGGCCAACTTGGCCGCTATTTCGTTATGGCGGCACATGAGCTGGGTTATCAGGTGTGGGTGCTGGATCCGGATCCGGACAGCCCGGCCGGTCGTATTGCCGATCGTCATCTGTGTGCAGACTATGACGATTCCGTCGCACTGGCCGAACTGGCCGCGGGGTGTTCGGCCGTCACGACCGAATTTGAAAATGTGCCTGCAGAAACGCTGGCCATTCTGGCCGAGCAGGTGCCTGTACATCCATCCGCTGCGGCAGTATCCATTTGCCAAGATCGAATCGCTGAGAAAAGCTTTCTCAAAGCACATGGCCTGCCACATGGTCCCTTTGCAGAAATTAATTCATTAGAGGATCTCCGTGAGGCACCGGCGCATCTCTTCCCGGGGATCTTGAAAGCAGCGCGTCTGGGATATGACGGCAAAGGCCAGGCGGTGGTGGATGATCGCGCGGCTGCCGAAGTGGCCTGGCAAGACTTGGGCAGCGTGCGCTGCATTCTGGAAGCGAAGCTGCCGCTGGACTATGAAATTTCGGTGGTGCTGGCGCGCGGCCATGATGGTAGCGTCAAAGCATTTCCGTCGGCCGAGAACCGCCATCGCAACGGCATTCTGGATGTGAGTGTTGTGCCGGCCTGGGGCTCTGTATGCTTGGCTGACACGGCCTGTGAGGTGGCGGAGAAGCTCGCTGGCTGTCTTGGTTATGTGGGTACCCTGGGCGTCGAGTTCTTCGTCACGCGTGGTCAGCTGGTCGTCAATGAAATGGCCCCACGCCCGCACAATAGCGGCCATTACACCATCGATGCTTGCGCGACGAATCAGTTCCAGCAACAGGTGCGCGCGCTCTGCGGTTTGCCGTTGGGTGATAGTCGGGCACACTCTGCCGCCGTGATGGTCAATCTGTTAGGTGACCTCTGGTTTGACGGGTGCCGACAACGCGAACCGGATTGGGGCGCCTTATTGGCGACTCCCGGCTTGTGTCTGCACCTTTATGGCAAGCAGGCGCCGCGTACCGGTCGCAAGATGGGCCACTTTACGGTGGTCGGTGGTGATGCCCAGCAGGTTTACGAGCATGCCATGCAAGCCCGTAAGATTCTGGGGATGCCTGATGCCTGAGGTTGTGCCGGGTCAGTCAGTAGAGGCGATTGACCAGGCAGCCTCGTTGCTCAACGCGGGCCAACTGATCGGCTTGCCAACGGAGACGGTGTACGGTCTGGCGGCTGATGCCGACAATCAGGACGCCGTCGCTAAAATTTTTGCGGCCAAAGGCCGGCCTGCCGATCACCCACTGATTGTGCATATTGGTGCGGATGATCTGCTGACGCATTATGCGCGAGAAATTCCGGAGGGAGCCTGGGCATTAGCCGAAGCGTTCTGGCCTGGCCCTCTGACGATGATTCTGAAAAAGGCACCCGGTGTACACGATGTCGTGACGGGTGGACAGGATACGGTCGGTATCCGCATGCCCGGTCATCCGGTCGCGTTGGCGCTGTTGCGTGCCTTTGCCGATGTGAAACGCCAGGCGGGTAACCCCGGAGGTGGGGTTGCGGCACCCTCGGCGAATCGGTTCGGGCGCATCAGCCCGACTGTGGCACAGCATGTGGTCGATGAGCTGGGTGATGCGGTGCCGTTGATTCTGGATGGTGGCGATTGTCTGGTTGGTATCGAATCGACGATTGTGGATCTGTCACGTGGCGCTCCGGTGATTTTGCGTCCGGGGGCCATTACAGCCGATCAGCTGAGTCTGGTGCTTGGTCAGACGGTCAAGGCCGTTGCCCATACCTCAGCGGATGTACCACGCGTCTCGGGCGCACTGGCGTCCCATTATGCGCCGACCACTGCTTTGCAGATATCAGATAGTCCCGCCATCAGGCAGGCATTGGCTTCGGGAGCGCGTGTTGCGGCAATTGTTCGTGAAGATGCGGCACTCAAGGCGCAGCCACACGTGGTGGTGCTGGCGAATGATCCCGCTGCCTATGCCCATGACTTTTATCGTGTCTTGCGCGGGTTGGATTCGGGTAACTATGAACGAATTCTGGTGCAGGCGCTGCCGGCGACCTCAGGCTGGGCCGCCTTGCGGGATCGACTCGGCCGGGCTGCCCATCAGTCAATGTCCGGCAACGATTAAACCGAAGACAGCCCAACCAGTCGCGTTAATGCGGTGACCTGATCACGCAACGGTTGCGGTGTCCTCTCGGGGTTTGCACGAAGCGACTGAATCAGTGCCACGTTCCGCGTGACATCGGCGCTGTCGGGCCAACCAAGGTCCTGCGGAAATGGGGGGGTGCCCCCGTCTTCCGCAGGAAACAGGGTGATGGGAATCCCTCGTTGAAATCCCCGTAGTTCGGGCCGCCGTTTGGGGTTGGCAAAAGGCTCGCCTTCCGTGCCACGTAACAGCAACGCGGTTGCCTGCTGTGCTTCCAGTAGGTTGCCCATGCGGATCAGATATTCCGGATGCGTGACATTCACAACGCGTACCGTGTGCCCCGGGCAGGGATCCAGGAGTTTGCAGAGTGTATGGGCCGAATTACGGACCCCCAGACGCCGGCGCAGCGCCAGCAATCGATCAAGCGCAGGGTTCAGGGTACCGATGTCCGTCAGGGCAATGCCTGAATCACAGAGCTGCGTGTTGATCTGATCCACAGACGTTGCAGGGCTCATCCCCAAGGCTGCAAACAGTGGAAAAGGATTCTCGCGCTGATCAAAATCATGTCGGCCATGAATTAGAACAGGGATGCCCGAATCACGCAGCATCATTGCAAGCAGCGGTAGAAGATTGGGCTGGCGCCGAACGCCGTTGTAGGTAGGTAGGACCACGACCGGAGTCGTCGTCGGGGCGATGGTGCGGGTGGTTGCCTGCATGGCCCGGGAGAATCCGAGGAGCTCATCGTCAGACTCGCCCTTGATGCGAAGCGAAAGGAGAATCGCCCCCAGTTCCAGATCGGGAACCAGACCGCCGAGCATGGCGGAAAACAAGGCTTCGGCCTCGGTTGCCGGCAGCGGGCGGGCGCCTTTGGCGCCACGGCCAATTTCCTTGATCCAAGCGGGTAGTGTGGTGGGGGGTATTGCCATGATCAGAATCAGGGAATCAGCCAGAAGGCGCCAATCGCGACAATCGTCGGAATAAGGGCCGAAATCAGCAGCCCGCTGGCTGCGATGCGCTGCTCGGGGAAGCATGATTTGAGCAACGAATAGCCCGCTGGATTAGGCGCATTGGCAATCACCGTCAGACCACCCCCGGTCAGCGCACCGGTAACGAGGGCATAGCGGAAAGCCGCATCAGTACCCTCGACCAGACTTCCTAGATAGGTGATCGCTGCATTATCGGTAATGGCCGTCAGTGCTGTGGCTGAGAAGAAGAGCACGTTAGGCGTCAGCCCGCTCAGTGCATCCTGTAGCCACCAGGCCTGCAGCCCGCCCAGCACCACCAGCCCGGCCAGAAAAAAGGCGACCAGCAGCGCTTCGCGAAGCATCAGTCGAGTCTGATACATGGGATAGGCCGCTGTGTAACCAAGGAAGAAAAGAAACACCCCGAGGAAGACAACTGGGTAATGGTGAAACGCCACCGCCGTCGCGAGAAAGGCGATATGAATCAGGGTCACGCTAAGCGGGATCTTCTGGCCACGCACGTGCTGATCGTTAATCGGGGTCTCCAGCGGCAGCTGTTGCAGCCAGTGGCGCCCCATCCAGGTTAGCAACATGGCGTTTAGGGTAACGGCAATCATGGCGCGCCAGCCGATCTGGCTCATCATGAAACCGATATCCCAATCCCACTTCGCCGCCACCATCAGTACAGGGGGTGCGGCAAAGGGGGTCAGGGCACCGCCAATCGAGATGTTGACGAATAGCGTTGCCAGGGTGGCATATTTGAACCAGGCGGGTAGATCGTGGCGAAGAAATTGTTCTCGCAGCAATAAGGCGGCGACGGTCATCGCGGCCGGTTCGGTAATAAAGGAACCGAGCAGGGGGGTGACCGACATAACCACCAGAAAACGGGCCGCCACCGGTTGCAGGGGGAGTGCGCGCGCAATGCGGTCGTTGATGGTGCCGGCCGCCTCTAGCAGGGGTCGGCTGGCGGCAATGACCATGAGTACAAATACCAGGAGCGGCTCGTTGTAGTTGCGGCTTTCCAGATACGTGATGGCTGTCCGCGAGGAATCAATCAGACTCATCGCAACAATCAGCAACGCCGCCCACAGACCAAAGACGACTTCCACTTCACCGAGGAGATGCAAGAGACCGCTGTGATTTGGGAAGCGGTGCGCCAGTTGCTCGACACGGCTGGCCAGAAATGTGTGTAGCAGTGCGAGTGCAAACAGCGTGGTCGCGACCAGGTTGATGGTGTTTAACGCATCCATGAGCAGTTTAGTTGCGTTCCGGCGAGATCGAGAAACGTTCCAGCCCCGGGGTCTCTTGGAGGATCTTGACCAGCCCGCCCAGGTCAACATGGTTCTTCGGGCCGGAAGTGACGGTGAATGAACAGATCTGATGGTTCTTGGTGATGCGCAGCCCCACGGTATCCTGACGCATATTCAGGCCATAGGATGCGACCAGCGCATGCAGGGCATCGGTGTCAGGACGCCCTTCAGTGGTGTAGGAGAGTTCGAAGTGGTAACGCTTTAGCTTGGGCAGCCAGCTTTCAAGTTGCAAGACAATGCTCATACTGAATGCACAGAGGAAAGCAAGCGCAATGCCAGCAAGGTAGAAACCCAGGCCGATCAGAATGCCGATGGCTGCGGCCGCCCAGATTGAAGCAGCGGTGGATAGCCCGCTGACTGAACGGCCTTCGTGAATGATGACGCCGGCACCCAGAAAACCGATGCCGGTGACGATGCCCTGAATGACGCGTGAAGGACCATCGGCAGTGACGACTGATAAATGCTGTCCACCAAACCAGATCTCGGGCATGCCGAAAACAGCGACGATGCCGGTGGATGCCATGCAGACCAGTGAAAAGGTGCGCATACCAGCCGCCCGGCCGTGGTAGGAGCGTTCGTACCCGACAAACATGCCGAGCAGCATCGATCCCAGGAGATGCAAGAACAAAAGCACATTGCCTGCCACGATCTCCCGAGACCAGAATTCAAGCAGTGTGGCTGAGTCAGGCAGTGTCATAGGGTTCCCCAAGTGAATGAGTCCGTATCAGGCTTTCTTCACAAAGCAGGCTTTCAGCATGATGTTGCCGAAGTCGGATTTGCAGTCGAGTTCGTGATCACCCTCAACAATACGGATGCTCTTGATCTTGGTGCCGACTTTCATGGTGCTGGACGAGCCTTTGAGTTTGAGATCCTTGATCAGGACGACGCTGTCGCCGTCGTTGAGTACATTGCCGTTGGCATCCTTGACGATGCGGGGGCCGTCTTCTTCAACCGCTTCGCCCACCATGGGCCATTCGAAGCCGCAATCGGCGCAGACATAGTTGCTGCCATCCGGATAGGTGTTTTCAAGGGTGCATTGCGGACAAGCGGGGATCGCGGACATGGAGAAGACTCATCAATAGGTGGAAGAGCCCTCATTGTACCGCCCGGATTTTTCAATGAAACCGGTAGCCATCCATGGCAATCACGAGATCATCCACACCGGCGTAGATGCGTTCCGACTGTGGGTTGTCGCCCGCGGCGCCCAGGGCGACGAAGAACGGCATGAAGTGGTCTTCGGTGGGGTGGGCCTGTGCCGCATCGGGTGCTGTCTTCCGATAGTTGATCAGAGCCGAAAAATCTGCGTTTTGTAGTTGTTGATTGACCCAGTCGGCAAAGCGGGGGACGTAAGTTGGTGTGGGTAGGTTATTACGCACACAGGACATGTAATCCCGCAGGTTGTGCGTGATGCTGCCAGTCCCCATGATGAGGAAGCCTGCTTCAGTGAGTGGCTGAAGTGCCTGGCCAAATGCATAGTGATAGGCAGCGCCGCCTTGGGATTTGATCGATAACGGAATCACCGGGATATCAGCCGCCGGGTACATCATGCGTAGTGGTACCCAAGCGCCATGATCGAGCCCCCGGTGAGAATCGGTTCTTGGCGCGTAGCCGGCGGATCGGAGTGTGTCGGCCACATGTTGTGCAAGTGTTGTACTGCCATGGGCCGGGTAGGTCAGTGAATAGAGTTCGTCCGGAAAGCCACCGAAATCGTAGATGGTCTCCAGATCCGTAGCGCTGCTCACCACTGGGTCGCGTGTCTCCCAGTGCGGGCTGATGACGATGATGGCTCTGGGTCGCTCAAGACGTTGCGCCAGGTTCACGAGCGCGGTGCCGGCTGCGCCCGGGCGCAAGGCAAAGGTGGGTGCGCCGTGCGGCACAAACAGGGTTGGGAGGCGCATTCGGGATAACTCCGAAGGAAAGGGTTATTGACGCGGTAAATCGAAAACAAGCACCTCAGCCCGATCCCCCCCGCTGAGCATGACAGCAGCTTCATCATGCAGCATGAGCGCATCGCCGGCCGCCAGAGATTCACCGTTAACGCAGAGGCGTCCACGCGCAACATGAACGTAGCTCATGCGGTCGGGGGCCAGCGCGTGTTCGGCGGCCTCGGCACCGTCAAACTGACCGGCGTAAAGTCGCGTGTCGGTATGAATAGTCACTGCACCCGCTGCGCCATCCGGGGCAGCGACCAGACGTAACTTGCCGCGTTTACCGGCAGGATCAAACGCCGTTTGCTCATAGGCCGGTTGCAGATTCTTTTGATCCGGCATGATCCAGATCTGGAGCAGGTGACACGTCTCTGAAGCGTGGCGGTTGAATTCGCTGTGGTAAACCCCGGTGCCCGCCGTCATCCGCTGTACCTCGTTGGGGCGGATGACTTCCCGGTGGCCCATGCTGTCTTCGTGGGTCAGTTCGCCTTCAAGGATGTAGGTAATGATTTCCATGTCCTTGTGGGGGTGCATCCCGAATCCGGTCCCGGCAGCAACCCAGTCTTCGTTGATCACACGCAAAGGGCCGTAATGCATATGGTTCCGGTCAAAATAGTCGGCGAACGAAAAGCTGTGATACGACTTCAGCCAGCCGTGGTCGGCATGGCCGCGTTCGTTGGCGGG
>JBFYKG010000105.1:0-3295 GCA_041311015.1 Rhodocyclaceae bacterium | reverse complement strand
TCTACGCCTGTGCCAAGCAGCTGATGGATCGCGTGATCGCCGGTTACGGCCAGCAGGAAGGACTGCGCTACACCCTGTTCCGTCCGTTCAACTGGATCGGCCCGGGCCTCGACAGCATCCACACGCCGAAAGAAGGTTCGTCGCGCGTGGTTTCACAATTCCTCGGCCACATCGTGCGTGGCGAGCCCATCAGCCTGGTCGATGGCGGTACGCAGAAACGTGCCTTCACGTACATCGATGATGGCATCGACGCGCTGGTGCGCATCATCGCCAACAAGGACGATGTCGCTAACGGCAAGATCTACAACATCGGCAATCCAGTCAATAACTACTCGGTACGCGAACTCGCCACCATGATGCTGGACACCGCCGCCAAGATCCCGGAATACGCGTCGACCGCCAAAGACGTGAAGCTGGTAGAGACCACATCGGGCGCCTACTACGGCAAGGGTTATCAGGACGTACAGAACCGCGTACCGAAGATCACTAACACCATGGAAGATCTGGGCTGGAAGCCAACCGTCAGTATGGCCGACGCGATCAGCAAGATTTTCGAGGCCTATCGCGGCGATGTCGCCCAGGCGCGCAAGCTGGTCGACTAAGTTCCAAACATCGGCACCCACGGTTGCCTGGTTTGTTCATGTCGCCAAGTTCGTCGCGCATCACGCTCAAGGTTGATGTCGATACGCTGCGCGGCACCCGCGAAGGGGTGCCTGCGCTGCAACAGCTGCTCGACCGCCATCAGGCACGCGCCACCTTTCTGTTCAGCCTCGGCCCAGATAACACCGGCCGCGCCCTACGCCGTGTCTTCCGCCCCGGCTTCCTGAAAAAAGTCTCGCGTACCTCGGTCGTCGAGCACTACGGTCTCAAGACCCTGTCGTACGGCGTGCTACTCCCCGGCCCGGATATCGGCAAGAAGGCCGCCGCTGAAATGCGCGCCACGGCGCATGCCGGCCACGAATGCGGCATCCACACCTGGGATCATGTGGAATGGCATGATCAGGTACGCAATCGCGATGTCGCCTGGACCTTGCAACGCATGCAGCAGAGCTACGACCGCTTTGGTGAGATCTTCGGTCATGCACCGGCAACCCACGGCGCAGCCGGCTGGCAGATGAATGAGACTGCGATTCGCCAACTGGACACCTGGGGGATGCAATACGCCTCCGATGGCCGCGGTGCCGCCCCGTACTTCATCAGTATCGATGGGCAGCCCTGCCGACATATGCAGCTGCCCACCACCCTGCCGACACTGGATGAGATTCTGGGTGTTGATGGCCTGACGGTCGATACCGTGCATGAGCACCTGCTCGGTCTGACCGACCCGCAGCGACATGGTCCGCGAGACCATGTATTTACGCTGCATGCCGAACTGGAGGGTCAGAAGCTGGCCCCGATCTTTGATCGTCTGCTGGCCGGCTGGCGTGCCCAGGGCCATACACTGGGTACGATGGGCGATTATCACGCCACGCTCACACAACAAATGCTGCCGGTGCACCCCTTTGCCTGGGGCGAAGTTTCCGGCCGATCAGGCGAATTGATCGTGGATCAGCCTGCCAGACTCATCTGAGGAACAACCCATGACCATCGCAATCGATAAAAAAGTGCCCGATTTCAGCGCCGCGGCCACGGGTGGTGATTTCAAATTATCGGCGCTGGCCGGTAAGCATGTGGTGCTGTACTTCTATCCCAAAGACAGCACACCGGGTTGCACCACCGAGGCGCAGCAGTTCAGCGCCCTGAACAAGGATTTCGCCAAGGCCAATTCGGTCATTGTCGGCGTCTCGCGCGATAGCCTTAAGTCGCACGACAACTTTATTGCCAAGCAGGCTATTCCCTACAGCCTCATCTCCGACCCAGACGAAATCGTCTGTGAACTGTTCGGCGTCATGAAGCTGAAAAACATGTACGGCAAACAGGTTCGTGGTATCGAACGCAGCACCTTTGTCATTGATGCCAAGGGCAAACTGGTTCAAGAATGGCGCGGCGTCAAGGTGCCGGGCCATGCGGCCGAAGTGCTGGCATTTGTTCAGTCTCTGGGCTAATCTGAAGCCTGAAGGGCGATGTGAAATCACATCGTCGTCGTTGTAACTGCGGTATCCCTTTAACGTCTTAGCGACCTAGCGAGATCTCGATGGCAACCCGTAAACCTGCACCCCGCGCATCTGCATCCCCAACGTCTGCTGCAACCAAACTGTTCGTTCTGGATACCAACGTGCTGATGCACGATCCGACCAGCCTGTTCCGCTTCGAAGAGCACGATGTCTACGTGCCGATGATGACGCTGGAGGAGCTGGATAACAACAAGAAGGGCATGTCGGAAATCGCCCGCAATGCCCGTCAGGTCACCCGCACCATGGATGATCTGGTCTCCCACGCCGGTGACCACATTGACCAGGGTATCCCACTGACCGAACCCTCCAAGGGTCTGGCCACCGGCCGTCTGTTCCTGCAGACCGAGGCGATCAACACGCCGTTGCCGCCGTCGCTGCCCTCGTCCAAATATGACAACCAGATCCTGGGCGTCATTCTCTTCCTGCAACTCAAGTACCCGGGCCGCTCGGTCATTCTGGTGTCGAAAGACATCAACATGCGGATCAAGGCGCGGGCGCTGGGTCTGCAAGCCGAAGACTATTTCAACGACAAGGTGCTGGAAGACACCGACCTGCTCTATGCTGGCTCGCGTGAACTGCCCGCCAATTTCTGGGACACCCACGGCACCGGCATGGAGTCGTGGAAGAAGGAATCACGCACCGGCTATCGCCTCACGGGGCCCATGTGCCGCGACTTCCTTCTCAACGAATTTGTCTTTGACCAGAACGACCCGCCTTTTGAAGCCATTGTGCGCGAAGTCAGCGGCAAAACCGCCGTGCTGGAAACGCTGGTTGATTACACGCACCCGAAGAATGCCGTGTGGGGCATTACGGCCCGCAACCGAGAACAGAATTTTGCACTGAACCTGCTCATGGACCCGGAGATCGACTTTGTGTCGCTGCTTGGCCAGGCCGGCACCGGTAAGACGCTGCTCACTCTCGCGGCCGCGCTGACCCAGGTACTGGACCAGAAGCGTTATTCAGAAATCATCATGACCCGCGTCACTGTACCGGTCGGTGAAGACATCGGTTTTCTGCCCGGTACTGAAGAAGAGAAGATGACGCCGTGGATGGGCGCACTGGAAGACAACCTCGACGTGCTTAACAAGAACGAAGACGACAGCGGCCCCTATGGCGGCGAATGGGGTCGTGCCGCCACGCGCGACCTGATCCGCTCGCGCATCAAGGTGAAGAGCCTGAAC
>JBFYKG010000036.1:0-13289 GCA_041311015.1 Rhodocyclaceae bacterium | reverse complement strand
GGAAGTGACGGTCATGGGAGATGATGATCATGGTGGCGTTGCGCTCGTTGAGCACATCTTCCAACCAGCGGATGGTGTTGATATCAAGGTTGTTGGTCGGTTCATCGAGCAGCAGGATGTCCGGGTTGGCGAACAGGGCCTGGGCCAGCAACACGCGCAGCTTCCAGCCAGGCGCGACTTCGCGCATCGGGCCGTTGTGTTTGTCGATGGGGATGCCCACACCCAGTAGCAGCTCGCCGGCACGGGCTTCGGCGGTGTAGCCATCGTATTCGCCGAACTTTACTTCCAGGTCGGCGGCTTTCATGTAATCGTCTTCGGTCGCATCCGGGTTGGCGTAGATTGCATCGCGTTCCTGCATGCAGCCCCACATTTCTTCATGGCCTTGCATGACCACGTCCAGTACGCGCTGGTCTTCGTACGCGAACTGATCCTGGCGCAGATAGGCCATACGTTCGTTCACGTCTTTGGTCACATTACCGGCCGAAGGCTCGAGCGCGCCGCACAGAATCTTCATGAAGGTGGATTTGCCGGCACCGTTGGCGCCGATCAGGCCGTAGCGATAGCCTTCGCCAAATTTGACCGAGACATTCTCGAACAGGGGCTTGGCCCCGAATTGCATGGTGATGTTGTTGGCGACGAGCATGGGCGTTCCGGAAAAGCATCGCGGCCGGGATGGCAAGGCATCACTGGCCGCTAAGACAATGTTTTTAAAGCCGACATTCTACCAGCCGGCACGCTGCGGTGCGGCACCGATCGCGGTCGCCTGGGGTAAACTGCATACATGGTTCCAAACTTGACGACGGCGCTTGCCGGCCCCCTTCTGGCGCTGGAACAGCGCTTTCTGGATCAGACAACCGCGATCGAACGGTGGTTCCGGTGTGCCTGGCAAGATCACACGCCGCCCTTCTACGCCTCCGTGGATCTGCGTAATGCCGGTTTCAAGCTGGCGCCGGTGGACACCAACCTCTTTCCGGGCGGTTTCAATAATCTGAATCCGGCGTTTTATCCGCTGTGTATCCAGGCCATCCAGACGGCGATCGAGAAGTACTGTCCGGATGCCCGGAATATGTTGCTGATTCCCGAGAACCACACGCGCAATCAGTTTTATCTTAAAAATGTGGCCACGTTGGCCGGTGTGCTTCGCCAGGCGGGGCTCAATGTCCGGCTGGCCTCCGTGTCGCCCGATGTGACGGCACCCACCACGCTGGAATTGGATGATGGTCAGTCCTTGCATCTGGAACCCTTGCAGATCCGGGATACGCCGAATGGGCGGCGTTGGGGTGTTGATGGATTTGATCCTTGTATGGTGTTGCTCAATAACGATCTGTCGGCGGGCGTACCCGACATTCTCAAGGCACCCACGGGCCAGACGCTGATCCCCCCGGTCCATGCTGGCTGGCATGTGCGGCGCAAAAGCCAGCACTTTGCCGCCTATGACAAGGTGGCTCATGACTTCGCGGCGCTGGTTGATATTGATGCCTGGCGCATTAATCCCTACTTTGCCACCTGTGACGACATCAATTTCCAGGAGCGGGTCGGCGAAGCATGTCTGGCTGGTCGCGTCGATGAGTTGCTAAGCCGCATACGTGCCAAGTATCGCGAGTACGAAATTGATCGCGAACCCTATGTGGTGGTGAAGGCGGATGCTGGCACCTATGGCATGGGCGTGATGACGGTGCGCGATGCCAGCGAGGTGATGGGGCTCAATCGCAAACAGCGCAATAAGATGAGTGTGATCAAGGAAGGCATGGAAGTGTCGTCCGTGATTATTCAGGAAGGCGTGCCGACCCTGGAAAGTATTGGCGAAGCCGTGGCCGAACCGGTGGTCTATATGATGGATCGCTTTGTCGTGGGCGGTTTTTACCGGGTGCATGAGGCCCGGGGGGTGGATGAGAATCTAAACGCCCCGGGGATGCATTTTGTGCCGCTGGCCTTTGAAACAGGCTGCAATCTGCCCGATTATGCGGCCAACCCGGATGCACCCCCCAACCGTTTCTATGCCTATGGCGTGATCGCACGCCTGGCTTTGATGGCGGCCTCGCTGGAGCTGGAAGCAACCGATCCGTTCGGCGTCTGAGATGGTGTCCGCCATGCGCGCCGAGTTGTATCGCTGTGGCAGGCTGCTGACTGCACTGGTGCTGGGGATTTTGCTGGTTGCCTGCGGCGAAAAGAAACCCGTGCTCAGCGAGTCTTTTGTGTTCGGGACGCGTGTCGAGATCCAGGTTGCCGGTGATCTGCCCGAGGCCCAGATACGCCCGGCTATGGCGCAGGTGTTGGCCGAGTTCGACCGGCTGCACCGTACGTATCACGCATGGCAGCCCTCCGAATTAACCCAACTGAACGATGCCTTGGCACAAGGGCGAGGGGCCCGTGTTACACCGGAAATGGCAGCCTTGCTGACAGAAGCCCAGAACTTTTCCCGCCAATCGGACGCGCTCTTTGATCCGGGCATCGGGCGGTTGATTGCGATCTGGGGTTTTCATGCCGACCAATATGTCGCCCGGTTGCCGGATCCGGCGGCGGTGAGTGCCTGGTTGAAATCTCGCCCCTCGATTCTGGACATCCGGCTGGAAAACAAGCCCGATGGCGTCTGGGTCAGCAGCCGTAATAGCGGCGTAGCGCTGGATTTTGGCGGTTCGCTCAAAGGGACGGCGCTGGATCGGGCCGCAGAGATCCTGAAAAAAGCAGGTATCCATCATGCGCTGATCAATATTGGTGGCAATGTGATGGCGTTAGGGGATCGCTACGGCAAGCCCTGGCGGGTAGCGATCCAGGCGCCCCGATATGGCGGCCCCCTGGCAATCCTTGAACTGAACGACGGTGAAGCCACGGGCACCTCGGGGGATTACCAGCGCTATTTCGAGGTGGACGGCCGGCGTTACCCGCACCTGCTGGATCCCGGGACAGGGTACCCCGCGCCGGGTGCCCAGGCGGTCACCATTGTAGTGTCAGGTCCTGATGCAGGGGTACGTTCCGATGTGCTGACCAAGCCGGTATTTATTGCGGGAGAGGCCGCGTGGTTAGCAATGGCGGCCAGGCTGGGTGTCCGCCAGGTGCTGCGCGTGAATGATCGTGGTCAGGTGAATGTGACGGCGCCACTGGCGGACCGGCTGAAATTTATGCCACATGATGGCAAACTGCCGGATATCCATCGTATTGAATGATGAGCATGACTGAACAAACAACGATTCCCGTCGGCATCCTGTTGCTGACACATGGCCGGCTCGGCGATGCGCTGGTCGAGTGCGCGCGCCATGTGCTGGGCGGCAAGCTGCCCGATCAGCTGGCGACTTTGTCCGCGGGTCAGGACGAACCGGTGGATGAGGTGGAAGCCAGGGCTCGGCACCTGTTGGCAAATCTTGATCAGGGCGGCGGTGTGTTGGTACTGACCGATCTGCTGGGTGCAACGCCGGCCCGAGTGGCCGCTCGGCTGATCGAGCCGGGTCGGGTCGAAGCCCTGTCGGGCGTCAGTTTGCCGATGGTGCTTCGTGCCATTAATTACCGTAACCGCCTTCTTGGGGCGCTGGTGAAGAAAGCTCTGCTGGCGGGTACCGAGTGCACAGTGGCCATGACGGCTGCTGACGCGGGTTGATCGAATGTCTTTAGCGAAAGTAAGCTCATGAGCACGTTGCGTCAGGATGTAGAAATCATCAACAAGCTGGGCCTGCATGCCCGTGCTTCGGCCAAGTTCACGCAATTAGCGGGCACCTTCGGCAGTGATGTCTGGCTGGAGCGCAACGGACGCCGTGTTAACGGAAAAAGCATCATGGGTGTGATGATGCTGGCTGCCGGCAAGGGGACGGTGGTAACGCTGGAAACCGATGGTGATGACGCCGATGCGGCAATGACTGCGCTGGTTGCGCTGATCAACGATTATTTCGGCGAAGGCGAATAGAGAATAGGGATAGGAATAAGGACAAGGACAGCGCCCATGAGCTTTACCCTCCACGGTCTCGGTGTATCCGGCGGCATTGCCATCGGTCAGGCACAGCTGCTGTCCCATGCCACACTAGAAGTGTCCCATCTGACGCTGCCGGCACGACAGCTGGAAAAGGAAGTGGCGCGCTTTGAAAAAGCCGTAGACCGGGTGCGGGTCGAGCTGGATGGTCTACGTGACGAGATGGCCGAATCGGCCGCCGAAATGCGCGCATTTATCGATGTCCATGCGCTGATTCTGCAGGACCCCGAGCTGGTTGATGTACCCAAGACCTTGATTCGCGAGCGTGGATGCAATGCCGAGTGGGCGCTCGTCCAGCAGATGGATGCGCTGGTCAAACAGTTTGATGCGTTTGACGACCCCTATCTTCGCGAACGTAAGGCAGATGTCGTGCAGGTCGTCGAGCGCGTCATCAAGGAGCTCATGGGTCGTTCCGGAAAAATCGGCCGGTCAAGCAAATCGACGAAGGGCGTGAAGGAAGAAGAGCAGATTATTGTGGCGCATGACCTGCCACCCTCTGACCTGATCAGCTTCAAGGAACATCGTTTCGCCGCGTTTGTGACGGATGTCGGCGGTGCGACATCGCATACCGCCATTCTGGCGCGCAGCATGGCAATCCCGGCCGTTGTCGGCTTGCGCGGTGCGCGTGAGGCGATCAAGGATGGCGAGCTGCTTATCGTCGATGGTTACCGTGGTGTCATCATCATCAACCCGGACGAACGGGTGCTGGAAGAATACCGTCTGCGCAAGACGCAGATCGAGCTTGAGCGCAGCAAGCTCAAACGCCTGAAAAAGGCCGAGTCCCTGACGCTGGATGATGTGCGCATTGATCTGATGGCGAATATCGAATTACCGGATGACGTGCAGGCGGCCAAGGATAACGGCGCCGACGGCATTGGCCTGTTCCGGACCGAATTCCTGTTTCTTAACCGTCGCGAGATCCCGTCGGAGGACGAGCAGTACGAGGCCTATCGCAAAGTCGTTAAGGGCATGGCAGGCAAGCCGGTCGTGATTCGCACCTATGACCTCGGTGCGGACAAGACACTGGATCAGGCGCGCAGCGCCACCAACCCGGCGCTGGGCCGTCGTGGCATTCGCCTGTCACTCTCAGAGCCGGCGATGTTCGGTATCCAGTTGCGGGCGATTCTGCGGGCCGCCCGCTTTGGCCCGGTACGCATCCTGATCCCCATGATCTCGAATGTGCAGGAGGTTGATGCCACGCGTGCCGCGATTGACCGCGCGCGCGAAGAGTTGCGTGACCGGCGTATTGCCTATGGCGAAGACATCCAGCTGGGGGGCATGATCGAAATTCCGGCAGCAGCGCTGGCGCTGAACATGTTCCTCAAGCGCCTGGATTTTGTTTCGATTGGCACCAACGATCTGACGCAGTACACACTGGCCATTGATCGCGGGGACGAAGAAGTGGCCGATCTTTACGATTCGTTACACCCGGCCGTATTGATGCTGATCGCGCATACGCTGGCCGGTGGTGAAAAGGCCGGCGTGCCGGTTTCGATCTGCGGTGAGCTGGCAGGCAACCCCAAGCTGACCCGCCTGCTGCTGGGCATGGGCTTGCGCCATTTCTCGATGCATCCTGCGCAAATTCTTGAGGTCAAACAGCAGATTCTGACCTCGGATGTAGGACAATTGGCGCCTATGGTGCGCAAACTACTGCGCATTGACGATGGTGCTCAGATCCGTGAGCAGATTCGTCGCTTGAATTCGACCCCGGCCGATACGTTGGCCCGTTAGACCTGAACACCATGAATGATGTAGTTTCCGGCTCGGTTGGCCTGGTGCGACCGCAAACCTTTCAGTGCAACACGCCGTTGCCGCTGAAGAGTGGTGCCGTATTGCCCGGATTTTCTCTGGTGTACGAAACCTACGGCACACTCAATGCCGATGCCAGTAACGCGGTGCTGATTTGCCACGCGTTGTCGGGGAATCATCACGTGGCCGGCTATCACGATGCGGACAACCGTGAAGAAACCACAGGCTGGTGGGACAACCTCGTGGGTCCCGGCAAACCGCTGGACACCAGCAAGTTCTTTGTCGTCGGCGTCAATAATCTAGGGGGGTGTTACGGCTCCAGTGGCCCCAATACGGTGAACCCCAAAACCGGCAAGCTCTATGGCGCTGATTTTCCGGTGGTGACTGTCGAAGACTGGGTGAATGCTCAGGCAAGGCTCGCGGATCATCTCGGTGTGCGGTGCTGGGCCGCGGTGGTCGGTGGGTCTCTGGGGGGTATGCAGGCGACCCAGTGGACGCTGAGTTTTCCCGATCGATTGCGCCATGCCGTCGTGATTGCCTCGGCGTCGAAGCTGACCGCGCAGAACATTGCTTTTAACGAAGTGGCGCGACAGGCGATTCTGACAGATCCCGATTTCCATGGCGGCCATTATTACGAACAGGGCGTCGTACCCGCACGCGGCC
Source organism: Rhodocyclaceae bacterium (assembly GCA_041311015.1). Taxonomy (GTDB): domain Bacteria; phylum Pseudomonadota; class Gammaproteobacteria; order Burkholderiales; family Rhodocyclaceae; genus Fluviibacter. The sequence continues at coordinate 6,919 of JBFYKG010000036.1, read as the reverse complement.
TCAAGCTGGCCCGCATGCTGGGACATATCACCTATCTGTCGGATGACCAGATGGCCGAGAAGTTCGGGCGCTCGCTGAAAGATGGGTCACTGAAGTACAGCTACGAGACCGATTTCCAGATTGAATCTTATCTGCGCTATCAAGGTGAAAAATTCTCCGGTTACTTTGACGCCAACACCTATTTGTTAACGACAAAAGCCCTGGATTATTTTGATCCGGCAGCGGCCACCGAAGGCAGTCTGGATGATGCATTAGCCACGGCCAAAGCTGATTTTCTGGTGGTTGCGTTTACGACCGACTGGCGTTTCGCACCCGAGCGTAGCCGGGAAATCATGACCGCCCTGGTGCATAACGGCCGGCGTGTGAGCTATGCAGAAATCGACAGCGTGCATGGTCACGATTCCTTCCTGCTGGACGATACCCAATACCATGCGGTGTTGCGGACCTATTTTGAGGCGGCCGTGCTATGAACGCCAAACCGAAGAAACCGGTACGCCTCGATCTAGCAACGCTGCGTGCGGACCTGGATGCGATTGCAGGCTGGATTGCTCCGGGCGAACGGGTGCTGGATCTGGGGTGTGGCGACGGCACACTGTTGCGCCGACTGATCGATGAAAAGCAGGTGATCGGATACGGGATCGAGAAGGACCCAGCCTGTGTGCTGGCCTGCCTCCGGTCCGGCGTGAACGTGATCCAGGTCAATCTGGAGCGCGGTCTGGCCGGATTTGAAAATGGCGCTTTTGATCACGTCATCATGTCGTTGTCGCTGCAGATGATCCAGAACACGGTGGGCCTGCTCAACGAACTGCTACGCGTCGGCCGCGAAGCGGTCGTCTCGTTCCCCAACTTCGGCTATTACACGCACCGGCAAGCCATTCTCAAAGGCCGCATGCCGGTTTCCGAGAGCCTGCCGTATCAGTGGTTCGACACCCCCAATGTCCGGTTCTTCACGATCGCCGACTTTGAAGCCCTGTGTGCCGAACAAGGGATTGTTATTCACGAAATCATTGCGTTCGATAATGGTCTCCGGGTGCACGAGGACATTAACTTTTTAGGTGATACCGCGATCTGCCGCTTGGGTCGTGCATGACGCCGGTGGGTGAGTCTGTTAAAAAACCCAGTATGTGGCGCGCCTTGTGGACGCGCCACATGGCTATCTGTGTTCTGATCGGGTTTGCCTCGGGTCTACCGCTCTACCTGCTGCTCAATCTGGTACCCGCCTGGTTGCGCTCAAGCGGCGTGAATCTCAAAACCATCGGCCTGTTTGCGCTCATTCAATTTCCATATACGTGGAAATTTATCTGGGCGCCGCTGCTAGATCGCTACGGGTTGAATTTTCTCAAACTGGGACGCCGTCGCGGCTGGATGCTGGTGACGCAGTTGGGTCTGATCGCTGCGATTGCTGCGCTGGGCGGTCTGGATCCGAACACCCAGATCAGCACGATCATGCTGATCGCTGCGCTGGTGGCTGTTTTCTCGGCAACCCAGGATATTGCGCTCGATGCGTTTCGCCGGGAGTTGTTGTCTGACGAAGAGCTCGGATTGGGCAACTCGGTTTTTGTGAATGCGTATCGGGTTGCCGGCTTGGTGCCAGGGTCGGTCTCACTGATACTGGCGGATCATTTGCCCTGGAACGAAGTTTTCTGGATCACCGCGGCCTTTATGCTGCCCGGAATTGTTTGCACGTTCTGGGTTCGCGAACCCGAGGGGGATGCCTTAGCACCGCGCACGCTGAAGCAGGCAATTGTCGAGCCCTTTCAGGAATTCATGCACCGTGCCGGCTGGAAGAGTGCGCTCACCGTGCTGGCCTTCATCTTCTGCTACAAGCTGGGCGACTCCCTGTGTACGGCACTGGCCACGCCGTTCTATCTGGATATGGGCTATGCCAAGAGCGAAATCGGTCTCGTCGCTAAGAATGCCGGGTTATGGCCTGCGGTGATTGGGGGGCTTCTGGGAGGCTTGTGGATGGTCAAGCTGGGGATCAACCGTGCACTCTGGTTGTTCGGCGTCGTGCAGGTGGTTTCGATCTTCGGTTTCGCGTGGCTCGCGGCGATGGGGCCGCAATCGGAAATCGCCGCGCCCCAGCTCTGGAGCCTTGCACTGGTTATCGGGTTTGAGGCACTAGGGGTTGGTCTCGGTACGGCGGCGTTTGTGGCCTTCATTGCCCGTTCGACCAATCGCGCCTACACCGCTACGCAGTTCGCCCTTTTTACGAGCCTGGCCGCTGTGCCACGCACATTGGTCAATGCATCGGCGGGCTGGCTGGTCGAACACCTGGGCTGGTACGGCTTCTTCTGGCTCTGCGCGGTCCTCGCCATCCCGGGCATGCTGTTACTGTTCAAAGTGGCGCCCTGGTCCGGTGATGATCGGGGGAATGCCAGCGAAGCGGTTGCATGAGCGCAACCCCACTAATCAAGGCCGCGCATATTCTGGCTGCTGAACTGGACGGCCTTTCGTTCGCGGCACCGGTGACGCACGTCTACAACCCGCTGGATTACGCAGGTGCGGCGCACGACCAGTATCTGCAGCTATGGGGCACGCAGCCACAATCCCGCCGTGTGATTTTTTTGGGCATGAACCCGGGCCCCTTTGGTATGGTGCAGGTGGGGGTGCCGTTTGGCGAAGTGGCTATCGTGCATGACTGGTTGCGCATTAATGCACCCATTCGTCAGCCACTGCACATGAACCCGAAGCGTCTTATTGAGGGTTGGTCCTGTACGCGCTCTGAAGTGAGTGGCCGGCGGCTGTGGGGGCTGTTTCGCGATCGGTTTGGTACGCCGGAGAAGTTCTTTGCCGAACACTTCGTCGCCAACTACTGTCCGTTGGCTTTCTTTGATCTCGGACGCAATGTCACACCAGATAAATTACCGGCTGCAGAAATGGCACCTGTCATCGACGCGTGTGATGCACACCTGCGCACGCTGGTAGAAACGATGCAACCGGAATGGGTCGTGGGCGTGGGGGCTTACGCCCAGGCTCAAGCGGTGCGGGCGCTAGGAGTCAGTGCCCATCAACCGAAAATTGGACGCGTGCTGCACCCAAGTCCGGCATCGCCCGCCGCAAACCGCGGTTGGGCTGAAGCAGCAACCAAACAGCTGGTGGAACAGGGCGTTTGGTAGCTGCTCAGCTGCAGCTCGGGCAGGGGTTAAGCCAACAGGCGACGAATCAGGCGCAATGTCCGCCAGCTGACCATGCCATTTTTGGCGAGCTTGAGTGCCCCCTTCGGCCGCCAGATCAGTAGTGCGACAAGACCAATGCCAACGATGACAGGGTTCTCACCAATCCAGCGCCGGGTTTTTTCAGCACCCTCAATCACCTGATCTGCAGTGTTCAGGGCGCCGGCAACGGGTGCCAATTCAATGGCGAGAGCGGCACGCTGCTGGGTAATGCGCTCCAGCAGACGTCCACGTTGAAGTGCACGCACTTTAATCGCCGACATAGGTGCTGGGGTCGTTACCGGAACCTGGCGGCGTGACAGATGGCGTCGCTGCGGGGGGCGGTCGCAATGCCGCCCGATCTGTTTGCAGGGCCATCAGACTGTCGGCAAAAATATCACTACCCGATTGGGCGTGCCGAGCGGCGCGCCAGATGGCAACGAGCGCCAGTGCTGCAAACAGTGCTGTTGCGCCGCCGATGATGGCGAGTCGTTGTTCCCAGAACGCCATGATGAGCCAGGCCAATGCCGCAACAACGGCAACGCCGGCGAAAAAGACGGCCATGGCCGCGTAGGCCAGCAAGGCCACCAGGTGGTCACGGGCATCGGCAAGTTCCAAGCCGACTAGCTCGAGGCGGGTTTGAATCACCCCGAGGAGTTGGCGCAGATGGTCGCGCGCCGAATCAAGCAGACCCATGGTCCTAGCGGCGGCCGATCAGTACACCGAGGGCGAGGGCCAGGGCAGCAGCGATACCAACGGCCTTCCAGGGTTCGGCGTGCACAAATTCATCGGTTGCATGGGCGGCTGCCTTGGCTTTTTCGGTCGCGAGGGCTTGTACATCCCCCAGCGCCAGTTTCGATTCCTGAAGCCGCTTCTCAAGACGGGCACGCAGTTCGGCAACCTTTTCCCCGGCCTGGCCAGCTGTGGCACGCAGTAGTTCTTCGGTATCAGCCACGACCAGCTTGAGGTCGGCGACCAGTTTGTCCTTGGCGACGGTTGTATTCGACATGAGGCTTCCTTTCAGAGGCTGTGTTTGGTTGTGCAGATTGTGCATCAAGCGACTTAGGCTACCCTTAACCGGTAAAGCTTGCAATCAATCAGGCGTCACAACGTCATGTCGTAATCGACTATCAGAGGCGCATGATCAGAGAATTTCTCGCCCTTGTAAACGCTGGCATGGGTTGCCTTGGCTGCGATGCCGGGCGTTGCGATTTGATAATCGATGCGCCACCCTACATTGTTGGCATAGGCCTGGCCGCGGTTGCTCCACCAGGTGTAACAGTCGCTGGTCGCATCCGGGTGGAGGGCACGGTACACATCGATCCAGCCAAGTTCATCCAGCAGTGTTGTCATCCAGGCGCGTTCTTCCGGTAGGAATCCGGAGTTCTTCTGATTGGATTTCCAGTTTTTGAGGTCCTGCTCTTTATGGGCGATATTCCAGTCGCCACAGACAATGACTTCTCGACCGGATGCCTTGAGCGCTTTCATCCGTGGGAGAAACTCATCCATGAAATGAAATTTGGCCACCTGACGTTCCGGGGAGCTAGAGCCAGAAGGCAGGTACAGCGAGACAACCGTGACTTTGCCAAGATCGAGTTCCAGATAGCGCCCTTCGGCATCAAAATCAGGATGGCCAATCCCCTGGACAATCTTATTGGGCGCATGTGCAGTCCAGATGCCCACCCCGCTATAGCCGGGGCGCTCGGCCAGATGCCAGAACCCGGTGAGTCCTGCGGGGTTCTCCATGGTGCCGTCTTTGGCCATGTCTTTAAGCGTGGCGCGCACTTCCTGGGCGCACACGGCATCCGCTTGCTGACTGGCGAGCCAGGTGGCAAAGCCCTTCTTCCAGGCGGAGCGGATACCGTTGAGGTTGGCAGAAATGATGCGCATATTCGGGGTCTTTGATCTGTGAGAAACTGGCGCCATTATCCCCGAAGCGGATCGCGTGGGGCCGGCAAGTTCACATGTGCTCATCGCCTAAGAAGATGGCGGTTAAATCCTGGAGATGATGATGCGGGTTGGTTTTATTGGTCTGGGCATTATGGGTCGCCCGATGGCGCTCAATCTCATCAAGGGAGGTCATCAGGTGACCGTGTGGTCACGTCGCCAGGTATCCATGGCGCCCTTGCTCGAGGCAGGCGCGCTCGCTGCGGTGAACCCGGCAGCGGTAGCAGAAGCGTCGGAGGTCGTTTTTTCGATGGTGGCGGATGCCCCCGATGTGCGCGCTGTCATGCTGGGCGTGGACGGCGTGGCACGGGGCGCCAGTGCGGGCCTCATCGCCGTGGATATGAGCACGATCCCGCCGGCTGCTGCAAAAGGGATTGCCAAGGATCTGGCAAGCCATGGCATTGCATTTCTCGATGCGCCGGTTTCCGGGGGTGAAGTCGGCGCTGTGGCCGGCACCTTGTCGATCATGGTGGGCGGTGACGAGCAGGCCTTTGATAAGGTGCAGCCACTATTTGGCTGCATGGGTAAGAACGTGGTTTATATCGGGGGACCGGGGTCCGGGCAGGTTGCCAAAGCGGCCAATCAAATACTGACAGGTGTGGGTGTGCTTGCCGTTGCCGAGGCCATGACCTTTGCCAAAAAGAATGGTGCGGATCCGGCGCGTGTCCGGGAGGCGCTGATGGGCGGTTTTGCCGGATCGAAAATTTTGGAGAATCACGGTCAGCGGATGATCGACCGGAATTTCAAACCCGGCTTCAAGAGCTGGATGCATGGCAAAGACATGAACATTGTCATGCAAACGGCACACGAACTGGGATTGTATCTGCCGGCCTCGGCAGCGACCGCCCAGATGTACAAGGCGATGGTGGGTTCAGGGCTGGGGGAGGAAGACTCGATCGCCGTGCTGAAGTTGCTGGAGCGATTGTCCGGCCAGAGTGAATAATTGTTGAACCAGACAATGTCATCACATGGTGTTGTCTTGAGATAATCGAAACTTAACCATTGTCGAACCATTGAGTAATCGTTATGTCATCACTGAGCCACGACTTTATCCGCTTCGCCCTGGATCAGCAGGTACTCCGCTTCGGGGAATTCAAGACCAAAGCCGGTCGCCTCTCGCCCTATTTTTTTAATTCCGGACTCTTTCAGGATGGCGCGGCCCTGGCCAAACTCTCGGCTTTTTATGCGGGCCGACTCATGGAGTCCGGGTTGCAATTCGACATGCTGTTCGGCCCGGCCTACAAGGGTATTCCGCTGGTGGCCGCTATCTCGGTCGTTCTGGCGCAGCAGGGCCATAACTTTCCGTATGCCTTCAACCGTAAGGAAGCCAAAGATCATGGCGAGGGCGGCACCATTGTTGGCGCAGCCCTTAAAGGCCGGGTACTGATCGTAGACGATGTAATCTCTGCCGGCACGTCGGTACGTGAGTCGGTCGAGTTGATTCGCGCCCAGGGTGCCACCCCGGCCGGTGTGCTGATTGCTCTGGATCGCATGGAGCGCGGCACCGGCGAACTTTCGGCAGTGCAGGAAGTGTCGGCCTCTTATGGCATTCCTGTGATTGCGATCGCCAACCTGGCCGATCTGCTCGATTTTCTCAAGGACAACACGGAGCTGGCCAGCTACCGGCCGGCAGTGGCCGCGTATCGTGAACAATACGGGGTTTGAACTCAAAAGCTAAATTTGGCGGTGCGTAGCTGCGTCATGGCTCAGGCTGATATCTGGTGAAAGGCGTAAATCGTCAGAGAAGCCGCTGCAGCAACACATTCAGGAACCGTCGCCCTTGCAGGGTTGGGCGTATATGTTTGCCGGGGCTAACC
>JBFYKG010000035.1:0-13721 GCA_041311015.1 Rhodocyclaceae bacterium | reverse complement strand
CCTTCTTCTTGGCGGCCGGCTTCTTAGCGGCTACCTTCTTCGCTGCTGGCTTCTTAGCAGCAACTTTCTTCTTTGCAGCAGGCTTCTTTTTCGCAGCTGCTTTTTTAGCAGCCGGTTTTTTAGCAGCCAGCGTTGCAGCCAGCGTCGTGAACGAAGTGGTTTCAGTTGACATCTACGTCTCCTTCCAGAAGGGATTTGGTAAGCACAGTTTATACACTTCTTGAAGTGTGTAAAGATTTTTTTACGCATTTCTTCAATTAATTGAATCAGGTGTGTCATTTTTTTCATGCGCTCTTCGAATGCTCGTTCGCAACTTCGCAACACGCACCTGCAAGCACAGCGTCCAAAATTCATTCCAATCAAAAAAATTGCGCGGATAATGTGCGTAGATTTTCATCCCATCCGATCACAAATTTGAACGATCATTCAACCAGATCATGACGCCTGAACAACAAGCCCAACTCAAGAAATCTGTCGCCATCGCAGCGGCAGACTATGTCGCCGCAAACCTGCCAAAAGGCTCTATTCTGGGGGTTGGCACAGGATCTACGGCCAATCTGTTCATCGATGCGTTACTACCAATCCGGGAAAAAATTCGCGGGGCCGTTGCAAGCTCCCAGGCGACCGCCGAGAAACTCACTGCGATCGGCATTCCGCTTTTTGATCTGAACGATCTCGATGCGCTACCCATTTATGTCGATGGCGCTGACGAGATTGATCCGGGCTACGCGATGATCAAAGGGGGGGGTGGCGCACTGACCCGGGAAAAAATCATTGCCGCGGTTGCCGACGAATTTGTCTGCATTGCCGACGCCTCGAAAATCGTTCAGACCCTGGGCCGTTTTCCGCTACCCATCGAAGTCATTCCGATGGCGGTTGCCCAGGTTTCCCGCACCGTACGCAATCTCGGTGGCACCCCAACCCTACGTGCCGGCTTTATCACAGACAACGGCAACCAGATCATCGATGTCGCCGGTTTGACGATTACCGATCCCGTTAACTTTGAATCGACCCTTAACCAGATCGTCGGCACCGTCACCAATGGTCTCTTTGCTCGCCGTGGCGCAGATGTCCTCCTGCTGGGTACTGCAACAGGCGTCGAACTGAGCCGACGCCCTTAGGCAAAATACCGGCAACTGAACCACAAAGAAAAAGGGTCTGGCGTTGCCAGACCCTTTTTGCTACCCGCCTACCCGGGCAATAATAGTTTTATCACGCCTTCGGCGGGGAAAACCCCTCAACCTGATCCGCCCCCTCTCCGAAGAAGTGCTTCTCGCACTGCTCGCGCAGATATTCCCGATGACGCGCATCGGCCAGATTCAGACGGTTTTCATTGATGATCATGGTCTGCAGCTTCACCCATTGCTGCCAGGCCTCCTTGGACACCGAATCAAACAGTTTTTTTCCCATGGCGCCGGGCATGGGTGGAAAATCCATCCCCTCGGCTTCTTTACCCAGCTTGATGCATTGAATGCTACGTGCCATTGCCTTATTTCCTATGGTGTCGTTCAGAGTGTTTTTACAAAAACCTTGGAATTGCGCTGATAGTTGTACATCTCGCGCTTGCGATCCGGCAGATCCTCGACCGAAGCTGGTTTGTAGCCGCGCTCGATAAACCAGTGTGACGTCCGGGTCGTCAGCACATAAAGCCGGCGGATCCCGTTAGCCCGTGCCCGGGCCTCGATCGCCTGCATCAGGCGCTCGCCATAGCCCCACTCCCGGTGTTCACTATCCACCGCCAGGCAGGCCAGCTCGGCGTTTTCACTGTCAAGCACATAGAGCGCTGCACAGCCCACGATCACGTTATCGTGTTCCAGAACCGTAAACTGGCTTACCTCCTGCTCAATGCGCTCCCGGGGGCGCTGAACCAGTGTGCCATCCTCTTCCAGTGGTTCGATAATCGCCAGTAGACCGGCAATATCATCTGGCCGGGCTTCACGGAGGCGATCCAGCGAGTCCCGGGTGACGATCGTGCCCACGCCATCGTGGGTAAACAACTCGAGAATCATCGACCCCTCGTCGTCATAACCCACCAGATGAACCCGGCCAACCCCTGAGCGACTGGCCCGAATGGAACACGGCAGGAAGCGGCGCATATCCGGCGACAACCAGGTCCCGCGCTTCAATAGCTGGTCAGCCGCATCGGTGGTCAGCTCGTCAATCAGGCTGCCATCCTCTTCCAGTGCACCGGCCGTGTCACCAATATAAATCAGTTTATCTGCGCGCAACGCAATCGCAACGGCCTCAGCCACCTCTTCCATCGCGAGATTGAAGATTTCGCCAGAGGGGCTAGGCCCCTGACAGGACTGCAGCACAAGATTTCCCAGCGAATGCTGGGCACGGATACCCTCGGTATCCACCTTACGGACAATACCGGCATACTGCATATCAACGCCGTCAATCACGCCCATCGGCCGTGCTGTCAGGAAGTTGCCACTGATGACCCGCATGGTATTGCCGGCCATCGGTGTATTGGGTAACCCCTGTGACAGAAGCGCTTCGATTTCCAGATAAACACTACCCACCGCATGCAGCACACAATCCAGCGTGGCGGCGTCGGTCACCCGATAATTGCCATGAAATTGCGAGGGCAAACCCCGATCGCGCAACTCTTCTTCGATTTGCGGACGGGCGCCATGCACCACGACCAGACGAATTCCGAGGCTGGCGAGCAGATTGATGTCGTAGGCAAAGGTTTTGGCCAGAGGGCCGCTAATGGCCTTACCACCGACGGCAATGACAAAGGTCTTCCCTCGGAAGCTATTAATGTAGGGCGCAACCGAACGGAACCAGGCAACAAAATTCGGATCAGGCACGGCAATCTCCGCCAGCAGAATTCAAGCGGCCCATATTACCGCAGATCAACGCCGGTTAACGCAAATCGCCCGCGATGGCCTGGGTCACCGCCAGCGCGACCGGCCCTGCCGTTTCTGTTCTGAAAACCCGGGGCCCCAGTCGGAAACAAAGAAAGCCCGCCGCCTTGGCCGCCTCGATTTCTTCCGGCGCAAAACCACCCTCGGGCCCGATCAGAATCGTCAGATCAGTCAGATCCTTCTGGCGCGCCAACCACTCGGGGTAACTCTCTGTGGCGTCCGGATCCAGCATGACCCGCACGCCTACCGGCACATCCCGCAAGACGTCAGCCAAAGGACGAACCGGCGCCAACTCAGGCAGGCGATTCAAACCACACTGTTCCGCCGCCGCCACAATCACGCCCTGCCAGTGCCCATGCCTTTTTGCGGCACGCTCGCCCTCAAGACGGGTCACGCAACGTCGTGTTTCCACAGGCACACAACGATACACACCCAGTTCAACGGCCTTTTGCCAGGTATAGTCCATGCGCTCGGCCGCCGACACGCTCTGCCATAGCGTCACACGTAACGGGCTGGCCCGGTCATCCGGCTCAAACGCTGACAACTGCACCTGCACATCGCGTTGTTTGCTGGCGCGCGCCTGTTTGCCGTCGCGTTTTGTGGCGGCTTGCGGCTCAATGCGCTGCGGCAACAAAACTCCCGCATATGCCCCACCCTCACCGTTAAACAACACCAGTGGGTCACCCGCCTGTAAACGTAATACGCGGACCGCATGGTTCGCCACCGCTTCCGGCAGCGTAATGCAGTCGCCGACCGAGAGCGCTTGGGGCACATAGAACCTTGGAATCACCATGCTTGTATTATAGAGCGCATGTCTGATCCGCTGATTTCCGGAACCGCACTCTGGTCAAGCTGCGCCCATACGTTGGCCGGGCTGTTGCGCGATATTGCTGCACAGGAAGTGTTGCCCCGCTGGCAATCACTTCAGGTCGATCATAAAGCCGATGGCAGTTTACTCAGCGAGGCCGATACGGCCGTGCAGGCGGCACTCGCCGTGGCGCTGCCCCACATATACCCAGCCCCTCTGCTTGGCGAAGAAAGCTTGGTCGAGACACAGACAGCATTTTGGACTGAGGCCAATCAAGTCGGAACCCCATTGTGGATTGCAGACCCCATTGATGGCACCACGAATTTTGTCGCAGGGTTACCCTGGTACGCCATCTCTGTTGCGCTCATGCATCAGGGCAACACAGTTGTTGGCGTCACGTATGCCCCGGCGCTTGACGCCTTGTGGCATGCCTCATTAGGCGCGGGCGCCTTTCATAACAACCAGCGGTTGATACTGCCAACCGCCACGAAGCCCCTCAAATCCTGCCTGGCCGGGGTAGACATGACTTTCCTGCCGCAAATACTGCGTCAGAGGATCGCCGACATCTCCCCCTCGGGGCTGACCCAATCCGCGGATCAATCGGCACCCTGGCGGGGGTGGCGCAGTCTCGGCGCCAGCACCCTGGAATGGTGCGCCCTGGCTTCCGGTCAGATCCAGGCCTATGTCCATGGCGGGCAGATGCCGTGGGATAGCGCCGCCGGGCGGCTGATTCTGGCCGAAGCGGGTGGTATCAGCGCACCCCTCTCTGACACCCTAAGCCAGCCGGCTACAACAGCCACCTCGCTGCAAGCGACCGCCTATGCCGCGGCCGCACCCGGCGTCTGGGCTGCCTGGCAAGCCTGGTTACGTGAACATGCCGGTTGAACCGGTACAATAAACGCCATTCCCCTCTCTATATAGATCCGGCTTCGTCATGCGCATCCCTTTGTCCCGTTTTCTGATCGAACAGCAACGCTCACACAATAATCTCGACCCCAATCTACGCCTGCTGATTGAAGTGGTAGCGCGTGCCTGCAAGGCCATTGCGATTGCTATTGGCAAAGGGGGTCTCGGCGACGCCATGGGCAGCGCCGGTACTGACAACGTCCAGGGCGAAGTCCAGAAGAAACTGGATGTGATCTCTAACGAAATCCTGCTTGATGCCAACGAATGGGGTGGCCATCTCGCTGCCATGGCCTCGGAAGAGATGGATCTGCCCTTCTGTATTCCGAATCGCTATCCGAAGGGCGAATACCTGCTGGTGTTCGATCCGCTCGACGGCTCCTCCAATATCGATGTGAACATCTCGGTCGGCACCATCTTCTCGGTCCTCAAAGCCCCCGAAGGCGCCAACCTAGAGAACGGTGATGCCTTTCTGCAAAAGGGATGCACTCAAGTCGCCGCCGGTTATGCCGTGTATGGCCCGAATACCCAGCTGGTGCTGACCTTCGGCTCTGGCACCCACGTCTTTACGCTGGATCGCGAGGTGGGGACCTTCCGCCTGACCCAGGAAAACCTCTCGATTCCGGAAGACACCCGCGAATTCGCCATCAACATGTCGAACCAGCGCCACTGGGAAGCACCCGTACAACGCTATGTTGATGAAATGCTGGCCGGTAAAACCGGTCCGCGGGGCGAAGACTTCAATATGCGCTGGGTGGCCTCGATGGTTGCGGACGTGCATCGCATCCTGTCGCGTGGCGGCATCTTCATGTACCCAATGGACGCCAAAGTCGCCAAACAGGGTGGCAAGTTGCGTCTATTGTACGAAGCCAACCCGATGGCCTTTCTGGTCGAACAGGCTGGCGGTGCGGCAACCACCGGCCGTGAGCGCATTCTGGATCTGCAACCAACCACCCTGCACCAGCGCGTCCCGGTGATCCTCGGCTCGAAGAACGAGGTTGAGAGAGTGACTGGGTATCACGCTAAATAAACGCCGTTAAAACATCGGATTGCCCGCATTAGCGGTTAGCAGCACGCGGGGCAAGCCCGGCGCTCATAGCGCAAGCGCTCGAAATCGCGCCAAACTTGACCCCGCATACTGCTTTCAATCGATTGCGGCCTCTGAAAACAAACCCGTCACGATCTAAGGTCTGTCGCGGATCAAAGGTTAGCCCGATTTGGGGAGCTTGCGACGTATGAGGGCGCCTTTGATCGCGGCAGACCCGGACCTAGAAGCCAAGCGTCTCAGGGCGCACCTGAACTCTCAGCGGTAATCAACCAGCGACAAAGGACTTTCTAGTTTTTCAGGCAATCCAGGGGCCTGATTCTTTGCAGCCACGCCCGTTTTAGCCGATAATTGCGTCTTTTGCCGGGCCTTTGTCGTGTCTTCACTGTCTGCCGCCAATACACCCTCCCGTCCTGCCCGCCCAGCGCCCGCAGCTCCGGCCTACAACGAAATTACCGGTGCGATTCGCACCCTGGCCATGGACGCGGTCCAGCAGGCCAACTCCGGCCACCCCGGCATGCCGCTTGGCATGGCCGAAATTGCCGAAGTGCTCTGGCGACATCACCTGAACCACAACCCGGCCAACCCGGCCTGGCCCAACCGCGACCGCTTTGTGCTGTCGAACGGCCACGGCTCGATGCTGCTCTACGCCCTGCTGCACCTGACCGGCTACGACCTGAGCATCGAAGACCTCAAGCAATTCCGCCAACTGCATAGCCGCACCCCGGGGCACCCCGAATACGGTTACACCCCGGGTGTTGAAACGACGACCGGTCCACTCGGCCAGGGCATTGCCAACGCCGTGGGCATGGCCATCAACGAAAAACTGCTGGCCGCCGAATTCAACCGCGATGGTCACAATATCGTGGACCACCACACCTACGCCTTCATGGGCGATGGCTGCCTCATGGAAGGCGTGTCGCATGAAGCCTGCTCGCTGGCCGGCACGTTGGGCCTGGGCAAACTGATCGCTTTCTGGGACGACAATGGCATCTCCATTGATGGCCAGGTTGAAGGCTGGTTCACCGACGACACGCCGGGCCGCTTTGCTGCCTACGGTTGGCAAGTGATCCCCAATGTGGATGGCCATAACGCTGCTGCTCTGGATGCCGCCATCAAAGCCGCTAAGGCCGATGCCTCGCGCCCAACGCTGATCTGCTGCCGTACCGCCATCGGCATGGGCTCGCCCAACAAGGCCAATAGTGCCGATGTCCATGGTGCCCCACTGGGCCACGAAGAGATCGCCGCCACACGCGAAGTCATTGGCTGGCCGCATGTCCCCTTTGAAATTCCGGCCAACGTCTACGCCGCCTGGAACGCCTGCGCCGCGGGCGCTGAGCGCGAAGCCGCCTGGGACAAAACCTTTGCTGCCTACAGCGCTGCCTTCCCTGCCGAAGCCGCTGAATTTACGCGCCGTCTGTCGGGCAAGCTGCCCGCCACATGGGCCAAGACCGCACAAGAGTTTATCGCCGCAACTCAGGCTAAGGCCGAAACAGTTGCGACGCGCAAGGCATCACAGCTTGCCATTGAAGCGCTCGCGCCCAACCTGCCAGAGCTGCTGGGTGGCTCGGCTGACCTGGCCGGTTCCAACCTGACCTGGTGGAAGGGCGCCAAGGGCGTTACAGCTGAAGCCGGTGGTAACTACCTGTTCTACGGCGTGCGCGAATTCGGCATGACCGCCATTGCCAACGGCATCGCCTTGGCTGGTGGCTTCATTCCCTACACCGCCACCTTCATGGTGTTCTCGGATTACGCACGTAACGCGATCCGCATGGCCGCGCTGATGAAAATCCGCCAGATCATGGTCTACACCCACGATTCAATTGGTCTGGGTGAAGATGGCCCGACGCACCAACCCATCGAGCATGCTGCTTCATTGCGTATCATCCCGAATCTAGACGTCGGGCGCCCGGCCGATGCGACTGAAACAGCGATTGCCTGGGTCAAGGCTGTGGAAAACGCCAACGGCCCGACTGCCCTGCTGCTATCGCGTCAGAACCTGCCGCCGGTTGCTAACAAAACCGCAGCTACCGATGTGGCCCGTGGGGGTTATGTGGTGTCACCCGCTGCCAATGCTAAAGCCGTGCTGATTGCCACCGGTTCCGAAGTGAAACTAGCGCTGGATGCTCAAACGGCATTGGCTGAAGCAGGTGTTGCAGTGAACGTTGTGTCGATGCCTTCAACAACCACCTTCGACAAGCAAGATAAAGCCTGGCGCGACCGAGTACTGCCTGCTGGGCTGCCCCGCGTTGCCATCGAAGCCGGCCATCCGGACGGCTGGTACAAATATGTCGGCCTGGACGGCGCCGTTGTCGGCCTCGCCCGCTTTGGCGAATCGGCCCCTGCCGGTTTGCTCTTCAAGGAATTCGGCTTCACCGTCGAAAACGTCGTCAACACCGTTCGCGGTGTGATCTCTAAATAATCTGCAGTCTTATATCTACATACACACGGAGTAAGAACCATGGCTATTAATGTTGCTATCAACGGTTTCGGTCGTATCGGTCGTTGCACCCTGCGCGCAATTTATGAACTGGGTCTGCAGAACGAGTTCAATCTGGTCGCCATCAACGCCTCAGGCGATCTGAAGACCAACGCCCACCTGCTAAAGTACGACACCACGCATGGCCGTTTCCGCACTTCGGTAGAGATTGAAGGTGAAAACTGCATCATCATCGACGGCAAGAAAATTGCTTTCTACTCGACCAAGGACCCTAAGGCCATCAACTGGGCCGACCACAAGGTCGACATGGTGCTGGAATGTACCGGCGCGTACACCTCGAAGGCCAAGGCTCAAGCCCTGCTGGAACAAGGCGCCAAGCGCGTGCTGATCTCGGCTCCTGGTGGCGATGACGTTGACGCCACCGTGGTATTCGGCGTAAACACCGACGTGCTGAAGGGCGATATGACGGTTGTGTCGAATGCCTCGTGCACCACCAACTGCCTGGCCCCGGTGGCCAAGATTCTGTCGGACAACGTCGGTATCAAGTCTGGCCTGATGACCACGGTTCACGCCTACACCAACGACCAGGTGACTGTGGACGTACGCCACAAGGATCTGCGTCGCGCCCGCGCCGCCGCCCAGAACATCATCCCGACCAAGACCGGCGCTGCTGCGGCCGTGGGTCTGGTGCTGCCGCAACTGAAAGGCAAGTTTGACGGTTTCGCGCTGCGCGTGCCAACCATCAACGTGTCGCTGGTCGACCTGACCTTCACGACTGACCGCCCGACCACCAAGGACGAAATCAACAGCCTGATGACGGCTGCCGCCAACGGCCCGATGAAGAACGTGCTGGCCGTCAACAACGATCCGCTTGTGTCTTCGGACTTCAACCACGATCCGCATTCATCGACCTTTGATGCCACGCAAACCCGTGTGATCCAGGCCGAAGACGGCAGCACGCTGGTTAAGGTTCTGGCCTGGTACGACAACGAGTGGGGTTACAGCTGTCGCATGCTGGACACCGCCCGCGCCTGGATTAATGCCAAGTAATCCCCGTTACCACGGAGCCTGATCATGAATGTTAAGAAGCTGACCGATGTCGATGTCAAAGGCAAACGCGTTTTCATCCGTGCCGACCTCAACGTCCCGCAGGATGATGCCGGTAACATCACTGAAGACACCCGAATCCGCGCCTCGATCCCGTCGATCAAGTACTGCCTCGATAACGGTGCCGCGGTGATGGTGACCTCGCACCTCGGTCGGCCGACCGAAGGCGAAGTCAAAGCCGACGACACGCTGATGCCGGTAGCCGTACGTCTCGGTCAGCTGCTGAATAAACCGGTCCGCCTGATACAGAACTGGGTTGATGGCGGTTTTGAAGTCAAACCGGGCGAAGTGGTCCTGCTGGAAAACTGCCGCTGCAATAAGGGCGAGAAGAAAGACAACGAAGAACTGGCTCAGAAGATGGCCAAGCTCTGTGATGTCTATGTGAACGATGCGTTCGGTACGGCCCACCGAGCTGAAGCTACCACCCACGGCATTGCCCGCTTTGCCCCAGTGGCCTGCGCAGGCATGCTGATGGGCGGCGAAATTGATGCGCTAGCAAAGGCCATTGAAAACCCGGCCCGCCCACTGGTCGCCATCGTTGGTGGCGCCAAGGTCTCGTCGAAGCTGGTCATTCTCAAGTCACTGGCGGAAAAGGTTGACCAGCTGATCGTCGGTGGTGGTATCGCTAACACCTTCCTGCTGGCCACCGGCCATCGTATTGGTGAGTCGCTGGCTGAACCGGAGCTGGTCAAAGAGGCTCAAGCCATCATGGATATGATGAAGGCTCGTGGCGCCGAAGTGCCCCTCCCGGTGGATGTGGTTGTAGCGGATGAAGTCTCGGCACTGGCGCGTGCCAATAAGATTCCCGTAGATGAAGTCACTGCCCATGACCGCATTCTGGATGTCGGCCCGAAGACCGCTGCCCGCCTGTCAGACATCATTGCCCATGCCGGCACCATTATCTGGAACGGGCCGGTTGGCGTATTCGAACACGATCAGTTCGCCGGTGGCACCAAGATGATGTCATCAGCCATTGCGCACTCGGATGCCTTCTCGATTGCCGGCGGTGGAGATACCTTGGCCGCTATTGCCAAATTCAAGATTGCTGACGACGTAGGTTACATCTCGACCGGCGGCGGTGCTTTCCTGGAGTTTCTCGAAGGCAAGACGCTGCCCGCTATCGAAGCCCTCGAAGCCCGTGCCAACGGCTAAACGCCATTAAAGGACTGTTATGCTCCGCAGCACCAAGATCGTTGCCACCCTCGGCCCCGCCAGCTCGTCGCCGGAGGCGCTGGGCGCATTGATCGCTGCCGGCGTGGATGTCGTCCGCCTCAACTTCAGTCATGGCACGGCAGATGACCATCGCGCCCGAGCCAAGCTGGTCCGTGAACTGTCACAGCAACATCGTCGCCCGGTCGGCATTCTGGTCGACCTGCAGGGGCCTAAGATCCGTGTTGGCAAATTTACCGATGGCAAGATCACGCTCAATAAAGGCGATACATTCATTCTCGATGCTGCCTGCAAGCTGGGCAATCAGGAGCGCGTCGGCCTCGACTACCCGGAACTGCCCAACGATGTGCAGGCTGGAGATGTGCTGTTGCTCGACGATGGCCGCGTCGTACTCAATGTGACAGCAGTCAACGGGCCGGAAATTCATACTAAAGTTGCCGTGGGTGGCCCCCTGTCGAACAACAAGGGCATTAACCGCAAGGGTGGCGGCCTCTCAGCGCCGGCGCTGACCGACAAGGACAAAGCCGACATGATCACGGCGGCTGAAATCAATGCCGATTTTCTCGCCATCTCCTTCCCTCGCGAAGCAGCGGATATCCATCTGTCCCGCGACCTGATGAAGAAGGCAGGCGGCAAGTCGCTCATCATCGCCAAGATCGAACGCACCGAAGCCATCGAGAACCTCGCCGAAATTCTTGAAGCATCAGACGGCATCATGGTGGCCCGTGGCGACCTAGGGGTCGAAGTCGGCGATGCAGCGGTGCCCGCACTGCAGAAGCGCATGATCCGCATGGCGCGCGAGATGAACAAGCTCGCCATCACTGCCACGCAGATGATGGAATCGATGATCAGCTCGCCGATTCCCACCCGCGCCGAAGTCTCTGATGTCGCCAATGCCGTCCTAGATGGGACCGATGCCGTGATGCTCTCGGCCGAAACCGCCAGCGGCCACTACCCAGTAGAAACCGTTGAGGCGATGTCACGCATCTGCCTCGAAGCTGAACGCACCTACCCGGTCATGCTGGAAAGTGAATTCCTCGACCGTGTCTTCACACGCGTCGATCAGTCAATTGCCATGGCGGCTATCTGGACGGCCCACCATCTCAAGGTCAAAGCCATTGCGGCACTCACCGAGTCCGGCGCCACCGCACTGTGGATGAGCCGCCTGAACTGTGGGGTGCCAATTTTCGCCCTGACGCCCGACGAAAGCTCACGCAACCGCATGACGCTCTATCGTGATGTCTACCCGATGCTCATGCCACGCAGCCAACCGGATCGCGACATGATGCTCGCGGACGCGGAAACCGTCTTGCTCGATCAAGGTGCCGTAGAACGTGGTGATCTGGTGGTGATGACCATCGGTGAACCCATTGGCACCCCCGGCGGCACCAATACGCTCAAGATTGTTCACGTCGGGGATCATGCAACCCCCGATCTCACCGGTTAATTCTTAAACCTCACCCGGCAACCTGCCTCACGGAGATTGTTATGTCCCTCGTCTCGCTGCGCCAACTGCTCGACCACGCCGCCGAACACAACTACGGCCTGCCCGCGTTTAACGTCAACAATATGGAACAGGTCTGGGCCATCATGGAAGCGGCCAAGAAGCTCAATGCGCCGGTGATCATGCAAGCTTCGGCCGGTGCCCGTAAATACGCGGGCGAGCCTTTCCTGCGCCACCAGATTCTGGCCGCGCTGGAAGCTTACCCCGAGATTCCGGTCGTCATGCACCAGGATCATGGCCAAAGCCCAGCGGTGTGTATGGCGGCGATTCGTTCCGGCTTCTCGTCAGTGATGATGGATGGTTCACTACAAGCTGACGGTAAAACGGTTGCCTCATTCGAATACAACGTCGACGTCACCCGCAAGGTCGTTGAACTGTCGCACAGCATTGGCGTTTCGGTTGAAGGGGAACTCGGTGTTCTCGGTTCACTGGAAACCATGACCGGCGACAAAGAAGACGGCCACGGGGCTGAAGGTAAGATGACCATGGATCAGCTGCTGACGGATCCGGACCAGGCCGCCGATTTCGTCAAGGCCACCCAGTGTGACGCGCTGGCGATTGCAATTGGCACCAGCCACGGCGCCTACAAGTTCACCAAGAAGCCCACCGGTGACATCCTCGCCATCTGGCGCATCAAGGAAATTCACGCCCGCATCCCGAACACCCACCTAGTGATGCACGGTTCGTCGTCCGTGCCGCAGGAACTGCTGGCCGAGATCCGCGAATTTGGCGGCGACATGAAGGAAACCTACGGTGTGCCGGTTGAAGAAATTCAGGAAGCCATCAAGCACGGCGTGCGTAAGATCAACATCGATACCGACATCCGCTTAGCGATGACCGGCGCAATCCGCCGTTACTTTGTCGAGAACCCCAGCAAATTCGACCCGCGCGATTATCTGAAACCGGCCCGCGAAGCCGCCAAGAAGGTCTGTGAAGCCCGCTTCGAAGCCTTTGGTTGCGCCGGCCAGGCCAGCAAAATCAAGCCGATTCCGCTCGACGTGATGGCGTTGAACTATGCCGAAGGCAAACTGAATCAAGTCGTTCGTTAATTTTCTCCGGTAACCCTTATGTCTCAAGCCCTATTCGAATCGACCATCACCAGCCTGCCCCTGATTGCCAAGGGCAAGGTGCGCGACATCTACGCCGTGGGTGACGACAAACTCCTCGTCGTCAGCAGCGACCGCCTGTCGGCATTCGATGTGATCCTGCCAGATCCGATTCCGGGCAAGGGCAAAGTACTCACGCAAACCGCCAGCTTCTGGTTCAAAAAACTGGCCGACATCGTTGCCACACACAGCACCGATATCGATCCGGAAACAGTCGTTGCCGAGAACGAACGCGCCCAGGTGCGTAACCGTGCCGTGGTGGTAAAGCGTCTGCGCCCGCTGCCGATTGAAGCGGTGGTTCGTGGCTACATCATCGGCTCGGGCTGGAAAGACTATCAGGACACCGGCGCCGTTTGCGGTATCAAGCTGCCAGCAGGTCTACAGCAAGCTGATAAATTGCCACAACTGATCTTTACGCCAGCCACCAAGGCCGCCGTGGGTGACCACGACGAAAACATTTCCTTCGAACAGGCTCAGGCGCATTGCGACAAGGAACTCAACAGCCTGCTCCAAGGCACCGGCAAAACCGGTTCCAAACTGGTCACCGAAGCCCGTGACGCGGCCTTTGCCCTCTACCAGGCAGCTGCTGATTATGCAGCTACCAAGGGCATCATCATCGCCGACACCAAGTTCGAATTTGGCATCGATGACAAGGGCACGCTGCATCTGATCGACGAAATCCTCACGCCGGACTCATCACGTTTCTGGCCGGCCGATGCCTGGAAACCGGGTAGCAACCCGCCGTCTTACGACAAACAGTACGTA
>JBFYKG010000034.1:0-13760 GCA_041311015.1 Rhodocyclaceae bacterium | reverse complement strand
AGTGCCTACACAGGCACACCTCAACCGCCTACGGTGGCTGGCCGTTGCCTCGTGTATCGGATTGATCGTTCTCGCCCTGCTGTGGGAGCGCTGGTTAGCGCCCCTGCGGCCGGGCGGCTCCTGGCTCATGCTCAAGGCTGTGCCGCTGCTGCTGCCCTTGCCCGGTCTGCTCAAAGGACGCCGCTACGCGTATCAATGGTCATCGCTGCTGATTCTGGTCTATCTCTGCGAAGGGCTGGTGCGCGCCACCAGCGACCAGGGCCTGAGTCAGATGCTGGCCTGGGCAGAAGCGCTGCTAGCAACCGTATTTTTTTATAGCGTGCTGGCATTCTGTTATGCCACACGCCCATCGCTGACCAACCCCGAACTCAAGCGTAAAAAGCGCTCGTCCTCAAGCTGATCCGGTGCCACCCACGGTCAGCCCGTCAATCCGCAAGGTCGGCTGACCAACACCTACTGGCACACTCTGACCCTCCTTGCCACAGGTGCCCACACCGGCGTCGAGGGCCAGATCGTTCCCCACCATACTCACCCGGGTCAATGCATCAGGACCATTGCCGATCAGTGTTGCTCCCTTGATCGGATACTGGATCTTTCCATTTTCGACCCAATACGCCTCGGACATCGAGAACACGAACTTACCGTTGGTAATGTCGACCTGACCGCCACCGAAATTGACGGCGTAGATGCCGCGATCAATGGACGCCACGATTTCCTGCGGGTCGGTTTGTCCGGGCAGCATGTAGGTGTTGGTCATTCGCGGTAGCGGCAAATGGGCGTACGACTCGCGCCGGCCGTTGCCTGTCGGCGCCACGCCCATCAGACGCGCGTTATGGGTGTCCTGGATGTATCCCTTGAGAATGCCGTCTTCGATCAGCACCGTCTGTTGGGCTGGCGTGCCCTCGTCGTCCACATTGAGCGAACCGCGACGCCCCGATAAGGTGCCGTCATCCACCACCGTAACACCCGGTGCCGCAACACGCTCGCCAATGCGATTGGCAAACGCCGAGCTGCCCTTGCGATTGAAATCGCCTTCCAGGCCATGGCCGATCGCTTCATGCAGCAGAATCCCGGGCCAACCCGGCCCCAGAACCACGGGCATCTGGCCAGCCGGCGCCGGACGGGCATCCAGATTGACGACGGCCTGATGCACCGCTTCCTGCGCATAGCGCTTCAGAATGTCTTCGGTGAAATAACTGTAATCCGTTCGGCCACCGCCCCCAGCGTAACCTTGTTCACGACGGCCATCCTGTTCGACGATGACGGTGATACCCAGGCGCACTAACGGCCGCACATCCGCTACACGCTGACCATCCGCACGTTGCACCATAATGACATCGTACTCACCAGAGAGTGATGCCATGACTTGTTTAACACGCGGATCGATCGCCCGCGCCAGGTGCTCCAGTTTTTCAAGTAACGCCACTTTCTCAGGCGCCGGTAGCGAGGCAATCGGATCTAACGGCAGGTAACGGTCTGACGCGTGGACAATCTGGGCATGAGCCAGACCGTTGGCACCCTGACCCATACCAATTTCGCGCACAGCCGCGCTGGCGGATTTGAGTGACGGCAGCGAGACATCATCCGAATAGGCAAACGCTGTTTTTTCGCCACTGATGGCACGAACGCCCACCCCCTGATCAATACTGAAGCTTCCCGCCTTGACGATGCCTTCTTCCAGACTCCACCCTTCGGAACGCGTCTTCTGGAAGTAGATGTCGGCATCATCCACCTTGCTCGCCAGAATGTGATCCAGCACCTGCTCCACTTGCGGCACGGTCAGGTCATGCGCTTCCAGCAGCGCATGCTGTGCAAGGTTGAGGGCGTTATTTTGCGGGTCAGCAGATATCATTAGCGAATTCTACGGTGTTTCAGGGCCGGCAGGCGATGGCGGATGGTTTCCAGGCGTTGCCGGTTGAAGTCGGCACACACCCAACCTTCACCCGTCGGCAATACCGAGAGGATCTCGCCCCAGGGGTCGATGATCATGCTGTGCCCCCAGGTCTTTCGACCGGTCTCGTGACGCCCGCCCTGGGCGCTAGCAATGACGTAACACTGGTTTTCAATCGCGCGCGCGCGCAACAGGACTTCCCAGTGCGCTTCGCCGGTCGTTGCCGTAAAGGCTGCCGGCAGGATCAGGATATCGACATCGCCAAGCGCGCGGAAATATTCCGGAAATCTCAGGTCATAACAGATCGACAAACCGATTCGTGCAAACGGCGTATCAAAAGTCACGGGCACATCACCCGGTTCGATACTCAGCGATTCATCGTAGCTTTCTGCACCGGCCTTGAAGCCGAACAGATGCATCTTGTCGTAGCGGCCCACCTGTCGGCCCTGAGGATCAAAGACCAGCGTACTGTTCAGTGCGCGCGCCGGGTCTGCGCCCAGCAGCGGGATCGACCCACCCACCAGCCAGACCCCATGTTGTACCGACAGGTCAGACAACAAGGTTTGTAATGGTCCGCGACCGGGCGTTTCGCGCACGGCCAATCGTGCCTCGTCTGTCGCGCCAATCATCGGAAAGAATTCCGGCAATACAATCAACTGCGCCCCATCAGCCGCCGCGCCGGCCACAAGCCGCGCGACCGCCGCGACGTTATCCTCAAGGCGGGGCGTCGAGACCATCTGTACTGCAGCGACCCGGATTGAAGGATTGGCCGCCGTCATGGTTTGTCGCCTTGAGGCTTCGTGTCATCACCGCCGGTCACCGTCGAGGTGATGGCATTACCCACCTTGGTCGCCGCATCGACCGGTACGTTGACCACATCCTTGCCGGCCTTGACGGCCGTTGTGGCAATCGATTCCTTGTCCACCTGCGGATCCGACCAGCTGCCGGTGATGTGGTACTGATAGGAAAAGAGCTTGCTCAAGGGATCCCCCAGCACTTTCTGCGTCACAAAGGTTGCCGCGCCCACGATGGGGTTCAACACCGTCACCCCGAGCGCCACACTGTTACTCAACGAGGGTCGTACCTGAACCATCACGTCCTGCGTCTGCTCGGCCAGATTCGTTTCACCCCGCATCAACACCCGTGCTGCCGGCGTATCCATTTCCAGGTCCGTGGTTTTCATGATGCCATCGCGGATATCGAAACGTCCCTCAATCGCCTCAAAGGCTAGACCCTCACTGAAGATGTCACGAAAATCGAGTGAGAGACGCTGCGGCAAAGACTGCAATGACAGCAAGCCCAGCAAGCGCCCGGCGCCCGGATCCATTTTGACGAACTGTCCGTTCTTGGCGGTCATTTTGAAATTGCCCGACAACCGGCCCGGATCAAACGCAAAGGGATTCGCTGGCCAGCTCACCTGGCCATCCAGTTGTGCTGTGCCGCGCTTCACGGTCCCCGGGAAGCCCAGCTTGGTCAGAAGATTGCCCACCTGCGGGCTTTGCATCTTAAAGTCCAGCGCCGTCATGCTGCCTTGCGGATTACTCTTGGACGCGGCACTTCGACCGGAAGCCCCATCGCGCAACACCCAGTTCAAACGACCACTGAACCGCAGATCCGGTCCCTCCAGTTGCAACGGGTCAATCCGCCAGGACTGGCCCGTGGCCGACGTCTGATTCCGCGCCCGGAAGTTGAGGCGACCCCAGGGTTTACCTTGCCAGTGCAGCTCATCAACACGGAATGCCAAGTCTGGCAGACTTTCGATCTCCGATCGGCTTTCCTGCACAGAGACAGGCTGGGCATCGGTGGCTGCTGTCAGATCCAGGCGCGTCAGGCGCCCCTGCAACAACCCGCGCTCACCACCCTCGCCCTTACCGGGCGGAATCCAGTCCAGATCACCCTGCAGCTCCCGACTGGCGATCTGCACTGCCGTCTTCTCGGCGGAAGGATGCACCGATACCCGGAAATCCTGGAACTTACGCCCGAAGGCCGTCACCATCGGCGCCTTCAGGCTGACCGGTGTGGTTGCCAGGGGCCCTCTGGCGACTTTAGGCTTGGCCTGAGCGCCACCAACGTTAAGCCCCAGAGCTTTCATCCAGAAATCCAGGTTCACAGGCTTCAGGGACTCCAGCTGTATCCCCGGTGCATCGGCCGCCGCCGGTGGTAACGATGCGCCCAAGATCACCCGACCGCGTACGACCTGCCCGCGCGCATTCAACCCGAGCGATGCACCCAGCGCATTGCCCAGCGAAGCACGCCAGATCTGGTCCACCCCCTGGTCCCCGCGCCGACCTGTAGCTGCGCTCTGACGGGTAATGTTCAGTGGCATGGCCGTTGCCGCCGTCTTGTTAAATGGCTCAGGCAACGATGAGGTCAAGCCCTTCAGATCCGAACTCAGGCTCAGGTCTGCCTTGCCACTTCGAATTCCCACGCGGGCTTGCCAGGTTGTCTGGCCGGACAGCTGATCGAATAACGGTAATCCGTAAAACTGGCGCAACTCAGCGGCCGTAGCGCGGCCGCTTGCCTCGATCCGCGTTCCGGCGGCCGCATCCGTGGCAATCGATACGGCCAGCGGCTGCCCGGACCACTGGCCCTGCAGACCCGAGCTTTCCATCGATGATTCACTAAACCGGATCGAACCATTGAGCGCGGTGACCGGGGGCGCCCCGGAAACAACGGTGACCGTGTTATCCAGAAACGCATAGTCACCCTTGATTTTCACGTCTGAGGCATTAATCAGATTCAGATCAACCATCAGGTCCAGCTTGCCATTCCCCTGCGCATCCATGGCATCGGCAAAGTGATGGATATGGCCAGCGACCGGGGTTTCCTTCAAAAAGCGCAGCGCACTCTCCGTCGGCCCCTGAGCCTGCCCTGATATCACCAGGTGATTTTCGAAGGCGCTCACATCAGCCATCACGGCCTTAATCGCCGAAAACCGCATGTCGTTGATCCAGCCATCACTGGCCGTAATGTCAATGCGATTCTGATTCATCGCAAAGGTCGCATCCAGTTTCTTCAACGGCGGGTATCCATCGCCGTACTTGACCGTTACATCCTGCGTTTTGAAGCCCAGAAAGAATTTACCCGGCGCGCCCGTAGCTTCGCTGCTGCCTGGCGCCTTGCCCGGTTCTGGTGAACCGTAGGGCATATCCCAGACCGCGCCCGCCATCTCGATCCGGAAATCAGAGATCGTACCGTCACTGATCGCGCCTTTCATCCAGTTCGAAATATCAGCCGACGCGCTCAGTGGCACGTATTTCCAACCGCTGGCCGTCTTGGCCTCATCAAAGACGATCTTCATGTCGATGACGCCGGCACGATCGCGTTCTGACGCATCGGCAGCCAATTGGCCCGACCACGTCCCATTCACCGATGCCTGTAGATCATCGTTCTGCAATTGCAGGGATTTCACTTTGACATTCAGCGCATCGCTGCGCTTCTCCCAGCTGATCTGACCGGACAGCTGGCTTAAGGGCACCTCATTGATCGGCAAGACGCCCGGCATCGCCAGAACGCTCTCTTTGCTATTGAGGCTTAGCTTGCCCGAGGCCTGGGTCATGTCGATTTTTCCAGACAGCCCCCTGACGAACCGCAGGCCATCTTCCGAACGGAGCCCTAGGTTCGTGAAGTCGCCCTCGACGGCATAGGTCGAAAGCAGGTTGTCCTGAATCAGGGCATCAATCGCAACCCCTTTGAGCACCCCCGTGGGCTGCATCCGGGCCAGACGTTTGCGCACATCGTCCGGCATCGGCAGATGGCTGGCCAAGGCATGAACCCGCGCCAGATTCAGCTGCGTTGCCCGGAAGGTGAACTCGGTATTACCGCTATCCGGCGTGCCCTGATGGTGCCGCTGGATAAACAGGTCGGTGGCCGGTTCGATCCGGCCCTGGCCATCGGTAACGCTCAGACCATTCAATTTCAGCTGCGTCAGTAGGCCTTCATTACGCCGTTTGAATTCCACCCCGGCCTGTGCCTGGCGGAGCACGAGCGGATCAAGATTCGGAGCCAGTCGGACATTCAGATCCGTTAACGCCAGATTGCCTTCCAGCAAGGTCAGATCCAGACCCGTACTTTCCAAGGTCACATCCAGTTTGCCCCGGCCCTGCGTCAACGCAACCGGATAAGCCACCCAAGGGCGCCAACCTGCCAGATCGACAAAATCTGTTTTGAGCGTGACGGCGAACTGCCATTGTGCCCAGTCCGCGAAATGGCGGCCGATCCATTTGACGCGACCGGTAAACGGGCTGCCCAGAGATTCAGGCGGCGTAAAACCGATATCCAGCCGATGTCGGGCATCCCGGCTGCGTAAGCGGACACTGACATCCCGTAGAACCAGTATCGGCGCTACGGCCCCCGTCCTGGGGGGGGTTGGGGGCAACGCATCACTCCAGGTGAGCCGTGCCGTTGCAAATGAAATCTCACCCTGCTCCAGGAGCGCATCGACACGAAAATCGCCGCCACCGCCCAGAGGCAACCCGGCCAGGAAGAATTTACCGGTGCTATCCCGGCGAAAATCAAGAGCCGGCGCAACCACATCCAGCGCCCTGAATCCGATATTCCCTGTCAGCAGTTCCCACCAGGAGAGCGTTGCCTGGATCCGACTCAGCTGCACCGCAGGCCGGCGCGATGCATCAAAGACAACCACATCGTTGAGCACAAACCGGGGATGCAGCATCGACCACTCCCCCTGGAGATGACCCACGTCAACGGCCACGCCGAGTTTCTGACCAACCCGTTCTGCCAGGTCTTCCCGGTAGTCATTGATGTGCGGGAACACCCAGAACTGCAGCGCACAGGCAACGGTCACGCAGGTAGCCAGTACCAGACCGGCAACAACCCTCAGCCCGAGCTGGAAACGCCTACTGGCAAACAGGGTTCGCAGGCCCTCAATTGGCACCTTGAACAGCTCGGAAGAGAACGTGAAGAAACGGTGCAAGAGAAATCCGCAAAAATGATCCGGGCGCTGGCAACGCCGGGGATTCGACCGATAGACCGGACGAGCGCTTAGTGACACAATTTTAGCTGATCCCACCCGTTCAAAGCGTCCGGAGATCAAAACCCCGAAACAAAACGCCCCCGACATGACCGACCACCTGCCTCTTTCGCCTATTAGCGCGGCAACACGCACCTTCCCCGGCCCGTTGGCCGGTGCCGACTTGACCGAGCGTCTGGCGCTGGTCTGTCGTCATAGCCGTTATGTCGATCAGCTCCTGAAGGCCCGCCCGGAGATCGCTACCTGGCTGGCTGCACATGATCGCCGCCCCGTGCGCGCCGAAGAGATGCGGGCTTTTCTGGACACGGCGCTCGATTGCGCCGGCGGCTTTGACGACAACGCCCTGCAATCTGCCCTGCGCCAGCTACGTCAGCGCGTCATGGCACACCTAGCGCTTCGCGATCTGGCCGATGGCGCATCGCTCGCAGAAATCGTCGAGACGATGACAACCCTGGCCGATGTCACGACGCTGTTTGCGCTGGACACGCTGCATAACGATCTGGCCCGACGCTATGGCCAACCGACCGGTGCCCAGGGCCAAGCCCAACACCTGGCCATCGTTGGCATGGGCAAGCTAGGCGGCCGTGAACTCAATGTCTCATCCGATGTCGACTACATCTTCGTCTATCCTGAAGATGGCGAAACCACCGGGCGGGACGATGGCGGCGGTCGCATCGACAATTACGACTTCTTTACCCGACTCGGCAAAAAACTCATCGCCAGCCTGAACGACACCACTGCTGACGGCCAGGTTTTCCGGGTAGACATGCGTCTGCGCCCGAACGGTGATTCCGGCCCACTCGTCTGTTCGACCGACATGCTGGAAAACTATTTCATTGCCCAGGGCCGGGAGTGGGAGCGCTATGCCTGGATCAAGGCCCGGGTCATGAATGAGGCCGACCCGGCCTGCGAGGCCCGGATGACCACCGGTACCGCACGCCCTTTCGTGTTCCGGAAGTATCTGGACTTTGGTGCCATTAACGCAATGCGGGCGCTGCATGCCCAGATTCGTCAGGAAGTCACCCGTAAGGATCGCACCGAGCACATCAAGCTTGGCCCGGGCGGTATTCGTGAAATCGAATTCATTGCACAGGTTTTCCAGCTCATTCGCGGCGGTCGGGACACCACGCTACAGATTCGTCCCACCCTGCTGGTACTTCAGCGACTCGGCCAACTAGGACAGCTGGCCCCGGCCGATGTCGAGGCGCTGACGGAAGCCTATGTCTTTCTGCGCCGCCTCGAGCACCGCCTGCAATATCTGGATGATGCCCAGACCCACATGCTGCCGGATGCACCGGATGACCGTGCGCTCCTGGCAGAAAGCATGGGGTTTGCCACGTGGGGCGATCTCTACCAGGCACTCAATGAGCATCGGAATATTGTGAGCCAGCATTTCCAGGCCGTCTTTTCTGACCCCAACGAGGGCGATGAAGGCGCACCAATCCAGGCGCTCTGGCACAACAGCTGCGCCGATGGCGAATCCGGCAATCTGCTGGAAAGCATGGGCTATCGCGAAGGCAGCCAACTGGTCGAACGCATCTGCCGGTTCCGGCAGTCCACCCGCTACCAGCAACTTCCCGCCAGCAACAAGGAGCGTCTGGATGCGGCTGCCTGCAGCCTCATCAACCTGGCCACCAAGACCCGGGACCCGGATGCTGCCCTACTGCGCGGACTGGATTTTCTCGAATCAATTTCTGGCCGGGGTGCCTACCTGGCCCTGCTGCAGCAATACCCGCTCGCCTTGCAGCGGGTAGCCGATCTGGTCGGCGCCTCCAGCTGGGCCGCCCATTTCCTGAGCCGGCACCCGCTGGTGCTGGATGAATTACTGGACCAACGTCTGCTTGATACCGCGACCGATTTTGATGCCTACCGTGTAGAACTGGACCGTGCGCTGAACGAAGCGCACGATGACACCGAAGTCGAAATGAACGTCCTGCGCGAGATGCACCATGCCCAGTTGTTCCGGTTGCTGGTGCAGGATCTGGCCGGCCTGCACAGCCTGGAACGCATCTCTGATTTTCTGTCCGAACTGGCCGACATCATTCTCGATCGCACCATCAAGCGCGTCTGGGAAAAACTGCCAAAACGCCATACCGACACACCGCACTTTGCTGTCATCGGTTACGGCAAATTGGGCGGCAAGGAACTGGGCTACGGCTCTGATCTCGATGTAGTCTATCTCTATGACGATCCGGATCAGGATGCCGCCCAGACCTATGCGCGACTGGGCCAACGTCTCAATACCTGGTTATCCTCACAAACCTCGTCGGGCATCGTCTATGAAATCGATACCCGTCTGCGCCCGAATGGTGAGTCTGGCATGCTGGCGATCAGTCTGGATGGATTCCGCGACTATGAAGAAAAATCCGCCTGGGTCTGGGAGCATCAGGCGCTGACCCGCGCCCGCTTTGTCGCCGGCGATCCCGCGCTCGGCGCCCGCTTCGAAACCGTCCGCAAAACGTTGCTTTGCATGCCCCGCGATATCGAGCCCTTACGCACCGAAGTGCTGGCCATGCGCCAGAAAATGTTTGACGCACATGGCGCTGCCACGCCGGGGTTGTTTGATATCAAACAGGATCCGGGCGGCATTATCGACGTGGAGTTTATCGTCCAGTTCCTGATTCTTGCCCATGCACACCAGTACCCGGATCTGACGGAAAACCTCGGCAACATCGCACTTCTGGGTATGGCTGCGCACCACGGCCTGATTCCGGAAGACCTGGCTGCCGGCGCACAGACAGCCTATCGCGAATACCGCCGTTTACAGCACGCCAACCGGTTAAACGATGACCCCAAGGCCCGGCTACCCATTGACCTGACCCTGCAAGCACATATCAACGCCGTCGTTGCACTCAAGCAGCAGGTCTTCGGTGCTCGCTAACCGAGCTTCTGCGCCTCGACCCAGAGATTCTTGCAGCGCGTCTCCCGAACGAAGAAAGCCGCAAGGAGTCCGAAGAAGGCCAGTGCAATCACAACGGACAAACCAAAACGGAAGTCCGCCAGACTGTACGCACGCACCCCGTTAGCCATCGTCCCCGCCCATACGCGATCCATCAGCCAACCCACCAAGGGTTGCATGACAGCTGCACCGAAGAAGCCGCCCACATTGGCAATCGAGGTCGACATCCCGGCCAGTTGCGGCGGGTTCACTTCTTTCGCACACGCCCAGGTCAGGCTGAAGCCGGCCGTACTGAATCCCATCAAAGCACACAGCGCCATGGTCGCTGCCACAGGCAGCGCCCCGCCCCACCACCAGACACACCAGATACTGCAATACACCACGGCGGCGGAAATGAGTATCGTCTTACGCTGCCGCAGCCGATCAGAAATAATGCCCAGCGTCAGACAGCCCACCGCAAAACCCGCATACATCAGCGACAGATGCGTTGCTGCAATATTGCGGCTGTAGCCATGTACCTGGGTCAGGTAGGGCATCGCCCATAAACCAGCGAACGTAAAATAACTCCCTGCCAGGCCAAGGTTGGTCAAAGCCGGCGCCCAGGTCTGCCGGTTACGCAACACCGACCACAGCCCGCCCATCACCACCGTACGATCCACCCGCGTGCCGGCCATGGCCGCACTGTGTCGCATCATCCACCAGGCCAGCGTCCCGAACACCAGAGAAGCCACCGCCACGGCAATAAATACCGCCCGCCAGCCGATCTCGGCCGCCGCAAAGGCCAGCGGCACACCGGCCAGAACGGACCCGATATTGCCGATAAAAACACCCAGTCCGGTCAATGAGGCAAACCGGTGCTCTTCAAAGCTCAGCGCAATGATCTTGAGCATGGCGATAAAGGTGACCGATACCCCAAGGCCCACCAGCGTCCGACCGACCAGCGCCTGCGAGAGATCCGGCGCCAGGCCGAACCACAGGCTACCAATAAACGAAATCACACCACCAATCAGCAGAATTCGGCGCGGACCCAGCGTGTCGACTAGCACCCCGGTCGGCACCTGCATTAGGGTGTACACATAAAAATAGGTCGCGGCCAGAACACCGAGCGACGCTGCCGTCGTATCAAACGCCAGGGCCAGATCCTGCGCAATCGAAGCCGGCGCAAAGCGCTGGAAGAACGATAGCGTGTAAGCCGCCATCACCACGATAAAAATCATCGTGGCCTGACGCGCGGGCGTAGGCACCTTCGGCAGGTTCATGCCTTACTGTTTACCTGTACTGCCAAAACCACCGGCTGCACGACTGCTCTCGGTGAATGCCTCGACGATATTCATCGAGACCTGCAGCACCGGAAACACCACCAGTTGCGCAATGCGATCCAGCGGATTGATCTCGAAGGGGGTATCGCTGCGGTTCCACAACGACACTTTGATTTCGCCCTGATAGTCCGAATCAATCAGGCCCACCAGGTTGCCCAGCACCACGCCATGCTTATGGCCCAGGCCGGAGCGCGGCAGAATCATCGCCGCCAAACCGGGGTCCGCCAGATGAATGGCGATCCCCGATGGCACCAGCACGGTCTCACCCGGCGCCAACGTGAACGGCGCCTCGACGCAGGCACGCAGGTCCAGACCTGCCGCCCCCGGCGTGCCGTAAACCGGCGGCGTTTCGTGCAAACGGGCATCCAGGATGCGGACATCAATACGGTGCATACAATTTCCTCAACAATCAGGGGCGCGCATTCAAACGACGCGCCAGTTCTTCTACCAGCCGTCTGGCCAGCTCGGCCTTGTGCAGAATCGGTAACGGATGCCGGCCAGCATCATCGTACAAGGTCACCTGGTTGTCAGTCGTACCCAGACCATCGGCGACCAGATTGCCAATGATCAACGGCAACTTCTTCCGGCGCCGCTTCGCCTCGGCGTAGTCATCCAGATTCTGGCTCTCGGCGGCAAAACCCACGCAATACGGTGCAGCCGGCAGCGAGGCTACTTCCGCCAGAATATCCGGATTCGTCGTCAGTTCAATCGTTCGCCCAGATTGCGCGGCGTCTGAATCGGTTTTCTTGAGTTTGTGTTCGGCCACATCGACGGGACGATAATCTGCCACGGCAGCGACCCCGACAAACACAGTCGCCTGTGCAATCTCGTGCATGACGGCCTGACGCATCTGTTCTGCCGTCAGCACATCGATCCGGCGCACACCCATCGGCGCCGCAAGGTTAACCGGGCCGCTCACCAGCGTCACGTCCGCACCGGCCTGAGCAAAGGCCCGCGCCATGGCGTACCCCATCTGACCCGACGAACGGTTGGTAATACCGCGCACCGGATCGATGGGCTCAAAGGTCGGGCCCACCGTCATCACCACACGTTGTCCGGCCAATGCCTTTGGGGTCAGCGCTGCGAGGATCAGCTCGAGCAATTCGCAGGCTTCGAGCATCCGTCCTTCGCCGGTTTCACCGCAGGCTTGTTCACCGCTGGCCGGCCCCCAGATGGCCACGCCATCGGCGCGTAACTGGGCTATATTGCGTTGGGTCGCCGGGTTAGACCACATCTGCCGGTTCATTGCTGGCGCCACGGCCAACGGACAATCCCGCGCCAGCACCATCGTTGACAACAAATCATCCGCGCGACCCTGTGCCACTCTGGCCATGAAATCCGCCGATGCGGGTGCGACGACCATCAGATCTACCGACCGGGTCAGGTCAATGTGGTGCATCCCATTCCCCTGATCAGGGTTCCAGGCATCCACCGCTACCGGATGGCCCGATAAAGCTTGAAACGTGAGCGGGGTCACAAAGCGTGTAGCGGCATCCGTCATCCCCACCACAACTTCGGCCCCTGCCTTTTTTAGCAGGCGCACCAGCTCGGCGCACTTGTAGGCGGCGATACCCCCGGTCACACCGAGCAGAATTTTTTTACCGGCCAGCTCCGTAGAGATTGGCGCACAGACAGACATGGCAACCCTTTTTATGGATGACGACCCGAGCGGGTACTTGTGATGGGCTATTCTATCCACATTTACGAATCCTATTCTTATTCGCCGAACGAGACCCCGATGCCCCTGTCCGATCGCCCCAGCAGTGAACGGCCACGCGAAAAGCTCCTCGAGCGCGGTCCGGAATATCTTTCCGATGCCGAGCTGGTCGCCATCCTGCTGCGTACCGGCCTACCCGGAGAAGATGCCATTGCACTGGCACATCGTCTGATCGTCGAATTCGATGGCCTCTACGGCCTGTTATCGGCGCCGCCGGCCGCCCTCAAGGAAAAACTGGGACTCGGCCCCGCCAAGACGGCCCAGCTCATTGCCGTGCTCGAGCTGGCGCGCCGCACACTGCGCGAAGAAATGCGTCAGGGGGTGGCCCTCTCCTCGGTCGATAACGTGCGCCGCTACCTGACCCTCAGCCTGGCCAACCGGGAATTCGAGGTCTTTCATGCCCTCTGGCTGGATGCCCGCAATCAGCTGATCGCCAGCGAAGAGCTATTTCGCGGCACCCTCACCCAGACCAGCGTCTATCCGCGGGAAGTTGTGCGCCGCGCCCTGCATCACAACGCCGCCGGCGTCATCTTTGCCCACAACCACCCGAGCGGCGTTGCCAGCCCCTCCGGCGCCGATGAACACCTGACCCGGCTACTGCAGGACGCCCTCAATCTGGTCGATGTGCGGGTTCTGGACCATTTCATTGTCGCCGGGCTGACCGAACCCTACTCGTTTAGCGAGCGGGGCAAACTGCCCTAAACCGCCCCGCCTGGCATGCCAGAGCGGTACACCCCCCTAAAACCCCCAAAAACGGGAAGATTCGAGACAGGGCAACACAGGGCTTGATTTTTACCCGGTTTCGGCTTTATAATCATCGGCTTTCCGTTTGGGATAACAGGAGTCAACTATGGCACGCGTTTGCCAAGTCACGGGCAAGGGCCCAATGGTGGGAAACAACGTTTCTCACGCCAACAACAAAACGAAGCGTCGCTTCCTGC
>JBFYKG010000033.1:0-14280 GCA_041311015.1 Rhodocyclaceae bacterium | reverse complement strand
AGGTAGACCGCGCTGCCGCCGCTTTCGCCCCCGGCCGACAGGCCCTGTAACAGACGCAGAGTGAGCAGCATGCCGGAGGCCCAGAGCCCGGCCTGGGCATAGGTCGGCAGCAGTCCCACCGCCAGCGTGGCGCCGCCCATCAGGGCGATGGTGATCATGAAGACCTTGCGCCGTCCGATACGATCACCCAGCGAGCCAAAGAGCGCGGCACCGAGCGGGCGGACGATCATGCCAGCGCCAAAGGTGGCCAAGCTAGCCAGCAGACCTGCGGTGGGGTCCTCCGGCGGAAAGAACAGCGGGCCGAACCAGACCGCCAGCGCCGCAAAGGTGAGAAAGTCGTACCACTCCAGAAAAGTGCCAAAGCAGGCGGCCACGGCCACGCGGTGGTGACTGTTGTGCGGGCTGGTCTGGGAGGCTGTTTTGGTACTGGTGCTGTTCATAACCTGTGATTATCCGTTAGTCTTCGGTTGGGCGTGTTTTTATTGAAACAGGGCAAGCATTAGGACAGCGATGGGTACTTTTCGCGAAGATGTCAGAGATCAGCTGGATGCGATTCGTGAAACGATCACGGAGGGTTGGCGCGATCTGCGTTCTTTTGTATCGGAGACCTGGCCGGCGTTAACGCTACTGGTGATTCTGGCCGGCGTTGCAATCTGGGTCGCCGACCCGGCCCCGCCGCGTGATATCTGGGTAGCGACCGGCCCCAAGGGCAGTTCGAATCAGATGATGGGTGAAAAATACGCCGCCTACTTTGCGAAGCGCGGTATCACCCTGCATCTGGTACCGACTGAGGGCTCGGTCGAGAATGTGCGGCGTCTGCAAGATCAGAGGGATCAGGTGATGGCTGGATTTGTGATGTCCGGTGTTGCCGAGAAGCACGCGCCGGGGATTCAGACGCTGGGGAGTATCAATTACCAACCCTTGTGGTGCTTCTATCGCTCAGATGTGCCGATTTATGCCCCGGGTGATCGTACGCAAAAGATACTGAGCAGCACCCTCAATGTAGGGACGCCCAATAGCGGTACCTTTATGCTGACTCAGCAGGTTATCAGAATGCTCGGCCTCGACCCGGATGCATCGAGATTCAAGCAACTCCCTGATCACGAAGCAATCGAGGCGGTACGCCAGAAAAAAATCGATGGCATGTGCGTGGTGGATACCTATGAGTCACCTAATGTGCAGAAATTGTTGGCATTGCCGGGACTACAATTAACCGGCTTTGATCGGGCAGAGGCCTATACCCGGTTGGTGACTGCCATCGAAAAAGTCAATGTGCCTGTGGGTGCGCTTAACCTCGCAGCGAACCGGCCTAACGAGACGCTCCCGTTGATTGCAACCACGACCGAAATACTGGTCAAGGATACGCTGCATCCGGCGATCCAGACCCTGTTCCTGATGGCGGCCCGGGCCATCAATTCCAAGCAGAGCTTTTTTTCGGATGAGGGGGAGTTTCCGGCATTCCGCGACAGTACGCTGACACGTAGTCAGGAAGCGATGGTGTTCTATGAAAAAGGGACGCCGCTGCTCATGGACTATCTGCCGTTCTGGCTCGCCGAGTTTATTCGTCGGTTGTTCCTGACCATGCTGCCCTTCTTTGCGGTGGCGTATCCGATCATCCGGTCAATGCCCAACTATCACAAGAACCGGGTGCGTAGCCGGATCAACCGGATGTATGGTGCGCTCAAGTTTTTCGAGCAGTCTCTGATCAATAATTATGACCCGGCCCGAAAGCCTGAGTATCTGGCCCAGCTGGATGGCATGGAGCGCGAGGCGCTGGCGATGAAGGTGCCTAAGTCTATTGCGGGTGATTACTACACGCTACGCACGTCGATCGACTTTGTGCGCAACTGCCTGATGCGGGATGGTTATGTGGTGAGTTCTCCAGCAGTGCCTGTGTTTTACCCTTCGGCCGAAGGCTCGGATGACGATGCCGACCAGTAAATTGTGGCAGGGCGGCTGGTACCTGCCCGCAGAACATATTGAGTCGCCGAACCAGGATGCGCGTTCGCCCGGCGCGGAAATCGATCTTGTGGTGATCCACGCGATCAGTCTGCCACCGGGTGAATACGGCGGCGATGGCGTGCTTAAGTTATTCACGAATGCGCTGGATCCGGAGGCGCATCCGTATTTCGCCGAAATTGCCCATCTCAAGGTGTCGGCGCACTTTTTTATCCGTCGTGACGGCACGCTGATTCAGTGTGTGCCGGTAACGGCGCGGGCCTGGCATGCGGGTGTGTCTGTCTGGCTGGGGCGCGAACGCTGCAATGATTTTTCGGTCGGCATCGAGCTGGAAGGCGACGACGAAACCCCGTTTGAACCGGCACAGTATGCGACCTTGCAATCCTTGCTGAAGGCGCTTATGGCCGAGTTACCCATCAAGGCCGTGACCAGCCATTCGCATGTGGCGCCCGGCCGGAAGACTGACCCGGGGCCTTGTTTTGACTGGGCAACGGTTCGCGATGCCTGCCCCGGGTTGCTGGTTCAGGCCTAAGCCCTTAAAGGCCGGCGCGTTCAGAAAGCCACGTTGGCACGCAGACCGACGATGGTGGCGTTAGGAATGGCCTGGCTGGGGTTGTTGGGCATGGGGGCGCTGCCGCCCGGGTTGGCAATGATTTGCAGGAACGGTTGCATCGTCAGCCAGGGATTGATGGCGGCCTGATAGGTGAGTTCCACCATACTTTCGGGCTTGGGCAATGGGGTCGGCGAATTGCTCCCCGAGTTTTGCGCACTGACCTGATTGGTGAGGTAGGGCGTGAACTGCGCCCAACCGAAACCCAGACCGATGATGTCATTGGGGCGTCCATCAAAAAGACCCACATAGGCTAGGCCGGCATCAAAGTACCAGGTAATCAGGTTGCGCTCGGTCTGCGGGTTGTAGGTGACCCGCGTAAAGGCATTCAACCCCTGCGTGGTGCTATTGGCCTCGCGGAATAGTGTCTGGTCGTAGAGGCCATAGACCGCGTATTGCCCTTTGTAGGTGGTGTTGACCGGGTTGTTGAAGTTACGCCCGGTGTCCGATGACATGGTCACGTTGTTGACGCTGGCCGAGTTGTACCAGCCGCCGAACTTGTAATAACCCGGCAGGGTGCGATCCCCCCAGGTAAATTCCGGGCTGTAAACCACTTCCAGCCAGGACAGGGCGCCGTCACCCACAGGGAAGCTCATGCCGTAAGACATCGAGTTGGTATTCGGTCCGACCGGGCTGCCGTTCATGACCGATGCCGTGATTTGCCAGTCGTCGTTAATCGAAAAGCGTGCCAGCCCACCCGGGGAGGCATTCGGGTACCCGGGGCCGCTGCCGGGCATATTGGCCTCCCAGGCATCGGGAAAGCCAAAGGTGGAGTTCACGAAGACGTTGGCGGTGGGGCTGATCATGTAATACCGGTCGGCTTCCAGCAGCCCGGCGCGTAGGCTAAGTCGATCGTCCATGAGCCGTTGTTCGATCCAGGCCTCGCCGACTTTGCCGATGGCCGGCTCGGATTCGACGTTGGTGACCGTGAGCAGGTTGCCGACATACTGGGTGGAGAGATCCTGCCCCTGAATGCCATAACCCGTGAAGTGGATTTTACCGCCTTTCCAGCCGATGGCCTTGTTCAGGTCGACATCCACTTCCAGATCCAGCAGGCCATCGTAGACAAAGCCCTGCTTAATGCCGCCCTGGGTGTTGCCGATGTAATCACTGGTCTGGTTAAGCGTGAAGCTGACGCCATACTGATCCAGCCAGGAGCGCAGACCACCCCAGTCACCGAGCAGGGTTTGGGGCACCTGGAAGTCGGAACGCATGGGTACTGGCTCATTCTGCGTCAACCGGGGCAGGGAGGGTGGCAGCGCCTGCGCCCGGGCCGGCTCGGCTTGGCCGAGACTGAGTCCCCACAGGATACCCATACAGATCACCGCACGTCCGCGCGAGGATTTTTTTGGGGCGTGGTACCGGGTTGTCATGGGTCTTGTGTGCAGTGCCAACGCAAAGGCCACCCGGAGGTGGCCTTTGCGATCAACAGGTGAGTGAGGGATTCCTCAGGCGGCCTGTTTGTTGGTTTCTGCCATGCTCAGGGTGCTGAGCTGACGGATCAGTGCCAGTTCCTGCGGCAGGCGCTCGGCAAGTTTATCGAACCATTCCTTGTGCGATGCCAGCTCGGTCTGCCAGCCAGCGGTATCCAGCTGGGTCAGACGCTGGAATTCTTCGCGGGTCATGTCCAGACCGGTCCAGTCGATGTCTTCAAAGTTTGGTGTCCAGCCCAGCGCGGTTTCCTTGGCGGCGACACGGCCCTTGACGCGGTCGATGATCCACTTGAGGACGCGCATGTTGTCGCCAAAGCCCGGCCACATGAACTTGCCGTCTTCGTCGAGGCGGAACCAGTTGACGCAGAAGATGCCCGGCGGGTTGTCGACGGTCTTGCCCATGTCGAGCCAGTGACGGAAGTAGTCACCCATGTTGTAGCCGCAGAACGGCAACATGGCGAACGGGTCGCGGCGAACCACGCCTTGTGCGCCAAAGGCGGCGGCGGTGGTTTCCGAGCCCAGTGTCGAGGCCAGGTACACACCGTAGTTCCAGTTGAAGGCTTCGTACACGAGCGGCACGGTGGTGGCGCGGCGGCCACCGAAGATAAAGGCCGAGATCGGTACGCCGGCCGGGTCTTCCCAGGCGGCATCGACCGACGGGCACTGGTTGGCCGGGGCGGTGAAACGCGAGTTCGGGTGAGCGGCTTTTTTGCCGGCCTTGCCGTCTTCCGGTGTCCAGTCGTTACCCTGCCAGTCGATCAGGTGCGACGGGGCTTCCTTGGTCAGGCCTTCCCACCATACATCGCCGTCATCGGTCAGCGCGACGTTGGTGAAGATGATGTTTTCTTTCAGCGTAGCCAGGGCGTTGTAGTTGGTTTTCTCGCTGGTGCCCGGTGCCACACCGAAGAAGCCGGCTTCCGGGTTGATGGCGTAAAAACGGGTCACGCCATCTTTATCTTTGCGCGGCTTGATCCAGGCGATGTCGTCACCGATGGTGGTGATCTTCCAGCCGTTGAAGCTTTGCGGCGGGATCAGCATGGCGAAGTTGGTCTTGCCACAAGCCGACGGGAAGGCGGCGGCAACGTAAGACTTTTCACCTTCCGGTGATTCGACGCCGAGGATGAGCATGTGTTCGGCCAGCCAGCCTTCGTCGCGGGCCATGGTGGAGGCGATGCGCAGGGCAAAGCACTTCTTACCGAGTAGGGCATTGCCACCGTAGCCCGAGCCATACGACCAGATCTCGCGCGTTTCCGGGAAGTGGACGATGTACTTGGTGTCCGGGTTACACGGCCAGGCGACGTCTTTTTCACCCTGAGCCAGCGGTGCGCCCACGGTGTGCACGCAGGGCACAAATTCGCCATTGGTGCCGAGCAGTTCGACCACGGCCTTGCCCATGCGTGTCATCGTGCGCATATTGGTGACGACGTACGGCGAATCTGAAATTTCCACGCCAATGTGCGCGATCGGCGAACCGAGCGGGCCCATCGAGAAGGGGATCACGTACATGGTGCGACCCTTCATGCAGCCTTTGAACAGACCGTCCAGGGTTTTACGCATTTTGGCCGGATCTTCCCAGTTGTTGGTCGGGCCGGCATCGATCTGCTTTTCCGAGCAGATGTAGGTGCGGTCTTCAACGCGGGCGACGTCCGACGGATCGGAGAAGGCGAGGTAGGAGTTCGGACGCTTGGCTTCGTTCAGCTTGATCAGGGTGCCGGCTTCGACCATCTGGGCGCAGAGGCGATCGTATTCTTCCTGGGATCCGTCACACCAGACAACCTGATCCGGTTCGGTAAGCTGGGCGATTTGCTCGACCCAGGCTTTGAGGCGGGTGTTCTTGACGTATTCCGGGGCGTTAATGGCGACCATGATTTCTCCTGTGTATCCGTAGCATTCCTGAGGACTGCGCTGGCTTGGCTGAATGGCTGTCGTCCAGTCTTGTGGGGTTTGTGCTAAAACCGTGATTATCTCACTTCGCACACAACAGAGAAAGTCGGCGTATGCTATCGGCAGGAAAAGATCTGCCGGAGACCGTGCTGTGCCAGAAAAAACCAAAGAAAATCAAAAGCCTGTAGAAAATACGGCGCAACAGAATACCCAGCGGTTACGTGAATCCGCCCTGTATTACCACCGCTTTCCCAAGCCGGGGAAGATTGCTGTTACCCCGACCAAGCAGTTGACCAACCAGTATGACCTGTCGATGGCCTATTCGCCGGGTGTGGCGGCAGCCTGCGAGGAGATTGTTGCCAAGCCTGATGAAGCGGCCACGCTCACCTCCCGGGCCAATCTGGTGGGCGTGATTACCAACGGAACGGCGGTGCTGGGTCTGGGCAATATCGGCCCGCTGGCGGCCAAGCCGGTGATGGAGGGCAAGGGCGTTCTGTTCAAGAAGTTCGCCAATATTGATGTCTTTGATCTGGAAGTCAGCGAGAACGATCCGGATAAACTGGTCGAGATTATTGCCAGCCTGGAGCCCACCTTCGGCGGTATCAATCTGGAAGATATCAAGGCGCCGGAGTGCTTCTACATCGAGAAGAAACTCCGCGAGCGTATGAAGATTCCGGTATTTCATGATGACCAGCACGGCACGGCCATTGTGGTGGGTGCGGCGCTGTTGAATGGCCTGCATCTATTGGGCAAGGATCTCAAGAAGGTGAAGCTGGTGACCTCGGGTGCGGGTGCTGCGGCACTGGCTTGTCTGGGTTTGCTTGTGCAACTGGGGATTCCGGTTGAGAACATCTGGGTGACCGATATTCATGGCGTGGTCTATGAGGGCCGCCCGGAAGAGATGGACCCGATCAAGGCGCGCTATGCCAAGAAGACGGATGCGCGCAAACTGGCTGAGGTCATTGAGGGCGCGGATGTATTCCTTGGTCTCTCGGCGGGCGGGGTCTTGAAGCCGGAGATGGTGGCCAAAATGGCGTCAAATCCCTTGATTCTGGCATTAGCGAACCCAACGCCGGAAATTCTGCCCCATGAAGTGATGGCCGTGCGAGATGATGCCATTGTTGCGACGGGGCGTTCGGATTTTCCGAACCAGGTGAATAACGTGTTGTGCTTCCCGTTTATCTTCCGTGGTGCTCTGGATGTGGGTGCCTCGACGATTACCGAAGAGATGAAGCTGGCCGCCGTGAAAGCGATTGCGGATCTGGCGCAGGCCGAGCAATCGGACGTGGTGGCCTCGGCTTATGGGGAAAAGGTGAGCGGTTTTGGCCGGGAGTATCTGATTCCCAAGCCATTTGATCCGCGCCTGATCGTCAAGATTGCACCAGCCGTGGCGCAGGCCGCGATGGATTCCGGCGTGGCAACGCGCCCGATCCGGGATTGGGATAGTTATCTGCAAAGCCTGAATGACTTCGTGTACCACTCGGGCATGATCATGAAGCCGGTGTTTGCGCAGGCCAAGCTTGCGCCCAAGCGCATCGTCTTTGCCGAAGGCGAAGACGAACGGGTATTGCGTGCCGTGCAGGTGATTTGCGATGAGGGGATTGCCCGGCCGATCCTGATCGGCCGTCTGCCGGAGATCGAGCGCAAAATCGAAACCGCAGGGCTGCGGATTCGTCCGGGCGCTGACTTCGAAGTCATCTATAACGATGGCGATTTCTTTGAAGCGCATTACGACGAGTTCTGGCAGGAATATCACCGCTTAACCGAGCGCAAGGGGGTGGGTCCGGATTACGCCAAGCGGGAAATCCGTCGCCGTGCGACGCTGTATGCCGCACTGATGGTGCGTCTGGGTTACGCCGATGGCATGGTGTGCGGTACCTTCGGCCGTTATGAGCTGCATCTGACCCATGTGGAAAACATCATCGGCAATGCGCCGGGGGTGAAGCGTCTTGCGGCGATGAACCTGTTGATGTTGCCGGGGCGCACGGTCTTTGTGGCCGACACCTACGTCAATTACGATCCGACCGTGGAAGAACTGGTGCAGACCACGTTGCTGGCGGCCGAGGAAGTCCGTCGTTTCGGGATTGCGCCTAAAGTGGCGTTGCTTTCGCATTCGTCGTTTGGCAGCCTGGATACACCAACGGCCGAAAAGATGCGTGCGCTGCTGGCACGGCTGCGTGAGGTGGCGCCCGGCCTGGAGGTTGAGGGCGAGATGCACGGTGATGCCGCGCTGGATGAACAGATCCGCGCGCAGGTTTTCCCGAATAGCCGTCTGAAGGGGCAGGCGAATCTGCTGATCATGCCGAATCTGGATGCGGCCAACATTGCCTTCAATCTGCTCAAAGTGGCCGCCGGCGATAACCTGACGGTGGGGCCGATTCTGCTAGGCTCACTCAAGCCGGCACATATCCTGACGCCAACCGCCACGGTGCGCCGGATCGTTAACGTGACGGCGCTGGCGGTGGTTGATGCCCTGATGGACGAGCAAGCCACCAGCTGAAAGACTGCTTAAGAAGCATCGCCTATCCTGTTATTTTTGATAGGTTTTCGCCCCGGTTTTTTCTTGAAAACCGGGGCTTTTGCGTTAAAATGTGAGGATTAACTGACTCCGGTTTTGCGGGGCACCCCGCACGACCCTTGCTGTGGTGTCCGTATGGTGTTTTTCAAGCGTTCCGAGATGTCCCGACTGATGCTGGTGTTGCTGGCCGGTGGTGTTTTAGCCCTGCCTGTGCAGGCGGCGAGCAGTAAGGATTCGGATAGCAAGACGGCTAAAAGTTCTGCATCAGTTAAAAGCACAAAAGCATCGAGCGCTAAAAAATCGGCAAAGCCGGTGAAGTCACAAGCGCTCAAAGAATCGCCCAAAACGATGGCTGCGCAGAAAGCGGCCAAAGAGAAAGTGGTCACTGCCACATCGGCAAAGCCAAGCCGACTGATTGCCAGCAAGAAGCGCCGGGATAATCCGCCGGATCATTGGGGTGAGTGGAACGGACCTGCTGGCACCTCGCCAGGCTTGCATTCCCATGCGGCACTCCTGCTCGATATGCAGAATGGTGAGGCGTTGTATCAGAAGAATGCGACACAAATTGTGCCGATTGCCTCGATTACCAAGCTGATGACGGCGATGGTAATGCTCGATGCCCACCTGCCAATGAACGAAGAGTTTTACATTACGGATGATGATGTTGATACCCTGAAGGGTAGTCGTTCACGCCTGGCGGTGGGTACGCAACTGACGCGTCAGGAAGCCCTGGTTCTGGCCTTGA
Organism: Rhodocyclaceae bacterium; assembly: GCA_041311015.1. Taxonomy (GTDB): domain Bacteria; phylum Pseudomonadota; class Gammaproteobacteria; order Burkholderiales; family Rhodocyclaceae; genus Fluviibacter. The sequence continues at coordinate 5,131 of JBFYKG010000033.1, read as the reverse complement.
TGTCATCAGAAAATCGTGCTGCCCATGCGCTGGGCCGTAACTACCCGGGCGGTATTCCGGCCTTTGTTGCGGCGATGAACCGCAAGGCTCAGGAATTGGGGATGGCCAATTCCCGGTTCCTGGATCCGACGGGATTGAACTCGGGTAATGTGTCGACGGCGCGTGATCTGGCGAAGATGGTGACCGCCGCGTCGAAGTACGCGCCGATTCGCGAAGCGTCGACGACGTCTGAGGCCAAGTTTGATGTGCGCGGCCGGATTCAGGAGTATCGCAATACGAACCCGCTGGTGCGTTCAGATGATTGGGAAATTGGTGTCACCAAGACGGGTTTTATTCGTGAGGCCGGAAAATGTCTGGTGATGCAGGCCAAGGTAAATAACCGTCCGATGGTTTTTGTGCTGCTTGATTCGGAAGGCTCGATGACCCGCGTGGGTGATGCTAACCGTCTCAAGAAGTGGGCCGAAGCAACCCGTAGCTAAAGGCTGTGGCGACGTTATTAGCCGCGGGCACCTAACGCACGGGAGACTGCCTGAGCGCATGTTTGTAATGCCGGCACCCAGTCGGCCTCATGTTCGCTGAAGCGCTCAGCGGGTGACGATACCGAAATAGCGGCAACGAGTTTGCCCTGATCATCATGGACCGGTGCGGCGACACAACGGAGCCCCAGCTCGGCTTCTTCGTTGTCAAAAGCAATCCCTGACTGTTGAACGTCTTTCAAGGCGTTGCTGAGGGTACTCAGTCGGGTCAGTGAGTGTTCGGTATTGCCGGGTAGCCCGGTTCTCTTGGCGTAACTGGCAACAGCCTCGCTGGTGTCGCTGGCAAGAAAGAGTTTGCCCAGTGAGGTGAGATGTAGCGGTGCGCGTGAGCCGACCCGGTAGAAGACACGGATTCGGGACGCATTGGCCGAGGCCCGGTCGAGATAGATGATGTCGTCGCCATCGCGAATCGCCAGATTGACCGGTTCGCCGAGGGTGTTGTGCAGGGCTTCGATGAAAGGTCGCGCGACATCACGCACCTCCAGCCGCTCACGCACCAGGTTACCGTATTCCAGCCAGCGGAGCCCTAGTCGGTACAGGCCACCCGGCTGGTGCTCGACAAGGCCGATCGCGGCCAGAGCCCCCAGAATACGATGGACGGTAGAGACATGCAGCCCTGATTCCGCGGCCAGTGCCTTTAGATTGACGGGCGCATGCTGGTTGGCCAGAAGGCTGAGCAGCGTGTCGGCCCGATCAAATACCTGAACGCCGGTCGGGTTGTTGGTACCGGGTTCTCGGAGAGCAGGCGCGGCGCTGGATTTGGTCATAGGGAAGACGTTGGTGAGGCAGTGCGGATAAAATAAGAAGAAATCGTGGCGGCCTTATTTTACTATGTGAAACGCATGGCCGCTCAGCACGCATACGCAGAAAAGAGAGCAAACGATGACCGGTTGTTGCACGATCCCGCCGCGCGAAGCGCCGGCCATTCCCTTATGGATCCATGGACGCCCGGTGCTGTCGATGGCGCCGGTGTTTCATGAGATTCGCGAATCGGCCACGCAACGGTTGATCCGTCGCGTTCCACTGGTCGATATTGATCTGGCGGCAACGGCGATTTCTGCCGCCAATCAGGCACCGGGCTTATTGCCATCGGCGATGGGCGATTTTCTGAGTGAACTGGTGCTAGCGTTGGAAGAGCTCGAGGCGCATTTTGCGGGGCTCTCTGCGGTCGAAAGTCATACCCATCTGGATGCGGGCAAGGCTGACGTGGTGCATGCACTCGCTTGCGTGCAGTCCCTGCAGGCGCAGCCGGCCGTCGGCCAAGTGCGCGCGGTCGGTGGGACAGGCAGCTCCACATTGGCTTTAGCCGGGCCCGGGATGCCTTTGTCGGCCGCAATTCAATTAGTCTTGCCGGTGATTGTGCGCGGTGGTGCGGTGACGCTTGCGCCCTCGATCGATGCGCCCTCGTGCGCGCTGGCCCTCGCCGAGTTGTGCGGCCAATGTGGTTTGCCCGATGGTTTGTTCAACGTTGTTTACGTGGATGAGGTTGTTGCGCTGGATTTAGTGCGCCAAGCGGGTGTGAAGCAGGTTCGCCTCTTTGGACCGAGCGCCTGGGCGCAACGTTGGCAGACGACCGCGATGGACTGGAAGACGCCGTGCGAGTTGGTGCTGGCCTGATGGTTGTAGCGGCAGTGATTATTGCAGCCAGGGTTTGATCCAGCTGATGATCGCGGGCAGGGTCATGGCGGTTAATAGACCGTTAAGCCCCATCCCCAATGCTGCAAAAGCGCCCATAGTTTCATTGATCTGGAAGGCGCGGGCGGTACCAATACCATGTGCTGAGACGCCGAGTGCAAAGCCGGCGGCCGTATCATCCCGTATACGAAGCCAGCGGTAGAGGGTTTGTGCCAGCATCGCCCCGAGGATGCCGGTGATGATGACCATCACGGCGGTCAGTGAGGGGTGGCCGCCGATCTGTTTGGTAATCCCCATGGCAATCGGCGTGGTGACCGATTTCGGGGCAAGCGAGAGCAGCATGGGCAAGCTGCCACCCAGCCAGTGGCCAACAAAGACGGCGCTCAACATGGCCATCAAGGAGCCGCCAATGAGCGCGATCGTTAACGGGGCCGCCATGCTGAGGAGTTTTCGGCATTGGCCGTAGAGCGGAATCGCCAGCGCCACGGTGGCGGGGCCCAATAGGAAGTGCACGAACTGCGCGCCTTCAAAATACTGGTGATAGGGCGTGCCGGTCGCCATCAGGAGTGTGACCAGCAGTACGACTGAAATCAGCACGGGATTGGCAAGGGCGCGCTGGCCGGACCGGCGGTAGATCATGGAGGCCAGTTGATAGGCTACCAGCGTCATCGTCAGCCAGAACAGGGGTGAGGCCGAAAGATAGACCCACGTCTGGTTTAGGCGCTCAGGCATGATGTGTGCCCCCGCCAAGCATTTTACGATGGGTGAGTGCCTTGAGAATGAGTGCAGTCACCGCCATGCCTCCGAAGGTGCTCACGATGAGGGCGGCCGTGATCGGTAGCCATTCATCGGCAATCAGCTGCAGATAAAGCATGACGCCGGTGCCGGCGGGTACGAAGAGGAGCGACAGATTCTGTAACAGTGCTGTGGCTGTTTGCTGCAGCGATGGCGGTATCGATCGGCCCATGCGACCACGGATCACGAGCGTGAGGAACAGGAGCGCCATGCCAATCACCGGGCCGGGCACCGGCAGCGACAAGACGCGAGCCAGTACCTCACCGGCCAGCTGGTATAGCAGTAACCAGGTCAACGCAGCAATCATGATCATTCCCTTCAAATGAAGACGGCACCCGCGGGTGCCGTCTTGGATTCGAAACCGCGTTGGCTTAAGCCATGGCTTCGTACAACGGCAGGGTCAGGAATTCCGGGTATTCCGGGGTCAGCGACATCTTGTCGAAAATCACGGCCGCCTGATCATAGGTTGCAGTGTCTTCGCCTTGGGCGGTGACCGTGGCTTTGACCTTGGCCAGTTCCTCGCCAATCATGCCACGCACCATCTCGACCGTGACCTTGCGGCCATCGTCTAGGATGCCCTTCGGCGAAACTACCCACTGCCATACCTGCGAACGCGAGATCTCGGCGGTGGCGGCATCTTCCATCAGGTTGTGGATCGGCACGCAACCGTTACCGGCCAGCCAACTACCCAGGTAGTGGATGCCCACGTTGATGTTGTTGCGCAGACCGGCTTCGGTGATTGGCTGTTCCGGTTGGAAGTTCAGCCAGTCCTTGGCCCCGAACTCTTCGGTGCGTTGCTTTTCCCACTGGTTCGGGCGGTCGCCCAATACCTTCTGGAATTCTTCCGCAGCGATAGCAACGAGACCTGGGTGAGCCACCCAACCACCATCAAAGCCGTCGTTGGCGTCGCGGGTTTTGTCGTGGCGAATACCGGCCAGCGCCTTCTCATTGGCTACCGGATCGTTCTTGATCGGGATCAGCGCGGACATACCGCCCATAGCCGGTGCGCCACGCTTGTGGCAGGCCTTGACCAGTGCCAGGGCATACGAGCGCATGAACGGCACCTCCATCGTGATGGCGCCACGTTGGGCCAAACAGAAATCCTTGTTCTTCTTGAACTTCTTGATGCAGCTGAAGATGTAGTCCCAGCGACCGGCGTTGAGGCCTGCTGAATGTTCGCGCAGTTCGTACAGGATCTCTTCCATTTCAAACGTGGCGAGAATCGTTTCAACCAGTACGGTGGCCTTGATGGTGCCTTGCGGCAGACCGATTTCATTCTGGGCCATCACGAAGATATCGTTCCACAGGCGGGCTTCCAGATGGCTTTCCATCTTCGGCAGGTAGAAGAACGGGCCAGCGCCGCGGGCGATCTGCTCTTTGGCGTTGTGGAAGAAAACCAGACCGAAGTCGAAGATACCGCCGGAAACACGTTGACCGTCGATCAGCACATGCTTTTCATCGAGGTGCCAACCGCGCGGACGGATCTGCAGGGTGGCGATCTTGTCGTTCAGCTTGTATTCCTTGCCGGCTTCGTTCTTGAACGAGAGCTTGCGGCGGATGGCGTCATACAGATTGACCTGACCCTGGATCTGGTTTTCCCAGTTCGGGCTGTTCGAATCTTCGAAGTCGGTCATGTAAGAATCAGCGCCCGAGTTGTAGGCGTTGATGATCATCTTGGCTTCAACCGGGCCGGTAATTTCGGTGCGACGACGCTCCAGCGCTTTCGGCAGCGGCGCGATTTTCCAGTCGCCTTCGCGGATGTGCTTCGTTTCCGGCAGGAAGTCCGGCATTTCACCGGCATCGATGCGTGCCTGGCGCTCGATACGTGCTTTCAGCAGCTCCTGGCGGCGTGGTTCGAACGCACGGTGCAGCTTGGCGACAAAGGCCAGCGCTTCCGGGGTCAGGATTTCATCGTAACGGGCATTGATGGGGCCGGTAATTTGGATGCCGGCAGGCAGTGTCAGGCTCATGGTGAAACTCCGGTAAATGAGGATACTTGCGTTGAATGGGAGGCCAATAATTTTGGATCGAGTGTATTTTATTGCAGCGCAAATGGAATTAAAAGGTGTAAAAATATCTGTTCTTCTTGTACATTAAGTATTAAATTAGCCGGAGTTACGGATTAAACCCTTTAATTAAATTCATGCACTGGTGCTGGTCGCGAC
>JBFYKG010000104.1:0-3569 GCA_041311015.1 Rhodocyclaceae bacterium | reverse complement strand
GCGGCGCGCATCTTGGCGATTTCCAGGTAGAAGTTCATGCCCACGGCCCAGAAGAACGACAGACGGCCAGCGAAGGCGTCGACGTCCAGGCCCGAGGCGATACCGGTGCGCACGTACTCGCGACCATCGGCCAAGGTGAAGGCCAGTTCAATCGCCTGGTTCGCGCCGGCTTCCTGAATGTGATAACCCGAAATTGAGATCGAGTTGAACTTCGGCATGTGCTGCGCCGTGTAGCCGAAGATATCCGAAATGATCTTCATCGACGGCGTTGGCGGGTAGATATAGGTGTTACGAACCATGAACTCTTTGAGAATATCGTTCTGGATCGTGCCCGAGAGTTTTTCCTGCGAAACGCCTTGTTCTTCGGCGGCCACGATGTAGCCCGCGAGAATCGGCAGGACGGCGCCGTTCATGGTCATCGAGACGGAGATCTTATCGAGAGGGATCCCGTCGAACAGAATCTTCATATCCTCGACGGAGTCGATTGCCACGCCGGCTTTACCAACATCACCAACCACGCGGGCGTTATCTGAGTCGTAACCGCGGTGTGTTGCCAGGTCGAAGGCCACCGAAACGCCCTGGCCGCCGGCGGCTAAGGCCTTGCGGTAGAACGCATTGGAGGCTTCGGCGGTGGAGAAACCGGCATACTGACGGATCGTCCAGGGCTTAACGGCATACATCGTCGGCTGTGGGCCGCGCAGGAAGGGGGCGAAACCCGGGAGGGTGTCGGTGCTCTGCAGTCCCTCGATGTCGGCTTGGGTGTAGAGTGGTTTGACCGTCAGGCCTTCGGGGGTATGCCAGTCCAGGCGGCTCAGATCACCCTCGGGTGATTGTTTGGCGGCGGCCTTTTTCCAAGCCTCAAGGGCTTCGGGGGTGGCTTTGTTCGAATTGCTCATGACGAACCTCACTCGGAAATTGCTAGAAACGATAGTTGCAACGCAAAATGGCGCGAAGACGCGACCACCCCCCTGCCTTTTGAGCAGGGCGACTTCAGTAAAAACAACAAACTATGGCAGACTATGGGCAGTCAGCCATGTCACACAACCGAATCATACGTCATTCATAATTATGGGCGCAACTTCGCCAAAACCCGCCAAAAAACGCGCGTCGCGGACGTCGCAACCCATTGTTCCTGCAGCACTTTATCAGGAGGTGGCGGATCGGCTGCGCGAGGAGATTTTCGACCATGTGCTGCAACCGGGCGAGTGGATCGATGAAGTGGCCCTGGTTGCCCGTTACGGGATCTCCCGTACACCCCTGCGAGAGGCCCTCAAAGTGCTGGCCGCCGAGGGACTAGTGACGCTAAAACCCCGTCGCGGTTGTTATGTGGCAGAGATCTCCAAGGCGGAAGCGGCCGAGATTTATCCGGTGCTGGCGATGCTGGAGGGGCGCTGTGCCTACGAGGCAACCCGCAGGTTGAGCGACGAAGCGGCCACACAATTGCAAACCTGCCACGATGCGCTGGAGCAGGCGGCATCCGCCGGAGAGATCCGTCAGTTTTTCGAGGTTAATCAGGAGTTCCACCGGCTGGTGCAGGAGCTGGCCGGAAATCGCTGGCTGATCCAGATCATCAATGATCTGCGTAAGGTGCTCAAGCTATCGCGTCTCAATTCCCTCTCACGGGTTGGTCGTCTGGATTCATCGCTGGCCGAGCACAGGGTCATTCTGGCGGCCATGCTGGACCGGGATGCCGAAGGCGCGGACGCGGCGATGCGTGCACACCTGTTGGCAGGGCAGCATGCGATTCAGAAGCAGTTGGATGAGGGCGCCCCGCGCGAACGCAGCAATACCTAGGTGACTCTGAACCTGGGTTCAGTGAGGCCGGCAGCGCGCCGCATCAGGTTCACCCGCGAGGAGCGATCACAACAGCAGTTTAGTGGCCGCCGGCCATTGCTATAAGCATTGGTTCAAGCAAACGCAAGGTAACTGCGCCGCTCGGGGCATTGAGAACTCTTTAGAACAGCGCGTTCTGATGCGATTCAATCGCTTCGTCAGCGCGCTGGACCATGCGCTCGACTTTACGCGTTGCGGCGTCATTGTCAACGCGTGGTGCTGTGCCCCCTTCGCGGGATTCCAGCAGATCATGGGCTAAAGTCAGTGCTGCCATGATGGCCGCACGTTCGGTCGAAACCTGGCGCCCTTTGCTGGCGACTTCCTGCATCTTGGTATTGACCAGTGATACGGCGGCATTCAACGCGGCCTGCTGCTCGGGCGGACAGGCCAGACGATATTCGCGGCCAAAGAGAACAACATCCAGATGGTTTGCGGTGCTCATGACAGACTCGCCGTTTCCGGCAGGTGGCTGACCACCTGCTCGAGCTTGTTGCGTGCTGCGTGCATCTGGCTTTCGAGGTGTTGCACACGTGCCTCTGCCTCTTTGAGGCGGGCGCTCAGATCCCCGTTCCGGGAACGGGATTGCTCCAGCAGCGAAATGAGCTGGTCCAGCTTCTGTTCCAGCAGCGAAATATTGTGATCCATGGCGCGCACTATAGGGCGCGGCGGCCTTAGGGTCAACTCCGTGCGGATTAAATCGAGAAGATTCAGGCAATTGGCGATGCTGCGCCGCATTAAGTGTTAGAATGCCATCCGCTCCGGCACGAAAGTGACGGAGACTTCCGAACGGTGCTCTGCTGCAGTGAAACTGCTTCAGGGTGAAACGGGAAACCGGTGACGCAACCATTTGCCATCCCGGTGCTGCCCCCGCAACGGTAAGCGCTGTGTCGTGCCTCAAGCCACTGGATCTTCGGATCCGGGAAGGCGGCACGTTCGGCAGGATCGTCCTGCCCCGCGCGAGCCCGGAGACCGGCCTTTCGGATCCTTGTGCTGCGGGTGAGCGGTGTCAGGTTGCCGATCCTATTGGCAACGACCACTCCTTTCAGCGTATTCGAACAGTCCGGCCTGCGGGGACGCTAGCACGGGCTTGGCGCTTAGGCGCCGGGAGCTGTCATGTTTTCTATCCAATCACCGGGCGTTGCCCGAACGGCGTTGGTGTTGTCCATTGCAACCGCTGCATCACCAACATTGGCACAAGAGTCCCCGGAACAGATCGTAGGTCCGGCAGATCCGATTGTCGTTACGGCAACACGTACGCCGACACGCTATAACCAGCTGATTCCGGACGTTTCGGTAGTCGATCAGGAAACGATCCGGGATTATGGTCCGCAGGCGCCGATTTCCGACATCCTGGCCAATGAGCCCAGCATCACGATCCGATCAACCGGCGGCATGGGCACCACCACGAGCGTCAAATTACGGGGTACAGAAAGCAACCAGACTATTTTGCTGGTCGATGGCTTGCGGCTTAACTCCGCGACAACCGGGGATGCCCCATGGTCCTATCTCCCCATGCAGCAGATCGGCCGCATGGAAATCGTACGTGGTCCGACATCGTCATCCTATGGTTCGGATGCGATTGGTGGCGTGATTCAATTATTTACTCGCAAGGGCCAGGGCCCGACTAAGTTCTATGCGGATGCGGGCTATGGTACCTACAACACCACGTCGGAGACGCTCGGCGTTGAAGGCTCCGAGGGCGATTTTAGCTACAGCGTTTACGGGGGCAATACGCA
>JBFYKG010000103.1:0-3645 GCA_041311015.1 Rhodocyclaceae bacterium | reverse complement strand
ACACTCGACCTACGGATTAAGAGTCCGCTGCTCTACCAACTGAGCTAACGACCCGGCCGGGTGGCATTATAGCCGATGGATCTGGTGGGTTGGGTGGGATTCGAACCCACGACCAACGGATTAAAAGTCCGCTGCTCTACCGGCTGAGCTACCGACCCCCAGGCACTGCAAAGAGGCGAAATTCTAGCGTTTTCAGGGGGGTGGCGTCAAGTCAGGCCTTGGCCGCGTACCGGGTGGGGTCCGGGATGCCGGCGGCGGCAAACCCGGCGGCGCGCAGGGCGCAGGAGTCACAATGGCCGCAGGCCAGGCCCTCGGGGCTAGCTTGGTAGCAGGAGACGGTGAGGCTGTAATCCACCCCCAGCGCGGTGCCCTGGCGGATGATGTCGGCTTTGCTCAGGTCGATCAGCGGGGTGTGGATCTTGAACCGGGTGCCCTCGACGCCGGCTTTGGTGGCCAGATTGGCCATCTGCTCGAAGGCAGCAATGTATTCCGGGCGGCAATCCGGGTAGCCGGAATAATCCACCGCGTTAACGCCGATAAAGAGATCGCGGCTATTCAGGGTTTCGGCCAACGCCAGCGCGAGCGAGAGCATCACGGTGTTGCGGGCGGGGACATATGTGGATGGAATGCCCGGTTGGCTGTTCGCCTCAGGTACATCAATGCTGAGGTCGGTGAGCGCCGAACCGCCAAACTGGTTCATGTCGACATGCACAACGCGGTGGGTTTTGGCGCCCAGCGCTTTGGCCTGGCGTAACGAGGCATCGAGTTCGGCACGATGCCGCTGCCCGTAGTCAAAGGCGATGGCGTGGCATTCGTAGCCCTGGCTGCGGGCGATGGCCAGCACGGTGGCCGAATCCAGGCCACCCGAGAGTAGAACGACTGCTGGGGCGTTACTTGCCACGGGCATCACTCCAGAGCAGTTTATGAAGTTGGAGCTGAAAGCGAACATCCAGCCCGGCGGCCAGAATCCATTCGGCCAGATCGGTCGGGTTCAGTTGCCCGGCCACGGGGGAAAGCACCACATCGCAACGTTGGCAGAGATCATGTTGCGCGATCATGGTGCAGGCCCAGTCAAAGTCGGTGCGCGAGGCGATGACGATTTTGAGCTCATCGCTGGGGCGAAGTGCCGGGATATTGCTGAGTAGGTTCTTGTCGGATTCACCCGAGTCCGGCGCCTTCAAGTCCATGATGCGGGCCACGCGCGGATCAACCGGTGTGATGTCGAGTGCGCCCGAGGTTTCGAGGCAGACATCGTACCCGGCATCACACAGGGCGGCGAGCAGGGTCAGGCAGGACTTCTGTGCGAGTGGTTCGCCCCCGGTAACGCAGACGTGGCGCGTGGGGTACTTGGCCACTTCAGCCAGCACGTCAGCGATGGCGGTTGTGGTGCCGCCGGTGAAGGCGTACTCGGTATCGCACCAGGTGCAGCGTAGCGGGCAGCCAGTGAGCCGGATAAATACGGTGGGCAGCCCCGAACGGGCGGCCTCGCCCTGCAGGGAAAAGAAGATCTCAGTCAGGCGAACCGTGCGCTCACGATTCACGTCAGTCGGGTTCGCCATGACGACTTACTTCTTGATCTGTTGCTTGGCAGCGGCGGCGGCTTTGGAATCCGGGTACTTGGCGACCAGATCCTTGTAGGACTTCTGGGATTCGGCCTTCTGGCCTAGGTCGGCCTGGCATTGGGCAATCTTGGCCAGGGCGTCCGGTGCACGGCTGTTCTTGGGCCACTTGGCCAGCAGCTTCTGCTGCGAGCTGATCACTTGCTTGCAGTCGCCCAGCATGTCGTAACTATTGCCCAGCCAGAACTGGGCTGCAGGCGCCTGTTCGCTATCCGGATACGTCTTTACAAACTTATCGAATGCGGCGGCAGCTTCCTTGAACTTGCCCGCCTTGGCCAGGGCTAGGGCGCTTTCGTAGCTCTTTGAAATGGCGGATGCATCGTCAGCCGGTTTGGCATCTGCCTTGGTGTCAGTCTTCTCAGCGGCGGGCTTGGCCACATCGCTCACCACCGGCGCGGCCGGCTTTTTGCCGCGGGCGGCTTCAATGGCCTGCAGGCGCGTGTCGAGGTCGAGGTACAGATCCTTCTGCCGCTTTTCCAGATCATTGATGCTGTTGGTCAGCACTTCGATCTGGCCGCGCAGTTCGGCCACTTCACGGCTCATCTGCTCGGAGAGCCGGTTCTGCTCGATCAGCGTTTGGCTGGTCGATTTTTGCAGGTCCGAGATCTGCTTACGGGCGACATCATCATCAAAGATGCCGGCCTGCGCGGGCAGGGCACAAAGCAGACCGGCGGCAAACAGCGCCGCCGGCAGGCTGGTACGTCGGGTCATGCGTTCGGCCATTAGTACTCGCCGTTGTACAGCATGTCGCCACGACGGTTTTCGGTCCAGGCGGCTTCGTTGTCACCCAGGGCCTTCGGCTTTTCTTTGCCCAGGCTCACGGATTCGATTTGCGATTCCGGGGCGCCCATCAGGACGAGTTGTTTCTTGATGGCATCGGCACGGCGCTGACCCAGGGCCAGGTTGTATTCACGGCTACCGCGGTCATCGGTGTTGCCCTGAACCAGGACGCGGGCGTTGGGTTCCGAGGCGATGAACTTGGCATGGGCCTGCAGTTGATTCTTGTATTCGCCCTTGACGTCGTACTGGTCGTAGTCAAAGTACACGCTGCGCTTCGAGAGCGGGCTGTTCGGGTCACGTAGCTTGGCCAGTGCAGCGGCCGACAGCTTGGGGATGCCCGAGGTGCCGGTGGCATCAACGCTGGCCAGATCCGAGCTGTTGTCCGGGGTCGAGCTACAGGCGGCCAGCAGCGACACGGCCAGGGCCGGCAGCAGGGTACGGATCAGTGTTTTACGGGAAATGCGGTTCATGAGGGGGTGCTCCAGTGATTTTTCAGAATTGTAAGCGATCAAGGCATTGAGATAGAAGCATTTTCCATGCCGAGTCTTAAATGAGCATTAAGGCGGGGCTAACGGGGTGCTATTGAGGCATTAGCGATTCGGGCCCCAGGCGGGTTCGCGGGCATCGCCATTGACGGCAGAAAGCTTCTGGCGGATCTGGCCATCGGCCGATACGGCAGCCAGCACGCCGCGGCCGCCCAGAATGGTGGCGTACAGAATCATCTGGCCGTTGGGGGCAAAGGTCGGGGATTCATCGCGCTGCGAATCGGTGAGTACGGTGACCTGACGCGTCGCCAGATCCAGTGTGGCAACCCGGAAGCCGCCATCGCGACGGGTAATAAAGGCCAGTGTCCGGCCATCGGGGGATGGGCGAGCCGTGACGTTGTAGTTGCCATCAAAGCTCACGCGCTGGGCGCTGCCGCCGCCGGCCGGCATCTTGTAGATCTGCGGGCTACCACCGCGGTCTGAGGTGAAATAGAGCCACTGGCCATCGGGCGAGAAGGCCGGTTCGGTATCAATGCCCGAGGTGTTGGTGATGCGGGTCGATTGCAGGCTGGCCAGGTTGATGCTGTAGAGTTGGGTGCCCCCTTCGCGCGACAGTGCAACCACCAGGCGGCTGCCATCCGGCGAATATGCCGGTGCCGAGTTGGAGCCGCGGAAGCTGGCCACAGCGCGGCGAGCGCCGGTTTTAAGGGTCTGCTCAAAGATCACCGGCTTGCTCTTCTCGAACGAAACATAGGCAAGTT
>JBFYKG010000032.1:0-14639 GCA_041311015.1 Rhodocyclaceae bacterium | reverse complement strand
AAGCAGGGCCGTGCCGGCGACATAACCCGGTGGGTAGTAGGCATAGGGTGGGTAGGCCGGGTAGGGCCAGCCACCATAGACTGCGGTCGGGTTATAGGTCGGTACGTAAACTACTTGTGGATTTGCGGGTTGGATCACAATGGGTTGGCCATTGCCGCCCGAAACCGTCTGTTGTGAATTCGATTGCAGCGCGCCAGACTGTTGTGCCTTGGCACGCAGGCTCTGGATGGCGTTCATCACATCCGATTGCTGGGCAAGGACTGCATCACCTAGTTCCTGGGTCCAGTTAAGCTGTGTGCCCATCATGCCCAGTACTGGCGGGAATGACACCAGCGACTTTACGCTGGCATCCCAGTTTTGCTGCTGGAGCGCCTGATTCAGGGCGCCACCGGAAAGACGGCTGTTGGCCTTCTGCCAGTTATAGGCCTCGGCCACTTCAAGAGGATAGGTTGATGCCATCAGGACCTGAGCCACCAGAGGATCCGGATAGAGGGCAATGGGTGCGACCAGAGAGGCCAGTTGGGCTTCACTCATCGTTTGATTGGATTGCTGGCCAGTGCTCTGGGCATAGGCTACCGGGGCTGTCACGGGCATCGATAAAGCGGCTGAAACCAGACAGACCAGAAGCCGTGACGGCAGGTTGGGTTTAGGAGTTTTTTTCATGCCAATCCTTTTGTGCTGGGGGGAATACTGGCTCACATATTAAACGATTTACCGGAGGGCGCCAGCCTCAGAGATTTTCATATTGCAGCGTGTCTTGACAGCGCGGCCGCAGCGTTTGATAAAGCAAGCTCAACCCCAACAAGGAGACCCGCTCATGTCTCGTTATATCAAGAAATTAGCCGCTGCCGCTGTTGTCGGTCTGACGGCTCTGGGCGTTCAGGCAGCGCCAGACACGAAACCCGTGTACTTTGCCTCCAACTGTGCCAATTGCCACGGCACGGATGGACGATCAACCAACGACATCATGCCCAGCCTGGCCGGCCAGGATCGTGAAAAGCTCCTGAGCACAATGCGCGCCTACAAGGCCAAAGAGTTACCCGGCACGATCATGCCGCAACTCATGCAGGGTTATACCGATGACGAGCTGCAGCAGCTCGCCACCTATTTTTCGGCTCAGAAGTAGGAGGTCATGATGACACATACGATGAATCCAAACCGTCGCCGCCTCCTTCAGGCGCTGGGTGTAACAACCGGAACTGCGCTGGTGCCGGGTATGGCGCTGGCAGCCGGCAAACAGGCGACCGGTAAAGTGGTTGTGATTGGTGGTGGCTACGGGGGTGCGACTGCAGCCAAGTATCTGCGTAAATGGAGCAACAACGGGATTGATGTCACCCTGATCGAGCGGACACCCGACTACGTGTCGTGCCCGATGTCGAACGAAGTGCTCGGTGGCAACCGTGATTACAAAACGCTTGTCAGAACCTATGACGCACTCCGTAAGAAGTGGGGCGTACAGGTGGTGAATGCTGAAGTGACCTCGGTCGATACGACCGCCAAATCTGTAAAAACCGCATCGGGCAAAACCTATACCTATGATCGGCTCATTGTGGCGCCAGGCATTGACCTGATGTTTGACGAGATCAAGGGCTACGATGCCAAGGCACAGAAGACCGTGCTGCACGCCTGGAAAGCCGGGCCGCAAACGCTGGCGTTGCGACAGCAGCTCGAGGCCATGAAAGATGGCGGCACCTATGTGATTTCCATTCCGAAGTCGCCGTATCGCTGCCCACCGGGGCCGTATGAGCGCGTGTGCCAGGTTGCGTTCTATTTCAAACACAATAAGCCTAATGCCAAAGTGGTGGTGCTGGACGCCAACGACGTGATTCAGTCCAAGCCCAAACTGTTTCAGGCTGCCTGGGATACCTATTACAAGGGCATGATTGATTACCGCCCGAACTGGAATGTGACGGAGATCGATGCCCGTAAAAAGGTGGTGACCAGCGAGCTGGGAGATTCGGTGAAGGCCGATGTGTTGAATATTCTGCCGCCAATGCGCGGGGGAGATATCGCCCGCAAGATGAATCTGCTCAATGTGAACCAGCGTTGGGCCGGTGTCGACTGGGTCACGATGGAATCTGCGGTGGTGCCGGGCGTCCACGTGATTGGCGATGCGGTTTTTGCGGCGCCCCAGATGCCCAAGTCCGGGCATATGGCGAATCAGCATGGCAAGGCCGTAGCGTCTGCACTGGTTGAGATTCTGGCTGGCCGTCAGGCATCGCCGATGTTAATGGCCAACACCTGCTATTCGATGCTCGATGATGTGCACGGTGTGCATGTGGCCTCCGTCCATCGCTACAACCCGGAGGCCAAGGTGCCGCAGATTGTCGCCGGTTCAGGTGGTACATCGACGGAGGCCAGCATGATTGAAGGGCGTTACACCCATGGCTGGGCCCTGTCGATCTGGGCCGATACCTTTGGTTGATCATGAGCTACTACACGCTGCAGACCGTGACGCAGGTACACCACTGGGATGACAAGCTGTTCAGCTTCCGGTGTACCCGCGATCCGGCGTTGGTGTTCGAGAACGGCCAGTTTGTTCTGATTGGTCTACTGCAGGAAGAGCAGGGTAGCAAACCCCTGCTGCGGGCCTACAGCTTTGTGAACGACGCGCGTGATCCGGAATTGGAGTTTCTGAGTATCAAGGTGCCTGATGGTGCCTTGACCTCTCAGCTCCAGCATGTTGCCGTGGGTGACTCGCTGGTGGTTGCCAAGGCGGCCAAGGGCTCGTTAGTCGTGAACGATCTGAACCCTGGGAAGCGCCTGTTCCTACTGTCGACAGGTACCGGGTTGGCACCCTTCGTGAGTATTCTGCGGGGGGGTGCCGTGTTCGAACAATTCGAGCAGGTAGTGCTGGTGCATGGTGTGCGTCGGGTGAGTGAATTGGCGTATCGGTCGGAATTAGAGACCCTGCTTGCTCGCCCCGGCGACCACTATTACCCGACGGTGACCCGTGAGCCTTTTGTGCATCAGGGCCGGATCCCGGCGTTGCTGGCTTCCGGTCAGCTCTGCCGTGATCTGGGCATGAGCGCATTGAGTCCGCAGACCGACCGGGTCATGATCTGCGGTAACGGCGCGATGCTGATCGAGACCAAATCATTGCTGGAAGCCGCGGGATTGAGGGGGTCGACCCGCAAAGGTGAGCCCGGTGATTTTCTGGTCGAGCATGCTTTTGCAGCGCAAAACAGAAACTAGCCAAGTCGGCGTAGAGTAGGCCTCGTTGTCAGAATAACGAAGAGGGGGGAACACCATGGAATACGAGATCATGCTGAAGAAAGACCCGTCATCGGATTGGACCGTGGCCGAGTCAGGCCGGATGTCGACCGATGAAGTTCATGCCCATCTGCGCGGGCTTCATGCCACGTATCCGACGGGGCGGGCAATGGCCGTCAACGTGTTTGCCGGAAAGCCTTACTTCGCGGTTTAAGTCACCGAACGCCCGCAACGTTTGTCGTTGTCCCTGGCGCCATTTCAAGGCGTCTAGCGGGTGTTGTACGAGCGAGTCTCACCGATCCGAAATAGGCTGAAGGCCTCGGGCGCAATGCCGGCGTCTTTACGTGCCCGTTCAAAGGCGGCCGGTGGCTCGTCGAGGGACTCGTCACTGAGTCCGTCAAAGGTGCCCCAGTGAATCGCGACGGCATTCTTGGCGCGAATCGCTTTGAACACCTGAGTCGCTTCTGGCGGGTCGATGTGCGCGCGTTTCATAAACCAGCGCGGATCATAGACGCCAATGGGGATGGCGGCCAGATCAAAGCCCCCATGCGCTTTACCGATGTCGTCGACATCCTGTGAATACGCCAGATCACCGGCAAACCAGAAACGAAATGACGGGTGCTCGAGTGCCCAGCTTCCCCATAGGGTTCTGTTGCGGTCAAAGGGAGAGCGTGCTGCCCAGTGCTGAACCGCCAGAAAACGCACCGTGAACGGTAGCTTGATCCCTGGGAACGTGGCGGTGTCGTCCCAGTCCAGAGCAATGACATTAGGTGCTGCGCCGCTCACCCGGGTGCCGGGTACGTTATCAGCGAACCAGGCATCGACGCCGAGGGGGACAAAGAAAACAGGCGATCCACCCGTTTGCATGGCGAGCTGCCGGACGGTCTCGAGATCCAGATGGTCGTAGTGATTGTGTGAGATAAAGACAGCATCGATGTGGGGCAGTTGGTCGAACGGAATGCCGGGTGGTTGTGCCCGTTTCGGGCCTAGTGGAGGGACCGGTGAGGCGTATTCGGCATAAACCGGATCAAAGAGAAAATTTTTGCCATCGATCTGATAGAGCAGGCTGGAGTGGCCGATCCAGGTCACCTGCGCGTTGCCCCGAGGATGGTTCAGCCGCTGGGTATCCACCGTTACCTGAGGCGTTGGGGTTTTGGCGGGTTTGGGTAACCCCTCGGTTAGCCGCGTCCACTGCCACTGCAGAAAATTCTGGCTGTGGGATAGATCGGCATAACGGTTTATATAGCGGCCATCGGCATCTTTTACTGCGCCGGCAGCCCAGGCGCTGCAAGATAGGGCCATCGGGATGAGCAGTCGTAGCATCCACTGCAGCAAGGGACGCGGTGTTAGGGGGTTGCTTCGATAGGTATCGGCTATGGCAGGCATTTGTAAAAATGATTAGACGCTATCAAGTGGTGGGCATATAGTCAGGGTCATGGCGCATCAGCCATCATAACGATAAAACCCAGAGGAGATGCAGGTATGTCAGCCCAAGGAAAATGCCCCGTCATGCACGGCGCGATTACAGAGAACGGCCAGGCGAATAGTAATGTGGCCTGGTGGCCCAAGTCGTTGAATCTGGACATCCTGCACCAACACGATGCCAAGACCAATCCGATGGGTGCGTCATTCAGTTACCGGGATGCGTTGAAGACGCTGGATGTTGATGGCCTCAAGAACGATCTGAAAGCGCTCATGACAGAGAGTCAGGGCTGGTGGCCGGCCGACTGGGGACATTATGGCGGTCTGATGATCCGTATGGCGTGGCACTCGGCCGGTACCTATCGCACGGCGGATGGACGTGGTGGTGCGGGTACGGGTAACCAGCGCTTTGCGCCGTTGAATTCCTGGCCTGATAACGCCAACCTCGATAAGGCGCGTCGTTTGCTGTGGCCGATCAAGAAAAAATATGGCAACAAGATCAGTTGGGCTGACCTGATGATTCTGGCGGGCAACATGGCGTATGAATCGATGGGCCTCAAGACCTTTGGCTTCGGCTTCGGGCGCGAGGACATCTGGCACCCGGAAAAGGATATCTACTGGGGCTCGGAGCGCGAATGGTTGCAAAAGAGCGGGGGCGAGGGCAGCCGCTATTCCGGCGAGCGGGATCTGCAGAATCCGTTGGCTGCAGTGATGATGGGTCTGATCTATGTAAATCCGGAAGGCGTGGATGGCCAGCCCGACCCGCTTAAAACTGCGAACGATATCCGCGTGACATTTGCCCGCATGGCCATGAACGATGAAGAAACTGTGGCACTGACTGCGGGCGGACACACCGTTGGTAAAGCCCACGGTAATGGCAATGCGGCGAATCTGGGGCCGGCACCCGAGGGCGCGCCAATCGACGAGCAGGGTCTGGGTTGGATGAATCACAAGACCCGCGGCATTGGCCGAGATACCGTGACCAGCGGTATCGAGGGTGCCTGGACCAGCCAGCCGACACAGTGGGATAACGGCTACTTCGACATGCTGCTCAACCACGAGTGGCAACTGACGAAGAGCCCGGCCGGCGCCTGGCAATACGAACCGGTCAGCATCCAAACGGATGCGTTGCCCGTGGATGTGGAAGATGCGGCCATCCGCTGCAAGCCCATGATGACCGATGCCGATATGGCGATGAAAGCGGATCCGGCCTATCGCAAGATCGCTGAACGTTTCCACAAGGACCACGCATACTTTTCCGAGGTGTTTGCCCGTGCCTGGTTCAAGCTCACCCACCGTGATATGGGGCCAAAGGCGCGCTACGTCGGCCCGGATGTGCCGAAGGAAGATCTGATCTGGCAAGACCCGGTGCCAGCCGGTCGCACAGACTATGACGTCGCCGCCGTGAAAGCGGCGATTGCTGCCAGCGGTCTCTCGGTCAGTGACCGGGTGTGCACCGCCTGGGATAGCGCCCGTACCTTCCGTGGTTCGGATAAGCGGGGTGGTGCTAATGGTGCCCGCATCCGTCTGGCCCCACAGAAGGACTGGGTGGGTAATGAGCCGGCCAGGTTGGCCAAGGTGCTGGCCGTCTACGAAAAAATTGCCGCCGCGACGGGCGCCAGCGTGGCCGATGTGATTGTGCTCGGTGGTAATACGGGGGTCGAACAGGCTGCCCAAGCGGCCGGCTATAAAGTTGCCGTACCGTTCGCGCCGGGTCGGGGTGATGCCAGCCAGGCGCAAACCGATGTCGAGTCCTTCGAGGTGCTTGAGCCGGTTGCCGATGCGTTCCGGAACTGGCTGAAGCAGGATTATGTGGTGATGCCGGAAGAACTGATGCTGGATCGCGCACAGCTGATGCGCCTGACGGCGCAGGAGATGACGGTACTCGTTGGCGGCATGCGTGTGCTGGGCACCAACTACGGTAACAGCCCGCAAGGAGTTTTTACCGACCGTGTGGGGGTGCTGAGCAACGATTTCTTCGTCAATCTCACCGATATGGCCTACCGATGGAAACCTACCGGACGGAACAGCTATGACATTGTCGATCGTGATTCCGGCAAAACCCGCTGGACAGCCACCCGTGTGGATCTCGTCTTCGGATCAAATTCGATCCTGCGTGCGCTGGCCGAGGTCTATGCACAGGATGACAATCGTCAGAAGTTTGTCGATGACTTTGTCTCGGCGTGGGTCAAGGTCATGAACGCAGACCGATACGATCTGAATGCCTAGCAAACGGTCATTGAAACGAACAAGGGGCGGTCTGACCGCCCCTTTTTTCGTGGTTATCGTCTGCGCTGATACGGCCGGCCATCCCTGAGGCAACTTCGCACATAGTCGATATGACTACGCAGGGTGTAGTACTCCAGCGCGTGCGATTTGGAGTGCTTAAGTTTGAAAGCCAGATGCTCGATATCATCGAGTTGTGCCAGAAAGGCTGCATGATGCTGGTCGACTTCGCCCTGGTTGATGATCTCCTGTTCTAGCCGCTCCAGTCTTGCATACACCGCGTTGATCCGGTCACGCATGCGGTTTTCCCAGAACTCGGGCAGGTACTTGATGACCGGGAAGGCGATCACGATCAACGGAAGTAGGAAGAAGATGGTGCGATGGATAAATTCCGCTAGCCAGAAAGGCAGGTGGTTCATCAGGAAGGGTAGGCCCTTCTGGTAGTACAGGGTAGCTTGTTCGCTCTCGTGCAGCCCGCTGCCACGGAACGAGGGAAATTCGCCGCGCTTGGTAAAAAACGCTTCTTTGCCGTTGATCTCATTAGCTGCCTGCATGAATAGCATCTGTAGGGCAGGGTGCAGATCTTTCTTGATGACCAGTTCTGTCGTGGTGGCAATCAGCTGGGTCCGCTCCGCCGGGAAGTTACGCTTCAGATCCAGGCCGCCGATGGGGATGGTCAGTTCCTCGAAGTAGGGAATGTTCTGGGCGTAAGCCTCGGCCCGCATGAAGTTGGCCAGGTTCAACTCGGGGTTCTTCAGGAGGCGCTGGACGTTTTCGGAGCTGACACTTTGAATCAGCAGGATGGCATCGATGCGGCCGGCTTCGATGGCACTGACCGCTTCAAGTGTCGGCATGGAAACCAGGCTGGGTGATTGATCGAGGCCGTTCAGGCCGAGGATGTGCATGGACTCGCTATAGGTGCCACTGCCCTTTTCGCCAATCGCGATCTTGCGACCCGTCAAGTCGGTCAGCATCTGCAGCTTATGCTGCTTGTCCGTGCCGCGATAAAAGAGCCAGATTGGTTCATAACCAATACTGCCCAATGTTTCCAGATTCCCGGCCCGTTGTGGATCGATCAGCCCGCTCTGCATGAAAGCCATCTCGATGGGGCTGTCGGGGTCGAGGAGCAGGTCGGCATTCTCCTGAGCACCTCGGGTGGCAACCAGCCGCAGTTCAATACCGCGCTTGGCAAAAAATGCCTGGTACTTTTTGCCGTATTCACTATACGAGCCACCGTCGGCGCCTGTGGCAACAATCACGGTTTTGGGCGGCGGCGGGTTGGTGAGCAGAATAACCACCACCACAGCAACAAAGGCCGCGATCGTGCCCAACAGGATCTGCCAGGGGAGTTTGGGTGTCTTGAGGCGGAGTATGGGCATCAGGTTCAGGTCTGCGGTCGGGTCGGGTGTCGTGGCGAGATTCTAATTCAGGTACGTTACCTTGTTTATGCGCTGATTTGTCGATTTGTCTTATACTCGCGGCGTGAATAATCCGCGCCCACCACTCAACCTGAAAACACTGCCCAGCTGGCTCCTGGTGGCGCTGGTTTGGGTAATCTCCAAGTTGCCGCTGCGGGTTATCCGTCTGATTGGCGCTTTTTTTGGAATCATTCTCTGGGCACTGGCCCGCCAGCGGCGGTATGTGGCGCTGACCAATCTGCGACTCTGTTTTCCGGATATGCCGGATGCCGCGCGCAAGAAGCTGGTCTTCAAACACTGTATCCGTTTCGCGCAGGCGGTGCTCGATCGCTCATTGATGTGGTTCGCTTCCGAGCAACGCATCCGTCGGATTGTGCGGCAGCATCATGAAGAGCGACTGTATAGCGACGATGGCCGACCGACGCTGGTACTGGCGCCGCATTTTGTCGGGCTAGACGCCACGGGTACGCGCGCCTCGATGATGGGCTCGTGGATCAGTATGTATGCCCGCCAGAAGAACCCGGTATTAAATTACATGCTGTTACATGGTCGGGCACGGTTTACGAACCCCGTGCTGGTCTCTCGTCAGGACGGCCTGCTCAAGGTGGTGAAGGCCATGAAGCGCGGCACCCCTTTTTATTACCTGCCGGATCAGGATTTCGGACCCAAGGATGCGGTCTTTGCCCCGTTCTTTGGTTTTCCGGCGGCAACGGTGACCGGGGTTTCCCGCCTGGCCCAGTTAACCAATGCTCGGGTCATCGCCATTGTGTCGAAGATGGTGCCCGATGGTTACGAGTCTTATTACACCGAAGCCTGGGAGCACTTTCCAGGCGCCTCGGTTGAAGAAGATACAGCCCGCATGAATGCCTTTATCGAATCCTGGGTGTTGCAGATGCCGGATCAGTACTTCTGGCTGCACAAGCGCTTCAAGACACGCCCTGAAGGTGAGCCCAGTGTGTACGGAAAGCATCACCACTGAGATCGACTGGCGTCGCAGCCTGTTGGGTGCCGGGGTGTTGTCGGTCCCGGTAGCCATCGGATGTTTTTATTTGTATGGCCCAACGCTGCTCGGGGTCGCCTGGACATGCTTTGGTGCGGGGCTTGTCCTGCTGGCGCTGATTGATGCCAAGACACAGCTGTTGCCGGATGTGTTGACGCTACCGTTGATGTGGGCCGGGATTGTGCTGCAGCTGTTTCCGCAGACGCGTACGGTCGGGCTGGAAGCATCCATCTGGGGTGTTGTCGTTGGCTACGTGCCGCTCTGGCTTCTGGCCCATGGGTACTGGTTTATTCGCAGGCGCGAGGGGCTGGGATTCGGTGATCTAAAGCTGCTGGCGGCGATGGGCGCCTGGTCGGGGCCGGCGCTGATCCCCGGGGTGATTTTTCTTGCGTCTCTGCTGGCGATCGCCGGGGTGGTCATCATTCGTTTCACCCGACAAAGCCGGGTTGGCCTGATGGAGGCGTTTCCGTTTGGCCCGTGGATCATCGCGGCCTATATGCTTTCGGTCACTTTCGGCATTATGATGCCGTTACAGTTGTAGCACGATCCCTGATTTAGATGAGGCCTTTCGGTATGAAATCGCGCGCATCATTCATGTTGCTGGTTATTGCGGTGCTGGTTGTGACGCTTTCTGGTTGTACGACACTCAGCCGGAAGAATGCGGTTCCCCACGAGGTGCAGAGTCAGGCGCAGATCGAGGGGATGCCGGGCGTCCGCTATAAGTTCTTCTCGCATACGGGCCTCGAAGCAATGATGAAGGATTTGCGCGCCGGGATGAACTCGCAGGAAGGCTTCATCGATAAGAATGCCACGACACGGGCAAATTACCTGTCGATTTCCGGTGGCGGCGATAACGGTGCCTTTGGCGCGGGGTTGCTTGTGGGTTGGACTGAGCGCGGTGATCGGCCCGAGTTCAATCTGGTCACGGGCGTTAGTACAGGGGCTCTGATTGCGCCGTTTGCTTTCCTGGGATCGGATTATGATTACGTGCTCAAGCGGGTCTATACCGAGGTCAACCCGAGCGATGTGTTCATCAACAATGGTCTGATGGGAGCGCTGTTCAGCGATTCGTTTGCAGATACCACACCGCTCTACAGACTCATTACCGAATATGTGAACGAAGATCTGCTTAAAAAGATCGCCGATGAGTACACACAACGTAACCGGTGGCTGCTGGTGGCATCAACCAACCTGGATGCTGGCGTGCCAACCCTGTGGAATATGGGCAAACTGGCCAGTGTGGGCACGCCGGAAGCGCTGCAGTTGTTCCGCAAGATCTTGCTGGCATCTTCCGCGATCCCTGGTGCGTTTCCACCGGTGATGATCGACGTGGTTGCCGATGGCAAGCACTATCAGGAAATGCACGTCGATGGCGGCGCAACGATGGAGGTCTTTCTCTACCCGACGGCGCTGGGCGCCGAAGCGCGACGTCAGAATGTTCTCAGCCCGTATCGGGATCGGCAGGCATACATTATTCGTAATGCCCGGCTCGACTCCGAATGGCGGGAGATTGAGCGGAATACCCTGTCGATTATGGGGCGCGCGGTCGATCAGCTGATCCAGAGCCAAGGGTATGGCGATCTGCAGCGTATCTACCTAACGACCAAGCGGGATCATATCGGTTTTAATCTGGCCTATATCGGCCCGGATTTTAAAGAGCCCCATACAGGCAGTTTTGACCGAAAGTACATGAACGCCTTGTATAACTATGGCCGTGTATTGGCCCGGGCGGGTTACCCCTGGGCCCAGACGCCCCCGGGTTTTGATCATGCGCTTAACGATGATGTGCGGGTTCAGGTGAATCGGCAACGGCAGTTACTCAAGGGGCAACCGGCATCGCAGCCTGCGCGCTAGACGTTGAAAAAAATGCCCCCGGCTGAAACCAGCGCGGGGGCAAACCGGGATTGAAGCTTGGGGTTGGGGTTGTCCCGGGATTTGGGGAACCTATCGAATTACTGGGTCTGCTGAATACCGGCCAGCACCCAACCGCCTTGACCGTTGACCGGCTTGGTCAGGTGCCAGATTTCGTCAATCGCTACCGGGGCGGCATCCGCCTCTTCACGCAGCAGCCCGGTGAAGCGTACGCTGACGACGTGACGTTGCCGTTCTTCTTCCACAGCCAGAATCTCGGCGTTGAGCGACACGACATCGGTCTTTTGCGGCAGACCGTTGCGCTGATCCAGATCCATGCGGATTTCGGCAAACATTTCCGGCGAGGTGAACTCGCGGATGTCGGCAAGATCGCCGGCATCATGAGCAGCCTGTAGGCGGATGAAGCCGACCTTGGCGTTACGAACGAACCCATCCACATCAAAGCCGGCGGGAATGTTGCTTGCTCCTGCTGAGCCGGCAGGCTGCATAGCCTGATACTGGCTGACCTGATCCTGCGCGTTGCCGTTATACGGCGCGCCGGCACCCGCCATGTGCGGCTGCTGTGATGCCGCCCGCTTGCGCATGAAGAAACCGATCACGGCTATTACGGCAAAAGCGAGGAGGGCGATCATCATGATGTTGGCGAGCTCTTCGCCAAAACCCAGGTAGCTGGCGAGTGCGGCCAGACCCAAGCCAGCAGCTAAGCCAGCGATCGGGCCCATCCAGGAACGCTTGGGTTGCGCAGCCGGGGTGGCGGCGCCCGGTGCCTTGGCAGCGGCAGGTGCCGTTGCGGCCGGCTTACTCACTGGTGCCATCTGGCGTTGCATACCGACCGACTTACCGCCCCCGATGCGGGCGGCTTCTGCATTGCCGATGGCCATGGTCAGACCGACCACCAGCGCCATGGTCAACAAGGCGGCTTTACGGGTGATGTGCTTTAAGGTGTTCAAGGAGGTCTCCTTTGTTTTTGGGGTTACGGGCGAGGATAACGGAAATATGGATTCAAAGCTTAGGGGAGCCTTAAGCCGGGCACGATTTCGATGCTGCAGCGCAAAGGCAAGCCCCTAAGGGGTTCCGACACCTAGCCAGCTGCGGCCGGCGGTTGCGAAGCATGGGCATCCTCAAGTAACCCGGCTTTTCTGAGCAGGGCTGCTTCGGCTATAATCACTGGTTTTGCAAGTCTGGAGCCGGTTCATCGGCTCGGCATTTCTACTATTTCCAGGGATATCACCATGAGCACCACCGAAACCGTGCAGGAAACCAACCCGCTGGAGCGTTCGATTGATCTGACCGTGTCTGGTCAGGAAGTCGACACCGCGACCGACGCCCGTCTGGCGCGTATGGGCAAGACGATGAAGATTGCCGGTTTCCGTCCGGGTAAGGTCCCCGCCAAGGTGGTGAAGCAGCATTACGGCGCCCAGGCGCGTGATGAAGCCCTGAACGAAATCGTCGGCCGTGCCTTCGGTGAGGCCATTACCCAGCAGAACCTCAAGGTGGCGGGTTATCCGCGCATCGAGCCCAAGGGCGACGTCCTTGGCGAAACGCTGACCTTCGCCGCGACTTTTGAGCTCTATCCCGAATTTACCCTGGCCGATGTAACTGCGGCGGAAATCGAGCGCCCGGTGCACGACGTGACGGCTGCCGATGTCGACAAGACGCTGGATATTCTGCGCAAGCAGCGTGTCCGTTACGAAGACGCTGCCCGTGCTGCCCAGAAGGAAGACCGTGTCGTGATCGATTTCCTGGGTAAGAAGGATGGCGTGCCGTTTGCCGGTGGCGAGGCCAAGGATTACCCGATGGTGCTGGGCCAGGGGACGCTGCTGCCCGATTTCGAGGCGGCGATTGAGGGCGCCAGTGCCGGTACCACCAAGACCTTTGATCTGACTTTCCCGGCAGATTATGGCAATGCCGAACTGGCTGGCCAGACCGTGCAGTTTGATCTGACCGTCAAGCAGGTTCAGGGCCCGGTTATTCCGGAACTCGACGAAGAATTCGTCAAAGCGATGGGCATTGAAAGCGGCAACGCGGCCGACCTGAAGGCCGAGATCGAAAAGAACCTGAAGGGCGAAGTGAAGAAGCGGATCCACCAACGTCTGCGTGAAGCCGTGATGGAAAAGCTGGATGCCCTGAACCCGATTGCTGTGCCGAAGGCGTTGGTCGAACAGGAAATCTATCGTCTGATGCAAAGCACCCGTGAAGACATGAAGCAACGCGGCATGAAGGGGGATATCCCGCTGCAGGCCGAGTGGTTCCAGGATCGTGCGCTGCCGCGTGTTCGTATGGGGCTGATTCTGGCGGATCTGGTCGAGAAGGAAAATCTGGTAGCGACCGAGGCCCAGATGGATGCCCGGATTGCCGAGATTGCCGAAACCTACCAGCGCCCGGAAGAAGTGCTGCAGTGGTACAGGCAGGATCGTCAGCGTCTGGCCAATATCGAATCCGATGTGCTGGAACAGAACGTGGTCGATTGGTTCCTGGCACGTGCCAAGGTGGTTGATAAAGCCATTGATTTCGACGACATCATGGGTCAGCAGGGCGTTTAAGCCCCCTAATTGACTGAATTCAGTCGTAATTTAGGCAATATCTGCAGTAAAAGACGGCCGGCTTAGCCCGGCCGTTGCCTTTTTTGCTCGCTGCAGCATGAAAAAAGGTCCTTTTTACGGCATGATGTCACTCAATTTCCGTATTTTTGCTCAGGAGTACCCATGTTCACCCCCATGACCCATAGCGGCCTCGCACAAACACTCGCCAACGCCCATCCGGACCCGCAAGCCATTGGTCTGGTCCCGATGGTGGTGGAGCAGAGCGGCCGCGGCGAACGGGCATTTGATATCTATTCCCGTCTGCTTAAGGAGCGCGTGGTCTTCCTGGTGGGTCCGGTCAACGATATGAGTGCTAATCTCGTGGTGGCCCAGCTGCTGTTCCTGGAAGCGGAAAACCCGGATAAGGATATCCACCTCTATATCAATTCGCCGGGCGGCTCGGTGACGGCGGGCCTGTCAATCTACGACACGATGCAGTTCATCAAGCCGGATGTGTCGACCCTGTGTCTGGGCCAGGCGGCTTCGATGGGCGCGTTTCTGCTAACGGCGGGCGCCAAGGGCAAGCGCTTCTCGCTGCCCAATTCGCGCGTCATGATCCATCAGCCGCTGGGCGGCTTCCAGGGCCAGGCCTCGGATATTGAAATTCACGCCAAGGAAATCCTCTCGCTGCGCGCCAAGTTGAACAACATGCTGGCGGCTCATACTGGTCAAGATGTCGAACGGATCGAACGCGATACTGACCGGGACAACTTTATGTCGGCGGACGAGGCCGTGGCCTATGGATTGATCGACAAAGTGCTGGGTAAACGTGGCGAAGCCGCTTAAGAATTACAGAAGGACAACGCGATGAGCAAAGATCAAGCAAAAACGCCGGGCAAAGACGGCGATAAACCGTTGTACTGTTCGTTCTGCGGCAAGAGCCAGCACGAGGTCAAGAAACTGATC
>JBFYKG010000031.1:0-14937 GCA_041311015.1 Rhodocyclaceae bacterium | reverse complement strand
ATCATAAGGATCACGTCGGCATCCTGTTCGATGGCGCCCGATTCTCGCAAGTCACTCATCATGGGACGCTTGTCGGTGCGCTCTTCTACCTTACGGGAAAGCTGCGAGAGCGCGATGATGGGCACCTCGAGTTCACGCGCCAGCGCTTTGAGTGACCTTGAAATCTCGGACACTTCGGTAGCGCGGTTCTCGCCCTGACGGGTCGTGCCCATGAGCTGAATGTAATCGATAACGATGAGGCCAAGCTTGCCGACCTGGCGCTTGAGACGGCGCGCACGGCCCCGCAGATCGGTCGGATTCATCCCACCGGTTTCATCAATGTGCATCGGCGCTTCGTGCAGCTTACCCAGCGCATAGGTTAGACGCGACCACTCGTCATCGGTCAGGCGACCTGTGCGTACCCGGTGCGAATCGAGTCGCCCAATAGAGGCCAGCAAACGCATGGCAAGCTGAGTGCCCCCCATTTCCATGGAGAACACGGCAACGGGTAAACCTACGTCAACGGCGACATGCTCCGCGATATTCAATGCAAATGCGGTCTTACCCATACTCGGGCGACCCGCAACAATGATCAGATCGCCAGGTTGCAAGCCAGATGTTTTGCTATCGAGATCCGTAAAACCGGTGGGCACGCCGGTAATATCCGAAGGGTTGTCCCGATCGTGCAGCTCCTGAATCCGTTCGACGACCTGCGTTAACAGCGGGTTGATGTGCACAAAGCCCTGCTGGGTTTTTGCACCCATTTCGGCAATGGCGAACACTTTCTGCTCTGCGGTGTCGAGCAGTTCCTTGGCATCACGACCCAGCGGATTGAGGGCATCGGTGGCGATTTCATCACCCGCCACGACCAAGTGGCGCAATACGGCCCGTTCACGAACGATTTCGGCATAACGCCGGATATTGGCCGCCGACGGCGTATTGGCGGCCAGCTCACCCAGGTAGGCCAGGCCACCCGTGTCATCGGTCAGGCCGGCCTGTTCAATGGCCTCGGAGACGGTGATCACGTCGGCAGGTTTGCCCCGTTCCAGCAGACGGCTCATCTGCTGGAAGATCAGTTTATGTTCGCTACGATAGAAATCGGATTCCGAAATCAGATCGGTAACACGATCCAGTGCCTCGTTATCCAGCAGCAGCCCACCGAGCACGGATTGTTCGGCTTCGATGGAGTGCGGCGGCACGCGCAATTGAGCAATCGCCGGATCAATCGGTTGGTTCTGATTGGCGAAATTACCCTTGCGCGGGGGGCGTGAAAATTCGGAATTCATAGCCTGACATGATACCGGCAAAAAGCAAAAAGCCTGGCACGAGGCCAGGCTTTTCTAACCGGTTTAAACCCGATTACTGGGCAGCAGCAACCGTCACGGTGACGCCAACGATGACATCAGTGTGCAGGCCGATTTCCAGCGGGTATTCGCCGATGGTCTTGAGCGGGCCGGTCGGCATGCGAACGTCCGACTTGTTGACCTTGAAGCCCTTGGCTTCGAGCGCTTCAGCGATGTCGAAGTTGGTGACCGAGCCGAACAGACGACCGTCAACACCGGCCTTACGGGCGATTTCGACGACCAGACCGTTGAGCTTTTCGCCAATGCCCTGAGCCGCCGCCAGCTTTTCAGCGGCCAGCTTTTCGAGCTCGGCACGACGCTCGGCAAACTCGGCCAGAGCCGCCGTGGTAGCGCGCTTGGCTTTGCCATTCGGGATCAGGAAGTTACGGGCGTAACCGTCTTTGACTTTAACAACATCACCCAGATTACCCAGGTTAACGACTTTTTCGAGAAGAATGATTTGCATCGCGATCACCCGTTGTGGTTGTCGGTGAAGGGCAGCAGGGCCAGGAAGCGGGCACGCTTGATGGCCAGGCCGAGCTGACGCTGATAGCCTGCCTTGGTACCGGTCAGACGTGCCGGCATGATCTTGGCGTTTTCAGCGATGTAGTCTTTCAGAACGTCGACATCTTTGTAGTCGATCTGTTCAATTTTTTCTGCCGAGAAGCGGCAGAACTTGCGGCGCTTGAAAAGACCGCCGCCACGATTGCGCTTGTTGCGCTCGTCTTTCTTCTTGGTGTTGTTGGTACGTCCAACCATGATGGTTACTCCGGATAAATTTAGAATTCGATGGTTTCGAGGTGCAGAATCAGTTGACGGCTTTTGAGGCTTTTTGCAGCGATGAAGCCGGTGGCCTTGAGTTCGGTTCCGATCGTTGCGCTGGCGAGCTGGTGAGCCAGATTACCGAGCGCTTTGACGGGGACTTCACAGGTGACCTGGCGTTTCAGTCCGGCTTCCTGCTGTTCCGAGTGATGCCCTAGCGTGGCTTCCGTGACCGGAATGCCTGCCGGTGTATAACGAACCGGCTGTACGCTGAGGAGTTGCCCGGTGAGCTGGACCCGATTGATCTCCAGTGTCGTCGTCAATGTCTCTACGCGTCAGATTTAGGCGGGCGTGGCTTCTGCCGCAACCGGCTTGGCCTTGTCTTCCTTCATCATCGGCGACGGCTCGGTGATGGCGCGCTTCTGCTTCATGGTCAGATGACGCAGCACGGCATCATTGAACTTGAAGGCATGCTCAAGCTCGGCCAGAGTCTCACCGTTGCACTCGATGTTCATCAGAACGTAGTGGGCCTTGTGCACCTTGTTGATCGGGTAAGCCATCTGACGGCGGCCCCAATCTTCCAGACGGTGGATGACACCGTTCTGACCGGTGATCAGCGTTTTGTAACGCTCAACCATCGCCGGCACCTGTTCGGACTGATCCGGGTGGACGATGAATACGATTTCGTAATGGCGCATGTAATCTCCTTTTGGCTAATACCCCCCGCCATGCGAATGCGGTGGAGCAAGGTGGAAAGCCCAAGATTCTATAACAGAATCAAGGCCAAAGCCAACCCGGATCCATCGGGTCTATAGCCAATCCGAGCCGGTTTGCCCTGCGTTGCCCCCCTGCAGGGCTTTCTGCACGACATCGCGGTTCAGATCGGGCGCAAAATCTTCTATGAAATCATACTCATAGCGCCGCAGCAGTGCCCCGCGCCGGATACCCACGTAGGTGGTATTGGCCGGAAACAGATGGCGTGCCTGGATCAGGTTGAGGCCCGCGCCGGCATCACGGACCGGGTCGAAGGCGTGCTCGGCGATGATGCCGACCCCCATGCCGAGGCCGACATAGGTCTTGATCACGTCGGCATCCAGCGCATCCAGCACGATCCGGGGGGAAAGACCCTGCCGCTCGAACAGGCCATCTAGCCGGATCCGTCCGGCCACGCCCCGCACATAGGTAATCAACGGGTAGGTCGCTAGGTCGGCGAGGCTGATGTCTGTTTTAGTCAGCAACGGGTGACCCGCCGGAACCACCAGGGCATGGTGCCACTGGCGGCAAGGCAACGCCACGATGCCGGGCGCATCCTTGAGCGATTCGGTGGCAATGGCCAGGTCGACATCGCCCCGCATCAACCATTCGGCAAACTGGTCGGGCATGCCCTGGTGCAGCGTCAGCGTCACCTCCGGGTAACGCTCGCGAAAGCGGGTCACCCCCTCGGGGAGCGCATAACGCGCCTGGGTATGGGTGGTGGCAATCACCAGGGCGCCATGCTGCCCGTGCGTGTAGTCATCAACATAGCGCTTGAGGTTATCTGCCTCGGCCAATATCCGTCGGGCATGGGCCAAAACCTGGCCGCCCGCCTCGGTCACACCGGTCAGCCGCTTACCAACCCGCTCGAAGATGATGATGCCAAGGTCGTTTTCCAGCTGTTTGATCTGCTTGGAAACCCCGGGCTGCGATGTAAAAAGCGCTTCGGCGGCTTCCGAGACGTTGAAACCACGCTGGGCCACTTCGACCAGATATCGGAGCTGTTGCAGGGTCATGGGGCACCCCCTTCTGTTAATTACTTATAGTTATAGCATTCTAACCATATATTCTTTTAAGTTGGGTTTGCCGCTGTTAGGATGGCGTCCTGATTCAATATTGCAGCGCACCCAAATGGACTTTCTGTACACCGCTTCCGGATTTTTTGTTGGCCTGATCGTTGGCATGACCGGCGTTGGCGGCGGCTCACTGATGACCCCGCTGCTCGTGCTGCTGTTTGGCGTATCACCGGCAACGGCGGTCGGGACCGACCTACTTTATGCCGCGATCACCAAAGCGGGGGGCACGGTGGCACACGGTCGCAAAGGCCATGTCGACTGGCAGATCGTCGGTCGCCTGGGCGCCGGCAGCATTCCGGCTGCCGCCATCACGCTTTATGTGCTCGCGCAGCTGCCTGGTCACGGCAAGGAAGTGGGCCACATCATGGCGGTGTCGTTGGGCTTTGCCCTGTTCCTGACTGCCGGCGCGATCTTTCTGCGCGACAAACTGCTGCGTTATGCCCGCCATCATGAAGATTCCTTCATTCAGCGGCATGTAGCGGCTATTACCATTTTTGTCGGAGCAATCCTGGGCTTCCTCGTGACCATTTCCTCCGTGGGTGCCGGTGCGCTGGGTGTTACGGCTTTGTTCTTTCTGTATCCGCGTCTGGGCACGATCCGCATCGTTGCCAGCGACATCGCCCATGCCGTGCCGCTGACCGCCGTGGCCGGCGTTGGCCACTGGTATCTGGGCAGCGTTGATTTCAGCCTGCTGGGCGCCCTGCTGCTCGGCTCCCTGCCCGGCATCTGGATCGGCAGCCACATTGCCAGCAAGGTACCCGAGAAATTTCTGCGCAGCCTGCTCGCCACGATGCTCGTGATCATTGGCACCAAGCTAGTGATGTCCTGATAACCCCTTCTAATAACATTCGTCCCGAAGAGAACCCCTATGTACCGTTACGATGATATTGACCGCGCGATGGTGAAAGCCCGTGTCGCGCAGTTTCGTGACCAGACCAACCGCTGGCAGGCTGGTGAGCTAAGCGACGAAGAATTCCGTCCGTTACGTCTGCAGAATGGTCTGTACATGCAACGCCATGCGCCAATGCTGCGCATTGCCGTGCCTTACGCCATGATCTCGTCCGCCCAGCTACGGGTGCTGGCAGCGATTGCCCGCGAAGAAGACAAGGGCTACGCTCACTTCACGACCCGTCATAACCTGCAATATAACTGGATCCCGATGGCGCGCGTCCCGGATGTGCTGGAACGTCTCGCCGAAGTCGAGATGCACGCCATTCAGACCTCAGGTAACTGTATCCGCAACGTGACCAGCGATCAGTTCGCCGGTATCGCACCGGATGAAGTGGTGGACACCCGCCCGCTGGCCGAAATCATCCGCCAGTGGAGCACCTTCCACCCGGAGTTTGCCTTCCTGCCACGCAAGTTCAAGATTGCCGTGCACGGCGCCGAGCGCGATCGTGCCGTGGTGCAAGTTCACGACATCGGCCTGCATCTGTACAAGGATGCTTCCGGCGAAGTGCTGGTGCGTGTGTGGGTCGGTGGGGGTTTGGGCCGGACACCGATTCTGGGTGAAGTGATTCACGATGCCCTACCCTGGCGGCATCTACTTTCCTATATGGAAGCCATCATCCGCGTCTACAACCTGGAAGGTCGTCGCGATAACCCGTACAAAGCCCGTATCAAGATTCTGGTGAAGGCGCTGGGCATTGACGCATTCCGCGCCAAGGTCGATGCCGAGTGGGCCGATCTTAAAGATGGTCCGGCCACCATTACCGATGACGAGCTGGCCCGTGTATCAGCCTATTTCGTAGACCCGGCGTATGCGCAGCAACTACCGGATACCGATGCCGCCTATGAAGCGCGTTTGAACAGTGACAAAGCCTTTGCGCGCTGGGTGCAACAGAATGTCCACCCGCATCGCGTACCGGGCTATCGCGCTGTCACGCTGTCACTCAAGCAGAAAGGCATTGCGCCCGGCGATATCACCGATACACAAATGGACGCAGTTGCCGACCTGGCCGATGCCTACAGCTTTGGCGAAGTCCGCTCCTCGCACGAACAAAATCTAGTGCTGTCCGATGTTGAGCTCCGCAAACTGCCGGAACTGTTCGACAAGGCCAGAGCTCTTGGGCTCGCCAGTTCAACCGTGGGGCTGCTCACTGACATCATCTGCTGCCCGGGCGGAGATTTCTGCGATCTGGCCAATGCAAAATCGATTCCGATTGCCCAGGCCATCATGGAACGCTTCGACGATCTGGACTACCTGCACGACATCGGCGAGCTGGATCTGAACATTTCCGGGTGCATGAATGCCTGTGGCCACCACCACGTGGGTCATATCGGCGTGCTCGGTGTCGATAAGAATGATGAAGAGTGGTACCAGGTCACCATTGGCGGGCGCCAAGGCAACGACACGCGCCTGGGCAAAGTGATTGGCCCATCATTTGCCGCTGCCGACATGCCGGATGTGGTCACCAAGCTGCTCGAAACCTACGTTGCCCTCCGCGAACCGGATGAGCGTTTCGTGGATACCGTGGTGCGCGTTGGGCTTGATCCGTTCAAGACCAGCGTTTATGGCGACAAACTAAATAAAAAGAAGGAGGCCGCCCATGGCTGAGATCCTGAAGAACGGCCAGATGCATGCTGACAACTGGCAGGTACTGCGCCTAGAGGCCGATGCAGACCTTGCCGCAACCGCCGTGCCCGCCGGCCCATGGTTGATTCCCTTTACGCTGTGGCAAGCACAGCGCGACTCGCTGATCGCCCGAGATGATATTGGCGTCTGGCTCTCGCCAAATGATGATTTATCTGAGGTGGCCATTCATTTCAATCAGTGGCCACTGATTGCCATCGACTTCCCGAAGTTTACCGATGGCCGGGGTTACTCGATGGCCTGGCGCATCCGCAATCACTACAAGTATGAAGGCGAACTGCGCGCGATCGGTAATGTGCTGGTCGATCAGCTGTTCTTCATGCTGCGCGTCGGTTTCGATACGCTGGCACTGGACCCCGAAGTCGTCGTTGCCACGGCCGAACGCAATCTGGCTCCTTTCCCCGACAGTTATCAGGGCTCGACCGACAACCCGGTGCCGCTCTTCCGTCGTGCACACCGCGGAGAGGCCTGCTGATGCGTCAAAGCCCAGTTTCCGCGATTGGCCAGCCTACAGCTAGCAAGCGCCCGGCCCCGGATAACGCGCTTGCAGACGCTGTTGCCGAGAAATCGGCACGGGTCATGGCACGCCTGAACACCATCATTGCCCGTCACCCGAATGTTGCGCTGGCCAACAGTCTGGGCGCCGAAGACATGGTGCTGATGGACATGATCTGCAAGGACAATCTGCCAATCAGTATCTTTACGCTGGACACAGGTCGGTTGAACGAAGAAACCTATGCGGTTCTCGCTCAGGCGCAGCAGCATTACGAACGTGCTATCGACATCATGTCGCCGGATTTTGCACTGCTCCAACCCTGGGTAAGCGAGCACGGCATCAATGCCTTTTATGATTCGGTCGAAAACCGCAAGGCCTGCTGCCAGATCCGCAAACTGGAACCCCTGGCCCGCGCGCTCAACGGTAAGGACGCCTGGATCACCGGCCTGCGTGCTGCACAATCGGTCACCCGCCAGAACATGGATTGGGAAGAGTTCGATACGCTAAATAACCTGCCCAAGTTCAATCCACTGATCGAATGGTCGGAAAAGGAAGTCTGGGCCTATATCGATCTGAACCAGGTCCCGTATAACGCCCTGCATGATCGTTTTTATCCCTCGATTGGCTGTGCGCCATGCACACGGGCCATTACGCCGGGCGAGGACGTCCGTGCCGGCCGCTGGTGGTGGGAAAACCCCGAAACCAAGGAATGCGGCCTACACAAAGCAAAATAAGGCCTAAATATCGGGCCTGATGAAGCCTGCTCGAGACAACTCTGTAAAATCACGCGCCATGACTCAAAACACCCCCACACTCTCTCACCTCGACTGGCTGGAGGCGGAAGCCATCCAGATCATGCGCGAGGTTGCCGGCCAATGTGAGCGCCCTGCCCTCCTCTTCTCGGGCGGCAAAGACTCGATCTGCATGCTGCGCATCGCCGAAAAGGCGTTCCGTCCGGCGAAGTTTCCGTTCCCGCTGGTCCATATTGATACCGGGCACAACTACCCGGAAGTCATCGACTTCCGTGATCGTCGCGCGGCCGAACTGGGCGAACGTCTCGTCGTGCGCTCACTGGAAGACTCCATGAAGCGCGGCACGATCGTGCTCAAGTCAGCTGATGAGTCGCGCAACCGTCACCAGTCGGTCACGCTACTTGAAACGATTGCAGAGTTTGAATTTGATTGCCTGATCGGCGGTGCACGTCGTGACGAAGAAAAGGCCCGCGCTAAAGAACGTATCTTCAGTTTCCGTGATGACTTCGGTCAGTGGGACCCAAAGAACCAGCGCCCGGAATTATGGGACCTGTACAACGCCCGTGTGCACAAGGGCGAGCATATGCGCGCCTTCCCGATTTCGAACTGGACCGAGCTGGATGTATGGCAGTACATCGAGCGCGAGAAGCTCGAACTGCCGTCAATCTACTTTGCCCACACACGCCCGATCGTGCGCCGGGGCAATGGCATCGTGCCGATTACCGACCTGACCCCGGCTAAAGCGGGTGAAACCATCATCGATCTGCAGGTGCGCTTCCGCACCGTTGGCGACATCAGCTGCACGGCGCCGGTGGAAAGCGACGCCGACAACATCGAAAAAATTATTGCCGAAACCGCCGGCACGACCATTAGTGAGCGTGGCGCCACACGTCTGGATGACCAGGCCAGCGAAGCCGCCATGGAACAACGTAAGAAAGAGGGCTACTTCTGATGACGAGCCAAGCCACCCCCCAAACCCGAACTGAAGACCACGGCCTGCTGCGCTTTCTGACTTGCGGCAGCGTCGATGACGGTAAGAGTACGCTGATTGGCCGCCTTCTATTTGATACCAAAGCCATTCTGGTGGATACGCTGACCAATCTGGAGCGCACCTCGCAACGTCGTGGCCTCTCAAGCGTTGATCTCTCGCTGCTCACCGATGGCCTGCAGGCTGAACGTGAACAGGGCATCACCATTGACGTGGCCTACCGTTACTTTTCCACCGGCACCCGCAAGTACATCATTGCAGACGCACCAGGCCACGAGCAATATACGCGTAACATGGTGACGGCCGCTTCGACCGCCGATCTGGCCATCATTCTGGTCGATGCACGGCGCGGCATCCTGACCCAGACACGCCGTCACGCCAAGGTCTGCCAGCTCATGGGCATTCCGCAGGTGGTGGTTGCCATCAACAAGATGGATCTGGTCAACTATGATGCCCAGGTGTTTGCCAAGCTGCAGGAAGAATTTGCCGACGTCGCCGCGACGATTGGTCTGGAATCAGTGCGCTACGTGCCGATGTCAGCCTTGGAGGGCGACATGATCGTCGACCGTGGCGAGGCCATGAACTGGTATGAAGGTCCGACCCTGCTCGACATTCTGGAGAGCGCTGGCACCAGTCACAGCGAAACGCCAACGCATCACGAATTGTTCCGTATGCCTGTGCAGTTAGTCTGCCGACCGCAGGATTCTGCCAACCCGGAGTTACACGACTATCGTGGTTTCATGGGCCGCATCAGCTCCGGTGTTGTACGCCCGGGCGATGAGGTCGTTGCCCTGCCTTCAGGCCAGCGCAGCACCGTCACCCATGTCGAGATCGGTGGCATTGATTTAAGCGAAGGCGTCGCGGAGCAATCGGTGACGATTCGCCTGGCCGATGAGATCGATATTTCGCGCGGTGACATGCTGGCGCATCCGGATACCGCCCCACACGTGCTTAAAGAGGCCCAGGCCATGGTCTGCTGGCTGTCCGAGAATCCACTGGATCGCGCCCGTACCTATGCCCTGCGCCAGACAACGCGTACCGTGAAGGCCAAAATTGCCGATATCCCCTTCCGTCTGGATATCAACACGCTGGCCGAAGACACCGCGCCGGCCCAGCTGCAGATGAATGATATTGCCCGCATCAACCTGCGCCTGGCCCAGCCCATCTGCTGTGATGCCTATGCGCAGAACCGTGGTACGGGTGCCTTCATTCTGATTGACGAAGCAACCAACAATACCGTCGGCGCCGGCATGCTCCTGTAACATCGGGGCATGTCTGCGCTCCTGATCCCGGTTATCGTTTTTATCGAGGGTTTCTGTTCCCTCGGGGCCGAGATTGTTGCCCTGCGCCGCCTGTTGCCGCATGTGGGCAGTTCGATTGTCGTTACAGCCCCTACGATTGGTTTTTTTCTGTTGGCGCTGGCATTAGGGTATGCAGCCGGTGCACGGATCAGTGATCGCTACCTTTCTGTTGTCGCCCGTAATTTTCTGATCTCGGCATTACTGTTGGGCATTGGTTTTTCAACGCCCTTTGTCAACGGACTGTTTACCCACGTTGAACCCGTCTGGTTCGCCTACAGCATGCTGGTTGGCGGGATTCTCTGCCCGATTGCCTGGCTACTCGGCCAAACGGTGCCAGCGCTCACCAACCTGATGCAGAGCAAGCGCACGGGCGAAGCCAGCGGTCTGGCGCTTTACTGGTCGACGCTGGGCTCTTTCCTCGGCTCACTGGGTTTGTCACTACTGGTCATGCAATGGCTGGGGATTTCGGCCGCCGTGGCCTTATGTGCGCTGCTTCTTCTGGTTGGCACGGTGTGCCTTCAGATATCACCGCCACGCCAGCGCTCCCGCTGGCGCTCTTGGGTCACTGTGGCTGTGGCCGTCGCCCTGGCTATCGGTCTTAATACAGCAGCCGTCCGAGATCAGTTTGCCGGTGATAGCCCCAGTGTGACGGAGACCGCGTACGCCGACTACAGCGTCATCAATACACAGAGCCCGGAAGGCGACGAGATCCGCGTCTTCAAGGTCAACAGTTCTACCGCGTCACTCATCGGCGATGGCGAGCCAAGCCGTTATGCACGCTACATTAACTACCTCCGTCGCACACTCCTTCAGGATCTTGGATTGAAGGATCGCGATATCCTGGTCCTGGGTGCCGGTGGTTTTACGTTGTCCCATCGGGAACCGGCCAACCGCTACATCTATGTCGATATTGATCCGGCGATCAAACAGATTGCCGAGCAACAGTTTTTGCATGAACCGATTCGCGGCCAATTTATCGTTGACGATGCCCGCCACTTTGTCGCCCGTGCCGCGCATGACAGCGCCCCACGTTTTGATGTGGTTGTCGTGGATGTTTACAGCTCGCATCACAACATCCCCAGCCATCTGGTCACACGCGAATTCTGGCGCGATACACGCGCCGTTTTAAAGGCAGATGGGGTGATGCTGGCCAACCTGATTCTCGATAGCAAATTACAGAGTGATTACGCCCGTAATGTGCTGGCGACGATCGAGTCCGTGTACAGCCGTTGCGCTGTGGAAGTGCTGCACAAGGATCGGCCTCTGGCCAATGTCGAAGTGCTCTGTCGAAATGGCGACAGCCTATCGAATCGCCCCGCCCACTTCTACACCGACGAGAAAAACCCGGCCGATGTGGAGCACGCCCGCAGTCTCGGGCGCTAACTCAGACCCGTCGGCGACGCACCGCCTCAAACAGGCAAACACCGGCGGCAACGGAGACATTGAGGCTATCGACTGAGCCACCCATGGGGATGTGTACCAGTGCGTCGCAGGTCTCCCGCGTTAGACGACGCATGCCATCGCCCTCGGCGCCCATGACCCAGGCAACACCACCGGCCGGCCACTGAGCGGTATAGAGATCTTCACTGGCCTCGCCAGCGGTGCCGATGACCCAGATGTCCCGCGCCTTCAGTTCGCGCAGCGTGCGTGCCAGGTTGGTCACCATGATGTAAGGCACGGTCTCGGCAGCGCCGGAGGCCGCCTTCATGGCGACATCGGTCAAACCCACTGCGCGATCTTTCGGCGCAATGACCGCATGGACACCCGCCGCATCGGCCACACGCAAGCAGGCACCGAGGTTACGTGGGTCGGTGATGCCATCGAGCACCAGCAGAAACGGCGGTTCTTCCAGCGTATCTAGGACATCATCAAGATGAATGGCTTTCTGCCGAGCATCAACACGCGCGACAACCCCCTGATGGCGGGCGTTGGGCGCCATGCCTTCGATGCGCGGATTCTCAACTTGCACTACCCGGGCACCCGCCTGTTCGGCGAGGCGCAGCAAGTCCTTGACCCGGCGATCCTGACGATTGTTATCGAGATAGATTTCCTTCACGCTCTCCGGGTCATGGCGCAGGCGCGCCATGATGGGATGGAAACCGTGAATCAAACGGGTATTGCTACTCATGCTTTGGCTCGGCGGGATCGGTTACTGGATTTTGCAGCCTTCTTAGCGGACGCAACGGGTGACTTGGCCGGCTTGGGTGACTTTGACGACTTCGCAGCACGGGCAGGCTTTTGAGCGGTGCCAGATTTTACCGCTTTGGCCGGCTTGGCCTTGCCGCCGGTCGCTGGCCGGCCGGGTGTTTTACCCGCTGGCTTCTGGCGTCCGATGGCGCGACTTTTGCCCGCCGGGGTCCCCACCGCAACGACTGCGGGTTTCTTGCGCGGCGCTGCCTGAGACTTGGCCATTTCGGCCTCGAGTAGATGACGCTCAACGGCCAACGGTCGCCCAGTCTTGCGGCTACGCGCCAGGGCCAGCGCTTCCCGTTCGCCACCGCCCTGCAGCGACGCCCCAGCGCCCGCTGCCTGCACGGCTTCATCGGTTGCAGTGGCCGGTACAAAATCAATGCGGTTGCTTTCCAGATCGGCACGAACCAGTTTGACGCGCAGACGATCACCCACGCGATACTGCTGCTTGGTGCGTTCACCCA
The DNA here is from genome assembly GCA_041311015.1 of Rhodocyclaceae bacterium. Taxonomy (GTDB): domain Bacteria; phylum Pseudomonadota; class Gammaproteobacteria; order Burkholderiales; family Rhodocyclaceae; genus Fluviibacter. The sequence goes on along the minus strand of JBFYKG010000031.1, from coordinate 2,240 downwards.
GCAGGCAGTGACGAATCGGATCGTAGTGGAAGTAATCAGAACCCAGTTCCGAAATATGCACCAGGCCTTCCACATACACCTGATCGAGCGTGACAAACGCCCCAAAGGCCGTCACCCCGGAGATGGTGCCGTCGAACACTTCGCCCACCCGGTCCTGCATGTAATAGCACTTGAGCCAGGACTCGACATCACGCGTCGCCTCGTCAGCTCGGCGCTCGGTGGCCGAACAGTGCAGCCCGATCTCTTCCCAGGCACCCTCATCCGCCGGCAGTTTGACCTTTTCAAACTTCAGCGCGTTCTTGATAGCGCGGTGGACAAGGAGATCCGGGTAACGACGGATCGGCGAGGTGAAGTGCGTGTAGTACTCGTAGGACAAACCGAAGTGACCGATGTTGTCCGGGCTGTAAATCGCCTGCTGCATCGAGCGCAGTAATATGGTCTGCAGGAGCGAAAAGTCCGGCCGCTCACGGATCTGATCCAATAGCTTGCCGTAATCCTTACCGGTGGGAGAGTCTCCCCCCTCCAGCCCCAGGCCGAATTCCTTCATGAAATCGCGCAGGCCCTGAAGCTTCTCTGGGCTGGGCGTTCCATGAATACGGAATAGTCCCGGTTGTTTTTTCGTTTCCAGGAAGTCGGCCGCACAGACGTTGGCAGCCAGCATGCACTCCTCAATCAACCGATGCGCGTCGTTGCGGATGACCGGCACGATTGCTTCGATCTTGCCGTGGTCGTTGAACTGCATCTGTGTTTCAACAGTGTCAAAATCAATCGCGCCACGCTTTTCTCGGGCGGCATGCAACGCCTTGAACAGTGCATAGAGCGTTTGCAGTTGCGGCTGCAGGGCCTGGTGCACCGGGGTTGCCGGCGTTAGCTCACCCGAGAGCCAACCCCAGACCTGGTTGTAAGTCAGACGGGCCCGCGAACGGAATACCGCCGGATAAAAGCGATACTGCGTCACCTCACCGTCCGCATTGACCTGCGCGTCGCAAACCATCGCCAGACGATCAACATCCGGATTGAGCGAACATAAACCATTGGAAATCTTTTCCGGCAACATCGGTATCACCCGGCGCGGGAAATACACCGAGTTGCCCCGGGCCTCGGCCTCCGTATCCAGCGGCGAGCCGGGGCGTACGTAGTGCGAGACATCGGCAATCGCCACCACCAGGCGCCAGCCTTTGCCTTTGGGCAGGGCTTCGGCAAAGACGGCATCATCAAAGTCCTTAGCGGTTTCGCCATCAATGGTGACTAGTGGCAGGCCGCGCAGATCCTCGCGCTTGCCGAGATCTTTGTCGACCACCACAACGTCCGGCAGCTTGGCGGCCTCATCAATCACCGCTTTGGGGAATTCGAACGGCAGATCATGCTTACGCAAGGCGATTTCGATCTCCATGCCCGGGTCGGCATAGTTACCCAAAACTTCCTTGATACGGCCAACAGGCAGCGTGCGCTTGCCCGGTTGCTCCAGAATCTCGGCAATCACCACCTGACCCGGCTGTACCGCCGTTTCACCCGCTTTGGGCTTGCGCGGGCGTTTGCCAGCACCGCCGTTTGCAGGCGTCTCCGGCGCGATGACGATACGCGTATGCAAGCGACGATCTTCCGGCACGACATAACGCACGCCGTATTCATCAAACACCCGACCCACGACCTCGGTATTGGCACGCTCGGTGACCTCGACAATGCTGCCCTCCGGACGCCCTCGGCGATCCTTGCCGGTGACGCGCACCAGCACCCGGTCGCCATGCAGGGCCTTCTCCATCTGGCGGTTATCCAGAAAGATGTCGGCGCTCTTGTCACGGCCAATCGAGGTTTCCGGACGTGCAAAGCCAAATCCATCCGGGTGGCCCTCGATACGACAGGCCACAAGATCGGCTTTGGTCGGCAGAATCAGGGCGCCCTTGCGGTTGCGCATCAGCTGGCCTTCGCGTTCCATGGCACGGATGCGACGTTCAAACGCATCCAGTTCATCGGCACCGATGGCCAGTTGGTCAGCCAGTTCGTATTCGCCCATCGGGCGGCCGGCCTTTTGCAGGGTTTCGATGACATATTCGCGCGAGGGCAACGGGTTCTCGTATTTCCCGCTTTCCCGCTCGTAGTGCGGGTCCTGTCGTCGTACTTTGGCGACCCGCTTGGCATTCTTTGACATTTTCGTTCTTTCTTCTATAATGCTGATCTTCGCACCTGCCCAGGTGGCGGAATTGGTAGACGCACTAGTTTCAGGTACTAGCGGGTAACTC
>JBFYKG010000102.1:0-3867 GCA_041311015.1 Rhodocyclaceae bacterium | reverse complement strand
ATCTTGAGCGTCACCGGTGTGTCCGGGACGGCATTGACGACAGCGCTCAGAATGCGGCCAACCAGCGTCTCGTGTTGTAACAGGGCGGAGCCCGCCATGACGTTGCAGACCTTCTTGGCCGGGCAACCCATGTTGATGTCAATGATCTGGGCGCCGCGATCGGCGTTGTATTTGGCGGCTTCTGCCATCATGGCCGGGTCCGCACCGGCAATTTGCACCGAGATGGGCGCCACTTCGCCCTCGTGGTTGGCGCGGCGCTGGGTTTTTGCGCTGCCGTAAAGCAGCGAATTCGACGTCACCATTTCCGACACGGCCAGACCCGCGCCCAGCTTTTTACAAAGCTGGCGGAATGGGCGATCCGTCACGCCGGCCATGGGCGCAACGAACAGATTGTTCCGGAGGTTGAAGCCGACAAATTCCATGCGTCTGGGGCGGAAGCACTCAAAACCAAAGCCCTAGATTATAAAGGGAAAATTGCTGCCTGCCTAATTTTTAGTCAAGAATTTGCTGCGGCGCATCCTGTCAAGGGCAGTCGGCGAGGATGGGCGGGGAGCTGGGAAATTGGCTGGAAAATGGCCGGCGCATCGGATGACCCGGACGGCAGGGTGATCAGGGCCAGGCCCGGGCGCCCCAGATCATGCGTCGGGCCACGAAATGGCGAAGCGGCCCCACAAGATCAAGGGCGCTCAGGGCTAGGCCACGGACAGCATTCAATGCCGGAAATGGTGTTGAGAAGGTCCTAACAATCCCATCGGTAAATCCGGCCGCACCCCAGCGATCCAGCTGCCGTTCCCGCGCGTAGCGGTTCAAGACCGGGGCACTGCCGGGATCCAGTGTCTGCCGGAGCGCCTGTGCAAGTAGGGCCGCATCGCGTAATCCCAGATTAAAGCCCTGACCCGAGACCGGGTGCAGGGTTTGCGCGGCGTTGCCGATCCAGAGTTCGCGTTTGGCCACCGCGGGCTGGCGTAGCCTGAGCTTGAGCGGAAAGCTGGCACGCGGGCCGATATCCGTAAAACGGACCTGGGAGCCGATGGCCTGCTGGATCCGTTGCAGAATGCTTGTATCATCAAGCGCCAACAGCGTATCCGCCTCGTGATCGGGAACGGTGTACACCACCGAAACCCGTTGGCCCTGGGTGCCGTTGACCGGCAGCAGGGCCAGGGGGCCCTGGGGCGTAAAGCGTTCCCAGGCGCGCTGGCAGTGGCTTTGCGCAAGACCGGCTTCGAAGAGAATCGCCCGTTGGCCGTAACCGCGGGCGATGACGCCCGGGCTGTTGTCGGGCGGGGTACCCTCGGCATGCACAATCAGACGGGTGCGCACCGTGATCGGATCATTGTTTTCGCCCCGGAGTGCCACATGCCGCCAGAACCCCGATTCTGTTGAGGGCTTGTCTGTACCGGCCGCCGGCACATCCATGACTTCGGCCACTGTTTTTTCCAGACACACCAGTCGGTCGCCCAGCCGGTCGATGGCCTTGTTCAGCGCCTGCTGCAATCCATGCATCAGCGCCCCGTAGCGGACTACATAGCCCAGCGCCGGAATCCGGTAATCGTTTCGGTCGATCAGGGTCCGGCCAAAGCCACCCGATTGGGAAATGTGAATCGTCTCGATAGGCGTGCACCGGTCATCACCCAGGCCGCCGGTTGCAGGCCAGGCGCCTTGCGGGTTCAGCAATTGACGGGCGCCCTCGGAGAGGGCCAGCGCACGGGGGTCTTGTAATCCCGCTGCCAGTTTGCGCTGTTCGACCAGTAAGGTGCGATGCTGGCTTCCAGCCAGCAGTAATGCCAGCGTTGTGCCGACGGGGCCGGCGCCCAGAATGACGACATCGAATTCGCGCATGGCGAGATTCATACCCGGTTTGCCATCCATGCTTCGATCTCGTCGATCTGCTTGGGTGCAGCATCAGTCATCACCCGGCATCCATCGTCCGTCACAACGACATCGTCTTCGATGCGGATGCCGATGTTGTGCCAAGCTGCCGGCACATCGTCGGCAGCACGGACATAAAATCCGGGTTCAATGGTCAGCGTCATGCCGCTTTGCAGGCGCACCCACTCATCGTCTTCGTGATACGGACCGGCATCGTGCACATCTAGGCCTAGCCAGTGGCTGGTGCGGTGCATGTAATAACGGCGATAGTCGCCGGATTCGATAACACCATCCACGCTGCCCTGGCAGAGGCTTAGGTCAATCATGCCCTGGACGAGGACGCGTAAGGCGGCATCGTGCGGTGCGTGAAAGGGCACGCCGGGTCGGGTGGCCGCGATGGCCTTCAGTTGGGCATCCAGGGTGATCTGATACAGGTCACGCTGCGCCGGGCTGAAGCGGCCATTGACCGGAAACGTACGTGTGATGTCGGACGCGTAGCCACTTACTTCACACCCGGCATCAATCAACACCAGATCGCCGTTGCGTAGCGGCTGGTTGTTGGCCGTGTAATGCAGGATGCAGGCATTGGCACCACTGGCGATGATGGCAGGGTACGACGGCGGATGGCCGCCTGCCTGCAAGAAGGCGTACTGGAGTTCGGCATCCAGTTGGTATTCGTAAAGACCCGGCTGGCAGGCGCGCATGGCGCGGGCGTGGGCATTGGCAGCAATATCGGCGGCGCGCTGCATGAGCGCAAGCTCACCTGCATCCTTGCAACGGCGCATGGGTTCAACCAGTGCCCGCCAATCGGCAATCAGTGTGGGCGGTTGCTTGCCAGCCCGCGCCTGGCTGCGGGCATGATCCAGCCAGCGACCGATACGCGCATCCCATTCGGCATTCATGCCCACGCTATGCCAGAGTGTTCTGGCGCCGGTCAGGTGCTCGGTTACCACCGCATCCAGTGATTCCAGCGGGAACGCACCATCAAAGGCAAATTGCTCGCGCGCCGCATCCGGCCCAAAGCGGAAGCCGTCCCAGAGTTCACGTTCCACATCCTTGTTGCGACAGAAGAGTAGGCTTTGTGGGGTATCGGACACCAAGAGCACGAGCACCGCATCAGGCTCTTCGAAGCCGGTCAGGTACCAGAAGTTGCTGTCAAACCGGAAGGGGTGATGCGTGTCGCGATTGCGCAGCGTTTCGCAGCTTGTCGGAATAATGGCCACACCGCGTCCCTGCTTGTGCATCTGGGCCAGCAGTTGCGCGCGTCGGCGGACAAACGGTGCCGGATCAAAGTCTGGCGGCGCTAATGGCGGGAGTGGTGAAGGCAGGGTGCGTTGGGTCATCAGGCTCAGTCAGGGCAATTTCCGTTGATCATACCCCGCGCGTCTGCTTTTAACGCGCCGTTGTAGCAACCGTGTTGATTGCCCGGAGTTCGGCATCCAGTTGTGCCAGACGTTCCGGTGTGCCGACGTCTTCCCAGCGCCCCGGGTGGTGTTCGCCACTGACTAGGCCCTGCGCCATGGCGGTTCGTAATAGCGGTGCGAGCTTGGCGCCATCGCCAGCAACCAGATCTGCAAACAGGCTGGGGCGATAAAAACCGATGCCGGCAAATGTGAGCGTGGCTTCTTCGTCCGATTTGTCAGAGACGCGACCATCCCGGAGGATAAAGTCGCCGGCGGGGTGTTGCGGTGGGTTGTTGACGAGCACCAGGTGCGCCAGGTCATGCCTTGCCAGTGTCTGCGGACCAATTGACCAGTCGCAATAGATGTCGCCGTTGATGACAAGAAACGGGGTATCGTTGCCGTCATCCAGATGCGTCAGCGCCTGGCGGATGCCACCGGCCGTTTCCAGTGCGCCTACCGGCTCGGGTGACCAGGTGATCGAAAGTCCCCAGTGTGCCCCGTTGCCCAATGCAGCCACCAGCTGATCGCCCAGGTGGGCGTGGTTGATCACGATGTCTCTGAAACCTGCAGCGGCCAGTCGCTCCAGGTGATACAC
>JBFYKG010000101.1:0-3930 GCA_041311015.1 Rhodocyclaceae bacterium | reverse complement strand
CGGAAGAACTGGCCGCCAACCCACTGAGTGTCGGGGTGTCGATGCGGGTGCGTGTCGATACCCGGAGTGACTGATGTCGCATCGCGACCAGGCGCTGCAACCGCTCACCGGCTGGCAGCTGTGGGCAGCGGCGCTATTTTTGTCGATGGCAAATCTGATCGCCATTCTCGACATGACGATCGCCAATGTCTCGGTGCTGACCATTGCTGGTGGGCTGGCCGTGACACCGACGCAGGGGACCTGGGTCATTACCTCGTATGCGGTAGCCGAAGCGATTACGGTACCCCTGACCGGGTGGTTCACTCAACGCTATGGCTCGGTCAAGGTGTTTGTGATTGCCATGGCCGCGTTCGGCGTCTTCTCCGGTCTGGCAGGGATGTCGTCTTCATTGGGGTTTCTGATCTTTGCGCGCGTTTTACAGGGTATGGCCGGTGGCCCGCTGATGCCCTTGTCGCAAACCCTGTTGCTGCGCATATTCCCCAAAGAAAAGGCGGGTGCGGCGACCGGGATCTGGGCGATGACCACGCTGGTTGGCCCGGTGCTGGGGCCCATCCTCGGTGGCTGGATCTGTGACAACGCCAGCTGGCCCTGGATCTTTCTGATCAATCTGCCGATTGCCGCGGCCTGTGCCTGGATTTGCTGGAAGGTACTGCGGCGCTATGAAACAAAAATTGTCCGTAACCCGATTGATGTGGTGGGCTTTATCCTGCTCATTATCTGGGTGGGCGCATTGCAGATCATGCTGGACGAAGGCAAAAACCTCGACTGGTTTGCGTCGCCCATCATCATCGGTCTGGCAGCCGTTGCCGTGGTGGGCTTCTGTGCCTTTCTGATCTGGGAGTTTACGGAAGAACACCCCATCGTCGATTTGAGGGTCTTCCGGCATCGGGGCTTTACGGCGGCTGTGCTGACGATCTCGTTAACCTTTGCTGGCTTCTTTGCCGCCAATGTGCTCACGCCGCTCTGGCTGCAGAGCTTTATGGCGTACACCGCCACCGATGCGGGCATGACCACCGCCTGGATCGGCATTACCGCGTTTGTGGTTGCGCCTGCGGTGGCTGCCATGTCGATGAAGTTTGATCCGCGCAAGCTCGTCTTCTTTGGCATTATCTGGCTGGGCCTGATTACCCTGTACCGCACAGTCGCCACCACCGAGATGACTTACTGGGATGTTTCGCTACCGTTGATGTTGCTGGGCCTGGGCATGCCCTTCTTTTTTATACCGTCGACGGCTGCAGCGCTGGGTAGTGTCGAGGAAGAAGAGACCAACTCCGCGGCCGGGTTGATGAACTTTATGCGCACCCTGTCCGGGGCAATCGCCACGTCCATGGTGACCACCTACTGGGAAGATGAAATCACCCGTAACCGGGCCGATCTGGTGGGCATCATTGACCCAGGGCAGGCAATCGCCAACCAGCTGAGCAGTCAGGGTATGAATGATGCTCAGGTGCTGGCCGTGCTTGAACACATGGTCACGGAGCAGAGTGTGATGCTGGCGACCAACGAACTGATGCTGGTTACCGCCTACATTCTGATTGCCGCGGCCTTCCTGATCTGGCTGGTACCCAAACCCGGCCGGGCGATCGATACCTCAGCAATTCATTAATACTTTGTTACAAAAGGGTTTTTAGGTTGCCGTTCGGCCTGCCCAGGGGTATGCTTCGGCTGCGACGTTCATTTAGTGTTTTTGCCTCGTCGGATCTGTTTCGCCTTAGCGCGTCGCCGTCCCCCAAGACTTTATCGCCACTTGAATCTCGCCCGTATTGGGGCGTTATAGTTTTCGAGTGAGATGACAGTGGCAGTACTTAACAAATTTAAAGTGCAGGATGCACCTCATGTGGTGCTGGCGGCATTGGCCTATGGCATTTTTCGACTGCTGGGTCTGTTGCCGTTGTCCCTGTTGCAGTGGATGGGTAAGGCCCTGGGCTTGCTCGGTGCCGTGCTTCCTGGAAAGTATCAGGCGCGTGCCCGCCAGAATCTGCGCTTGGCTTATCCGGATGCCACCCCGGCGATGGATCGGGCGGTCATGGTTGAACTGCTCCAGATGTTTCTGGAGCTGCCTTATCTGTGGTCGCGTTCCAACTCGGGCCGGCTCGATAAGATCATTCGCTGTGATCACTGGTGGCTCATTGATGAAGCGTTGGAAAAGGGCCGGGGCGTCATTCTGATTTCGCCACACATCGGGGCCTTCGAAATGCTGGGCCCGTTCTATACGCAGCGGCATAAAGCGACGGTGATTTTTAAAGAGCCAAAAATGCGTTGGCTCAAACTGTTTATCGACTGGATCCGGTTTTCGCCGGATCTGAAGCTGGTGCCTGGTACCCAAACCGGTGTCAAAGGCCTGGTTAAAACCCTGATGCGTGGGCAAACGATTGGCTTTCTGCCGGATCAGGTGCCCGCATTGGGCGATGGCGTCTACGCGCCATTCTTCGGCAAGGATGCTTACACCATTACCCTGGTGCAGCGAATGCAGACCGTACGCAACAGCCCGATCTTTACCGTCGGCCTGGAACGACTGCCGAATGGTCAGGGTTATTACTTCCACGTTGTCCCGATGAATGAACCGCTCCCGGAAAACCCCGAAGCTGCTGCGGCCCAGATGAACGAAGCACTGGAAGCTATGATTCGCAAAATGCCCACGCAGTATCTTTGGGGCTATAACCGCTACAAGCAGCCCCGGCCGCAGAGAAGCCAGTAATTTACCGGCTGCCAAGGCATCCGTTTTACGGGTGTCATCGTGCTGTCACATGTTTTCTATAGAATTGGAATCATGAATACAGCGAACCCGAAAAAAATCTATAACGTCCTCGTGCTCTGCACGGGCAATTCCTGCCGCTCGCAGATGGCAGAGGTCCTCATTACGCATGACCTTGCTGGACTGGCGAAGGGTTTGTCGGCGGGTACGCAGCCTCAGCCGAAGGTTGCCGATGGTGCGATTGAAGCCTTGAAGCTGGCTGGTTTGCCAACCGAAGCGTTGTTCCCAAAAGATATCGATGCGGTCATTAACGAGCCGATTGATCTGGTGGTGACCGTATGTAATAACGCCCACGAAGCCTGCCCGATCTTCCCGAAACCGGTGCCACGTATTCATCTGCCGTTCCATGATCCACATGGCGAACCTCTGGAAAGCTTTGTGGCGGTTCGTGACGACATCCGTGCCCGCCTAATCCCGGCGGTGCGTGAAGCGCTGGAGATTTAAGATGAACATCTTTGAGCGTTATCTCACTATCTGGGTATTTCTCTGCATCGTCGCAGGCGTACTGCTGGGGCAGATGATGCCCGATGTATTTCAGGCAATTGGTCACCTGGAAGTTGCCCAGGTTAATCTGCCGGTCGGCTTGCTTATCTGGGTGATGATCATTCCCATGTTGGTTAAGGTCGACTTCGGGGCGCTGCATGAGGTCAAACAGCACGTAAAGGGCATCGGGGTCACGCTCTTCGTGAACTGGTTCGTCAAACCGTTCTCAATGGCTGTTCTGGCCTGGTTCTTTATTCGGGGGATCTTTGCCCAATACCTGCCGGCTGACCAGATCGATAGCTATATCGCGGGTCTCATCCTGCTAGCGGCAGCCCCCTGTACCGCCATGGTCTTTGTCTGGAGCCGGCTGACCAACGGTGACCCGCTGTTCACGCTATCGCAGGTCGCGCTGAACGACACCATCATGGTCTTTGCCTTCGCGCCGCTGGTTGCCTTTCTGCTGGGCATCTCGGCGATCACCGTCCCCTGGGATACATTGCTGACCTCGGTGGTTCTGTATATCGTGATCCCGGTTGTTCTTGCCCAGTTCTGGCGCAAGTCGCTGCTGGCAAAGGGGCAGGTGCATTTCGATGCCACCATGGACAAGATTGGCCCTTGGTCGATCTCAGCGCTGCTACTCACGTTGGTGTTGCTGTTCGCCTTTCAGGGCAAAGCCATTATCGAACAGCCGC
>JBFYKG010000030.1:0-15568 GCA_041311015.1 Rhodocyclaceae bacterium | reverse complement strand
TACGGAGTTTTTATGGCAATCCAACGCACCCTTTCCATCATCAAACCTGATGCCGTCGCCAAAAACGTCATCGGTCAGATTATTGCCCGTTTCGAAGGCGCCGGCCTGAAGGTCATCGCCGGCCGTCTGGTTCACCTGTCGGCTGCCGAAGCTGGTCAGTTCTATGCGGTGCACAAAGAGCGCCCGTTCTTCAAGGATCTGGTTGAGTTCATGATCTCGGGCCCGGTGTTTGTGCAAGTGCTGGAAGGTGAAGATGCCATTGCCAAGAATCGCGACCTGATGGGTGCGACCGATCCGAAGAAGGCTGCGCCGGGCACCATCCGTGCCGATTTCGCCGAATCGATTGATGCCAACGCCGTCCACGGTTCTGATGCACCGGAAACTGCGGCCGTTGAAGTGGCATTCTTCTTCCCCGGCATGAACATCTACAGCCGCTAAGTTATCGCCTAGCAGTTACGATGCAAAACCTGCTCGACCTTGATATGGCCGGGCTGAAAGCCTGGTTGGCCCAGATCGGCGAGAAGCCGTTCCGGGCCAATCAGCTTTTGCGCTGGATCTATTCGCGTGGTGAAAATGATTTCGCCGCGATGACGGATCTTGCGCGAACCTTCCGAGAACGCCTGCCCGATGTCGCGGAAATCCGGTTGCCCAGAATCGTCTCTGACAAAACCTCGGATGACGGTACCCGTAAGTTCCTGATGGACGTGGGTGCCAGCAACCTCATCGAAACGGTATTTATTCCCGAAGCCGATCGCGGCACCTTATGCGTATCCACCCAGGTCGGCTGCGCGCTCGATTGTTCGTTCTGTTCAACCGGTAAGCAGGGCTTTAACCGGAATCTCACCACGGCCGAGATCATAGGTCAGCTCTGGTTAGCCAATAAGGCATTGGGCTTTGACCCCAAGGGTGACCGGATTATCTCGAACGTGGTCATCATGGGGATGGGCGAGCCGCTCGCCAACTTTGATGCGCTCGTGCCGGCACTGAATCTGATGCTGGATGATCACGCCTATGGCTTGTCGCGGCGCCGGGTGACGGTGTCCACCTCGGGGGTCGTGCCCGCGATGGATCGTTTACGTGATGCCTGCCCGACGGCGCTGGCCGTATCACTCCATGCGCCCACCGATGCGCTGCGCGATGTGCTCGTGCCAATCAATCAGAAGTACCCGCTCGCCGAGCTGATGGCGGCATGTAAGCGGTATCTGGAAAATGCGCCCCGTGATTTCATCACCTTCGAGTATGTGATGCTCGATGGCGTCAACGATAGCCCGGCCCAGGCCCGTGAGCTGGTTGATCTGGTGGCCAGAGCAAAGATTCATTGCAAGTTCAACCTGATTCCGTTCAATCCCTTTCCTGGTAGCCCCTATCGTCGCTCCTCGCGTGAGCGTATTACGGCCTTTGCCAATGTCCTGATTGGTGCCGGTTATGTGACTACGACCCGTAAGACCCGTGGCGATGATATTGATGCTGCATGCGGCCAGCTGGCAGGCCAGGTTCAAGACAAGACGCGTCGGACGCAGCAGATTAAAGTGACGCTCGGAGCGGCAGTCTGATGCGAGACGCCCTGATGCTCCTTTCGGCATGCGCGCTCATGGCAGCCTGTACGACCACGACCAATCTTGCGGGTGTGCCGGAGCAGCGCCCGGCGACCAAAGCGCCACCGGAGAGCCGCGCCCGCGTTCATACCGAACTGGCGGCCCTGTATTACCAGCAGGGCAGCTACAAAACGGCGCTTAGTGAGATCGATACCGCAATCAGGGTTGATCCGGGCTATGCACCGGCCTATGGCGTCCGGGGCCTCATCGACATGCAGCTCGCGGAAAACACCCGGGCCGCAGATGATTTCAGGCAAGCCATTGCCCTGGCACCAAACGACCCGGACATCCGGAACAACTATGGACTCTTCCTCTGCGAGACGGGCCAGCCAGCGGCCGGCCTGAAGCAACTGGAGCAGGCCTGGACGAACCCGCTGTATGACACACCGGGTCGTGCGCTGGCGAATGCCAGCCGTTGTGCCGCGGGCACGGATCCGGACCTTGCCGAAACCTATCGACGTCGTGCCGCACTGTACGGCACCGTCGTTGATGTCTCGGCAGCCCCCTCGACTGCCAATTTACCCAAAACCCCGTAACCCGTAAGACCGGAAGCATGATGCAGAACCAAGACCCAAAGAATACGCCCGTACCCGACAATCTCGAGCAAATGGCCCTGATGCCTGACACGACTGCGGCCGAGCAGGACAATGCGCCCGCAGCCCCAGTTGCCGCACCCGGGCTCAAGGTGGCGCGTGAGGCCAAGCGCATGTCGGTTGGCGATGCTGCGTACGCACTTAAGGTGAGTCCCCGGGTCATCGAGTCGATCGAATCCGCTGATTGGGAAAAACTGCCCGGCCGCACGTTTACGGTGGGTATGCTGCGTGCCTATGGCCGTCTACTGGAGATCCCGGTGGATGCGCTGATCGAGACGGTGCCGGGTGCTGGCCCTGCGGTGCGTAAAGCGGTTGCAGCACAAGCACCGCGCAGCAAACCGGTGGCTTCGGACCGGCACAACGCCGAGGTCAAACGTCAGACCAGTCGCATGTCGCGGTTAGGTCTCGTGATGATGCTGGTAGCGCTGGTCCTGGCTTATGCCGTGCCCACCGAGTACTGGCGTGTGGCCGTGGTGGACGAAGGCACGGCGCTGTACGAACGGCTTGTTCATCGCAAGACGGCTGATGCCAACCCGGATGCACCGGCGGTCGTGCCATCGGCATCGACTGAGCCGGCAACAGCAGCGCAGGCACCCACCGAGCAACAGGCACAGACCAGTACCGGAACGCTGGAACTACGTTTCGCCGCGCCGGCCTGGGTCGAGGTGCGCGATTACACTGGCCGCATCATCTATTCGCAACTCAACGCGGCAGGATCCACCCAGTTCATTACCGGAGCGGCGCCGCTGGATGTGATGATCGGGAATGCCAAACAGGTACAGGCCCGCTGGCGTGATGAACCGCTCAAACTGGATAAGCTGAGCAGCGATGATGTGGCGCGCCAGATCCTGCGCTAACCTGATGACATCATGATCTCGCAGAAATCACATACCCGCAGCGTCCGAATTGGCGACGTGGTCATGGGCGGCGGTTCACCGATCGTCGTGCAGGCCATGACCAATACTGATACGGCTGACGCACTCAAGACGGCGATTCAGGTCGCCGAGCTGGCACGGGCCGGTGCCGAGCTGGTCCGTATTACCGTGAATACGCCTGAGGCGGCCGCTGCTGTACCGGAGATTCGTGCCCAGCTCGATCGCATGGATTGTCCGGTGCCATTGATAGGTGATTTCCATTACAACGGCCACCGACTGCTGACTGATTACCCGGCGTGCGCCGAGGCGTTGGCAAAGTTTCGCATCAATCCGGGTAACGTGGGCTTCGGCAAGAAAAAGGACGAACAGTTCTCGCAGATGATCGAACTGGCGATCCGCTATAACAAGCCGGTGCGCATCGGCGTCAACTGGGGCAGCCTGGACCAGTCGGTGCTGGCACGGGTCATGGATGAGAATGCCCATAAGGCCGAACCCGGGTCCGCCAGCGACGTGATGCGTGAAGCATTGATTCTGTCGGCGCTGGAATCAGCCGCTCTGGCAGAGTCGCTGGGGTTGCCCGGCGATCGCATCGTACTGTCATGCAAGGTCTCCAGTGTGCAGGATTTGATCGCTGTGTACCGTGATCTTGCGGGCCGCTGTGATTACCCTTTACATCTGGGGCTGACGGAGGCCGGCATGGGCTCCAAGGGCATCGTCGCTTCCACGGCGGCCATGGCCGTCCTGTTGCAGGAAGGCATTGGCGACACGATCCGCGTATCCCTGACGCCCGAACCAAACGGTTCGCGCACACTGGAAGTGCAGGTGGCCCAGGAGCTCTTGCAGACGATGGGCTTGCGGGCGTTTACGCCGCTTGTCACGGCTTGCCCTGGCTGCGGGCGGACGACGAGCGTCTTTTTCCAGGAGCTCGCGTCGGAAGTGCAGAGCTATGTGCGCGAAAAAATGCTGGTTTGGCGCGAGCAGTATGACGGCGTCGAAAACATGACGCTGGCCGTCATGGGCTGCATCGTTAACGGACCGGGTGAAAGCAAGCATGCCAATATCGGTATCTCGTTACCGGGTACGGGCGAAACACCCGCAGCGCCGGTTTTCGAGGATGGCGTTAAAACTGTGACATTGCGCGGCGACAACATCGCCCACGAATTCAAAGACATTATCAACCGGTACGTCGAACGGACCTACCAGCGGAAAGCCTGAGCCATGAGCAATCGCCTGCAAGCCGTGCGCGGCATGAACGACATCCTGCCGGACGAGGCAGAATCCTGGGAGTGGCTGGAAGAGGTTCTGCGTGGCTGGCTCAAGAGTTACGGCTATCGACCGATCCGCATGCCCATCGTTGAGCCGACACCGCTGTTCAAACGCGCCATTGGTGAAGTGACTGATATTGTCGAGAAGGAAATGTATTCCTTTGTCGACAGCCTGAATGGCGAGCCACTGACGCTTCGCCCGGAAGGCACGGCGGGTTGCGTGCGCGCCGTTATCCAGCACAATGTGGCGGCCGAGCGCCCGCAACGCCTGTACTACATGGGCCAGATGTTCCGTCACGAACGTCCGCAGAAAGGGCGTTATCGCCAGTTCCATCAGGTGGGCGTTGAAGCCTTCGGGTTTGCCGGACCGGATGTCGATGCCGAGCAGATCCTGATGGGCGCCCGCCTGTGGCAGGATCTGGGCCTGGATAACATCCGTCTGGAACTGAATAGCCTGGGCCAACCCGAAGAACGCGCGGCCCATCGTGCGGCCCTGATCGCATACTTTGAAGCGCATCAGGATCAGCTCGACGAAGATGCCTTGCGTCGTCTGCACAGCAATCCATTGCGTATTCTCGATACCAAGAACCCGGACATGCAGGCGTTGGTCACAAATGCACCCCGTTTGATGGATTATCTGGGTGCTGAGTCATTGGCGCATTTCGAGCGCGTTCAGGCGCTGGTCCGCCATGCCGGAATCAGTTTTACCATCAACCCACGCCTAGTGCGCGGGCTGGACTACTACAACCTCACCGTCTTCGAATGGGTGACCGATGCGCTTGGTGCGCAGGGGACAGTGTGTGCCGGTGGCCGCTATGATGGGCTGGTCGAACAACTGGGTGGTAAGCCCACGCCCGCTTGCGGCTTTGCGCTGGGTGTTGAACGTTTGCTGGCGTTGTTGCAAGACGCCGATAGTCTTCCCCGGGCGGAGGCCCCCGATGTCTACCTGATTCATCAGGGTGAGGCGGCCGGAGATCTGGCAATTCGTGTGGCCGAAAGCCTGCGGGATACCGGGTTGGATGTCGTGTATCACTGCGGTGGCGGTAGCTTCAAGTCCCAGATGAAGCGAGCAGACCATTCCGGTGCGCCTCTGGCGGTGATCATCGGTGATGATGAGGTTGCCAAAGGGGAGGTGACCGTTAAGGCCATGCGCCAGAAGGATTGGGCAGAAGGCGAGACGGCGGATAACCAGATTCGTGTCGCGCTGGATGATCTGGCCGAGCACATCATGTCACAATGGACAGATGGTCAGGATTTCTGACCGGACGGAATTCTGAAAACAGGAAAGCACATGGCGGTATACGATCTCGAAGAACAGGAACAGATAGCGGCGTTGCGCAGCTGGTGGAAACAGTATGGTGGCTGGGCAACCGGGATCCTGCTGGCGGTGGCGTTGGGCTGGCTGGGCTGGTATGGCTGGCAGAGTTATCTCAAATCCCAGAACGCCGAAGCCAGTCGCATCTTTCTGGTACTGCAGCAAGCCAGCGCGCAGCAGGATACAGCCCGTGTCAAGCAGGCCGCCGGCGAGCTGGTGAGCCAGTATCCAAGCAGTCAGTTCAGTGCCCTGGGCGCCTTGCTGGCGGCCAGCACACTGGATGCGGCGGGTGATCCCAAAAGTGCCGAAGCCCAACTGAGCTGGGTCGCCGAGAATGGTAAGGATGCCTTGCGGGGCGTTGCCCGTTTGCGTCTGGCCGGCATCCAGATGGATCAGAAAGATTACGTTGGCGCATTGAAGACCCTGTCTGATAAGGCGCCCGCCGGCTTTGCCGCCCGCTACGATGCGGCGCGGGGCGATGCGCTGGCGGCTCAGGGTAAAACCGTTGAAGCACGGGCAAGCTATGACGCTGCCATCAAGAATCTGGAGCCCACTGGCAAAGAGGTAACCCCTGAGGCCGAGTTCGCCATGAGCGAGCCGGGTCAGTTGTTGCGTCGTCTGGTGATCGAAAAGCGGGATGCCTTGTCGGTATCGACCGCAGGCTGATATGTCGCGACGCGTATTTGAACGTCTGGTGCCCGCTGCGCTGCTCTGCCTCCTGGCAGGTTGCAGCCTGTTCGGCAGTTCCAAGGCCAAGCCCACACCGCTGACCCCGATCAGCGAAAGGCTGACCGTGAATACGGATTGGCAAACTTCGGTCGGCAAGGCCGGGAATTTCACGTTCTTGCCTGCCAGCGGCGGACCGGTTGTCCTGGCCGCCTCGCATGACGGCACCCTAGTGCGCCTTGATAACGGTAAGGAATCATGGCGGATCAATGCCGGTCAGAAAATCTCAGCCGGGGCCGCCAGCGATGGTCGCCTAGTCGTAGTGGGGACCTACAAGGGTGAAGTGCTCGCCTTTGATTTCGAAACCGGCAAGCCGGTCTGGGCTGTTCATGTGAAGGGGGAGCTGGTCGCGCCGGCTGCGATTACCGAAGGCATCGTCGTCGTTCGTACCAGTGATAACCGGGTGATTGCGCTGGATGGCAATGACGGCAAACAGCGCTGGAATTACCAGCGCACCAATCCACCATTGGCCGTGCGATCGCTTGCGCCACCGTTGCCTTTCGGGCCCTTTGTTCTGGTGGGGATGCCGGGGGGCAAGCTGTTTGCGTTGGCGCTGCAGAATGGGGCCCCGGCCTGGGAAGGCACGGTTTCCGTGCCGCGCGGTGCGACCGAACTGGATCGGGTTTCGGATGTGGTCACGGTGCCTGCCGTGCAGGGGCCGCAGATGTGTGCTGTTGCTTTCCAGGGTCGCGCTGCCTGTTTCGATATGCAGGGGGGCAATCAGATGTGGTCGCGTGAAGTCTCATCGGTTGCCGGCATCACGATGGACGACAAGCGGGTGTTTGTGCCCGATGAGCAGGATGTCGTGCATGCTTTTGACCGGATGTCGGGCGCCTCCGTCTGGCGGCAGGATCGCCTGAAATATCGCAACCTCTCAGCCCCCGTCGCGCTGCCGATGGGGCTGCTGGTTGCGGATGGATTGGGTTTTGTACATGTACTTGATCGTGACACGGGCGAATTTGTCGGCCGTCTTAATGTGGGGGGCGGCGGCGTGATGGCATTGATGCCGGCACTGGGCCCCAATACCGCCGTTTTGCAGACGCGCAACGGCACACTGATGGCCATTACACTCCAATGAAACCGACGATCGCACTGGTTGGCCGCGCCAACGTAGGCAAATCCACGCTATTCAACCGGCTAACGCGTTCGCGTGATGCCATTGTCGCCGATATGCCTGGGCTGACCCGCGATCGTCACTATGGTCACGGCAAGGTCGGACGCAAGGGCTTTCTGGCGATCGACACGGGTGGTTTCGAGCCGAAATCCCGTGAAGGCATCACGCAGGAAATGGCGCGCCAGACTGAGCAGGCCATCCACGAAGCCGACCGGATTATTTTCGTGGTCGATGGTCGCGAGGGCGTCACGCCGCTCGACAAGGACATTGCCCAGTTGCTCCGCCGGATCAATCGTCCCGTTCTCGTTGCCGTCAATAAGGTAGAAGGCATGGACCGCGGCGTGGTGACAGCCGACTTTCATGAACTGGGTCTGGGTGAACCGCATCCGATTTCGGCCGCGCATGGCGAAGGGGTGCGGAGTCTGATCGACGATGCGCTGGAAGAATTCCCGGAGGATCCGGAAGACGCAGACGACGCCGAACGTATTCCCCGTGTGGCCATTGCCGGCCGCCCGAACGTTGGCAAGTCGACCCTGATCAATGCGCTGCTGGGTGAAGAGCGGGTGATTGCCTTTGACCAGCCAGGTACCACGCGCGATGCGATCGAGATCGAGTTCGAACGCGGCGACAAGAAATACCAGCTGATCGATACGGCCGGTGTACGGCGCAAGGGTCGTGTATTCGAAGCCATCGAGAAGTTTTCGGTCATCAAGACCCTGCAGGCTATCGAAGCCGCCAACGTCGTCATTCTGGTGCTCGACGCCCGACAGGATGTGGCGGATCAGGATGCGCATCTGGCCGGCTTCATCAAGGAATCCGGGCGGGCGTTGGTTGTCGCCATCAACAAGTGGGATGGACTGGGCGAGTATGAGCGTGAGCAGTGCAAGCTGGCGATCGAGCGTCGCTTCAAGTTTCTTGATTTCGCCAGCTTCCATTACATTTCTGCCAAGGAAGGCCGCGGTCTGGATGGCGTCATGCGCTCGGTCGACAAGGCCTACGCGGCTGCCATGGCAAAGCTGTCAACGCCACAGCTGACGCGCGTTCTGATGGATGCCGTTGCCCGACAGACCCCGCCGCGTCATGGCATTTTCCGACCCAAGCCGCGTTATGCGCACCAGGGCGGCATGAATCCGCCGCTGATTGTGATTCATGGTAATGCGCTGAACCATATTCCCGACAGTTACCGACGTTATCTGGAGCACTGCTTCCGCGACCATTTCAATCTGCAGGGCACACCACTCCGCCTACAGTTCAATGTGTCGCGCAACCCCTATGTTGATGATTGATCGGGTGTATCTGCTCAACATGCTTTGCGCATTTTGCTGTTTTGCTTTACATTGATCCCCTGATGCAGTCTTTGCATTCTCAGCCAATCCTTTCCCGCAATAATCAGAAGAAAGCGGAGTAATAAAAATGACAAACAAGGGCCAGTTGCTGCAGGATCCTTTCCTCAACGCATTACGTCGTGAACATGTGCCGGTGTCGATCTATCTGGTCAATGGCATCAAGCTGCAGGGCCAGATCGAATCCTTTGATCAGTATGTGGTTCTGTTGCGTAATACCGTGACTCAGATGGTCTATAAGCACGCTATTTCGACCGTTGTGCCGGCGCGCGCTGTCAATTTCAGTCAGGAGCCGCCCGCGGCATGACGCAGACCGACCCGGCACAGGCCGGGTTGTCGGATCCCCGCCTCGCCAGGCAGTCGGGCCGAGTCCGGCCGGATGCCAGGTCGGCTGAGCGGGTTCTGATTGTCCAAGTCGATTTCGGGGACCTTGATCTCGAAGAGGCCGTGGACGAGGTGCGTATGCTCGCCGAATCCGCTGGTGCCGAGGTGGGCGATGTGATGACCTGTCGCCGTGATCGTCCGGATGTGGCGCTCTTTGTCGGGTCCGGTAAGGCGACCGAGATTGCCCAGCGCGCCAGAGAACTGGATGCCGGGCTGGTCATCTTTAATCATGGTTTATCCCCGGTGCAACAGCGGAATCTGGAGCAGGTGATCCACGGTCGCGTGATTGATCGCACCAGCCTTATCCTCGATATCTTTGCCCTGCGGGCCCAAAGCGCCGAGGGCAAGCTGCAGGTCGAACTGGCGCAGCTCGAACACCTGGCGTCGCGCCTGATTCGGGGCTGGACACACCTGGAACGTCAGCGCGGCGGGATCGGCCTGCGGGGCCCTGGCGAAACCCAGCTGGAAACCGACCGTCGGTTAATCGGAACCCGCGTCAAAATGCTCAAAGAGCGGCTGGCCCGATTAGCACGTCAGCGTAAAACCCAGGGGCGGGCGCGCAGCCGGCAGGGTGTGCTGACCATTTCACTCGTTGGCTATACCAATGCCGGCAAATCGACGCTCTTTAATGCGCTCACGCACTCGGGCGCCTACGCGGCCGATCAGTTATTTGCCACCCTGGATACGACGGTACGTCGTGTCTGGTTACCCGAGGCTGGTAACGTGGTGGTTGCCGATACGGTGGGTTTTATTCGTGACCTGCCGCATACCCTGGTTGAGGCTTTCAAGGCCACCCTGGAGACAACGACTCAGGCAGATCTGCTGCTGCATGTGATCGATGGCGCCAACCCCGCCAGAGACTTGCAAATCGCCGAAGTTAACAAGGTTTTGTCAGAAATTGGCGCCAGTCGCGTCCCCCAGATCCGGGTCTATAACAAGTGTGATCTCACCGCGGCTGAGCCCGGAGTCGAGCGGGATGCCTATGGTAAAATTACGCGTGTGCGACTGAGTGCCCAAACGGGTGCCGGCCTCCCCTGGTTGCGAACGGCCATTGCCGAATTTGCACGCCCGGATCCCCATGCCCCGGTCATGCCGGAGGTCGCCGGGATTCCCTCTCAATCCGCTTCGGAGTTAGCGTCACCCCCGTTGTTGCCTGATGTCGATCAATGATCCCCAGTGGGGAAACAGTCACCGACCGGAACAGAAAGATCCGGATCAGGTACCAGACGCGACTGGTACTGGCTCGACGCAACCCGATGCCGCAGAAAAATCTGACGTAGCACCCCAACAGGGTGGGCAGGGCGGTTCTCCCCGGCAATCGCCGCCCCCGCCGGAAGGGCCGCCGGACCTGGAAGTGCTCTGGCAGCAACTGGTTTATGGTGTTCGCTCCCGTGTGGCCCGCTTGCTGGGTCGCGACCTGCCGCCCCCGCCTGTCATTACTGCGCCAGCCCGCGTGCCACTGTCGCCCGCACCGGTTGCCGGTGTGCCCGAGTCCGGACCGCAGGCCGTTAATCCCTGGCAATCGCTCAGCCTCAAAAGCTGGCTGATCGGTGTATCGCTCATTGTGGGCGCCTGGCTTGTCAGCGGTTTTTACCTGGTAGATACCCAGCAGCGGGGCGTGCTCAGCCGCTTTGGCCAGATGATTGCCGTGGAGGAGCCCGGTTGGCATTGGCGCTGGCCCTATCCTTTCGAGACAGTCCGGCTGGTGAACGTCAGTGCAGATCGCACCATCGAAGTCGGGCTCAGCGAGCAGAAGGGCCGACGTCAGTCGGTCGGCCTGATGACGACGGCCGACGGTAATCTGGTTAATGTCGCTTATGCCATCGTGTATCAGGTGTCCGATCCGCTGGCCTATCTCAGCCGGGCCGAAGTGCCGACCGATCTACTGGTGCTGATGGCCGAGGATCAACTCCGTGGTGTCATCGCCCGTCAGGCCCTGAGTGATGTGCTGGGCGCAGGCAAGCGACAGCCGACGCCGATGCTTAAACCCGCACTGGATGGGCTGCGCCAGCAGCTGCAATTGACCGTATCAGGGTTGGCGTTGGGCGTCGAGATCAAGGGCGTCGAAGTTCGTGAGGTGCGTTTGCCCGCGCCGGTGCTGTCGGCCACCCGGGAGGCCGAGCGAGAGTCGCAGACTGCCCTGCGTGCACTGCGCGAGCGTCAGGGCGCCGCCACCGAAGCGTCAATCAAAGCCTACACGCTGGCCGGTCAGCTCGACGAACAAAGCGCGGGCTATGCCAGTGGGCTCCAGACGTTGGTGAAGTCGCTGTCAAACAACGGGGGTCTGGCCGACGCCTCTGCAGTGGCCGGTCAGTTCGTTGAAACGGTCGGCGCCCTGCGCCAGCAGTATCCACTCCTGTTTGCAAGCCTTGCCGATCTGCAGCAGCGCGTGACCCCCGCAGCCGGGTCGTCGGGCCGCCAAGCTTCGACGAAGGGCGAAGGCAATCAGAACACCGACGCACCGCCTGCTGCCAGTGCACCGGCTGGCTGGCGGGACCGTGAGCTCATGCGTACGCGTGACCGCGTTGACCGACCGGGGAGTGGTTCATGACCCAGCCAGCCGTGGCCACGAGCGCATCAACGCAAGGACGACGCTTTACGCTCCGGCGTCTTGTGCTGGTCGTGCTGTCGCTGCTGATCCTGATCGGCATTTTTTCCGTGACGGTGGTTGAGACCGGGCAGGTCGCTGTGGCTACCCGGACCGGATCAGCGGCGGTGCGCGTGTTGTCGGCGCCGGGGATTTATCTGCGTATCCCCTTTATCGAACGCGTGTGGTTGATCGATACCCGTTTGCAGGTCAGCGAGCAGCTCACGCCGCAGGCTGTCACGGTGGCAAACGGCGAGTCGCTCCAACTGGCCGGGTGGTTGGCATGGCGGGTTGATGATCCTGCCAGATTTGGTGAACTTGCGATGGCGGGTGCGGCCAAAGTTGAAGAACGGTTTCTCAAGATATTGGCCGACGTGATGACCGACGATGTCCGTTCACGTCCGGCCCAGGCCGTGTTGCGTATGGATGCCACACAAAGCGGCGCGGCGTGGCTGGCGGCATTAAACGAACGACTGACCCCCTTGGGGGTGAGGGTAGAACAGGCAGGACTGCGTCAGGTCGGTTTATCTGAAACGGCCACGGAAGCCATCTACACCCGCATGGGCGAGGCAGAAACACGTAACGCCCGACAGATGCTCGTGGCGGTGACGGCCGATGCGCGTCAGGTGCAGGCCATGCAGACCCGGCAGCGCGACCAGGCCCTTGAAAAGGCCTATCAATCGGCGCGCAAAGCCCGGGACGATGCGGATGCGTCGGCCCTGGCCGCTTTTGCCCGTCAGTACGGGCAGCAGGCATCGGTCGTGCAGGCTTTCAAGACGCCTCCGGCATCAAGCCCGGAGACAACCCGTAATCCGGCCTCCGAGCCAAAGCAGGAGCCGTCCGATGAATGACACGATCTGGCTGGCGATTGCCCTGATGCTCGTATTTGAGGGTATGCTCCCATTCATTTCCCCGCGCATGTGGCGGGAAACCTTTGAACGCATGCTCCAGCTGCGCGATGGCCAGATCCGCTTTCTGGGCTTGACCGCTATGTTGGTGGGTGTGCTTATTCTTACTGTTCTACGTCAAACATCATGATGAAGTGGTTGTTGCCTGAATCCGTTGCCGATGCATTGCCCGACGAGGCGGCGCGTCTGGAGTCTCTGCGTCGCCGATTGCTCGATCTCTATGCCGGTCGGGGTTACGAACTGGTGCAGCCGCCATTGATCGAGTACCTGGATTCCCTGCTGACCGGCGCCGGGCGTGATCTTGATCTACGTACCTTCAAACTGGTCGACCAGGCTTCCGGCCGGACCCTCGGTGTACGTGCCGACATGACGGCCCAGGTGGCGCGTATTGACGCACATCTGCTGAACCGACCGGGGGTCGTCCGTCTTTGCTATTGCGATAGTGTCCTCCATGCGCAACCTGCTGATATGCAGGCCAGTCGCCAGCCCCTGCAGCTGGGGGCCGAACTCTACGGCTACGCCGATCTGGCCGCTGATCTGGAGATCGTGCGTCTGGCTGCAGCCACGTTGCAGGCCGCCGGCGCGCCGGCAGCGCGTATCGATCTGGGGCATATGGGGATCTTCCGAACGCTGATGACGTTGGCAGGCGTATCGGATGAGGGTGAGGCGCTGTTCTTCAAATTGCTTCAGCGCAAGGATGTGCCAGCCCTTGAAAATGAGACTGCCGGCTGGCGCCCCGAACTTCGTGCCGCCCTGCTGGCGCTACCGCGTCTGTATGGTGACCGGTCGGTGCTGCAGACAGCCCGCACGGCGCTGCCGCAGGTGCCGGCAATCCACAAGGCGCTTGATGATCTTGAATCCATGCTGGATCAGGCACCGGATCTGCCTCTGTGTCTGGATCTCTCGGATCTGCGTGGCTACCACTATCACAGCGGTATCGTCTTTGCGGCGTATTGCCCCGGAGATACCGGCGCCATGGCACTCGGCGGCCGCTACGATGGCGTTGGCGCTGCCTTTGGTCGCGCCCGACCAGCGACCGGGTTTTCGCTCGATCTGCGTGAGTTGTGCCGTTTGTCGAATATCAAGCCTGTTGCCGAAGCGATCTTTGCAGCCGCACTGCCGGCCTCGGCTGCGGCGGCAGAGGTTGAGGCGCGTGGTCAGGCAATCCAGATGCTGCGTGAGCGGGGCGAGCGTGTGGTTGATGCTTTGCCGGGTGAGCACCTAGAAGGTGGGCAGATTGGCTATAGTGGCACCCCGTGCGACCGGCAACTCGTGCAGATGCAGGGCAAGTGGGTTGTGACCGCCTGTTAATTGTTTTCGTTTTATTTTGATAGAAGTCGAGTATGGCAAAAAATATCGTAGTCGTAGGAACCCAGTGGGGTGATGAAGGCAAAGGCAAGATTGTCGACTGGCTGACAGATAACGCCGGCGGGGTCGTGCGTTTCCAGGGTGGCCACAATGCCGGCCATACGCTGGTGATTGGCGAGAAAGAGTACAAGCTGAACCTCGTGCCCTCGGGTATTGTGCGCGATGGTGTGCATTGCTACATCGGTAACGGCGTCGTCCTCGACATCCACCACCTGCTCAGCGAAATCGCCACCCTGGAGGCTGATGGCCTCAAGGTGCGCGGTCGCCTGACCATCAGCCCGGGCTGCCCGGTTATCCTGCCTTACCACGCCGCGCTGGATCGCGCGCGTGAAGCCAAGCGTTGTGGCGACACCAAGATCGGCACCACCGGTAAAGGCATCGGCCCGACCTATGAAGACAAAGTGGCGCGTCGTGCGCTACGCGTGTACGACCTGTTCCATCCGGAAACGTTGTCGGCCAAGCTGACCGAGCTGCTGGATTATCACAACTTCGTACTCACCCAGTATCTGGGTGCCGAACCACTGGATCATGCGACGATCCTGGCGCAGGCGCTGGCCGATGCCGAACAGATCAAGCCGCTGGTCGGCGATGTCTCTGCTGCACTATATGCCGCTAATAAAGCCGGTCAGAATCTGCTGTTCGAGGGCGCGCAGGGCACCCTGCTCGATATCGACCACGGTACCTATCCGTTCGTCACCTCGTCGAACTGCGTTGCCGGCCAGGCAGCTGCCGGTAGCGGTGTGGGTCCGGGCATGCTGCAATACATCCTGGGGATTACCAAGGCGTACACCACCCGTGTGGGTGGTGGCCCGTTCCCGACTGAGCTGGATATCGACACCGAGGGTACACCGGGTTACCAGATGTCGACGGTGGGCCGCGAGTTTGGTACCGTCACCGGCCGCAAGCGCCGTTGTGGCTGGTACGATGCAGCCGCCATGCGTCGGTCGGCCATGATCAACGGCTTGACCGGCCTGTGCATCACCAAGCTCGATGTGCTCGACGGCATCAAGGAACTGAAGATCTGCACGGGTTACAAGCTGGATGGCAAAACGCTGGATCTGCTCCCGCTGGGTGCCGATGATGTGGCCCGTTGCGAGCCGATCTATGAAAGCATGCCGGGTTGGTCCGAAACCACGTTCGGTGCCAAGCGCTGGGAAGACCTCCCGGCAGCCGCACAGAATTACCTGTTACGTCTGGAGCAGGTCACTGGGGTACCGGTGGCGATTGTGTCCACCGGGCCCGAACGGGATGAGACGATTGTTCGTGTTCACCCCTTTGCCTGATCCACAAACTTTGAGCCCGCAGATGCGGGCTCAATCACTTGGTCGATCCGTCTTGTTTTTAGCCGGGTCGGCGCCATTTAACTGCACTAAACACTCAAAAACAAAAAACCCGCCGAAGACAACCTGGCGGGTTCAATGTATTTTCGTTGGTGCCCAGGAGAGGACTCGAACCTCCACGGAGTTACCCGCTAGTACCTGAAACTAGTGCGTCT
>JBFYKG010000100.1:0-3954 GCA_041311015.1 Rhodocyclaceae bacterium | reverse complement strand
TGCTGCCTTTGCTGATTGTTGGCTGTTCGTCGCCGGGTGTTGTAAAGGTAGGCGACAATGTGTACACGATTACCGAGAAAAGCCAGCCAACGCAGGCTGCGGCGGAGCATATCCCCGATCCGGCCATCGACGATATCAATAATACGGCGAAGGATTACTGCGACCAGAACAAGCAGAAGGTCAAAGTCTTATCCATGGATAAGCCGATTGACCCGACGATCCGCCAGGAAAATTTCAAGCTGACATTCAGTTGTATCAATCCTGATTCAACCGCCGGGGTGCCGGCGCCGAATGCCGGCATGTCGCCCAACGCGCAGCGTCTGCAGGAGTTAAAGCAACTCCGCGATCAGGGTGTGATTACACAAGGCGAGTTTGAAGCGAAACGGACGCAGATTCTGCAGCAGATGTAGGCCATCCAGCGCCGTATTAACCAGCCTGGTCCGGTTACTTCCCTGTAAATACAGGTTTGCGTTTGTTGCGGATGGCATCAAGCCCTTCCGCATAGTCATCGCTGCAATACACTGCGTGGCGCAACTCCTGCAGCCGTTCGAACTCCGAAGCGCCTAGGTCCTGCTGGCTATTGAGTGCCCGCATGGATTCTTTCATGACCGAAATGGCGCGCGGCGAGTTCTCGCAGATGCGGGCGACCAGATTGGCGCAGAAGCTTTCAATTTCAGCTGCCGGGACGGCATAGTTGACGGCACCGGTTTCGGCCAATCGCGGGGCGCTGATGGGCTGGGCGGTATACAGCAGCTCGCTCAGTATGTGCGGGTTCATGACCCGGGTAAAGGTCGAGAGGCCGTTGATGTTGTAGGGCACGCCCAGTTTGGCCGGCGTGATGGCAAAGGTGGTTGTGCTGGACGCGATGACGATATCGCAGGCCATGGCCATTTCGCAGGCGCCGCCCCAGACGGAGCCCTCGATCAGCGCGATAACCGGAGCGGGAAAACTTTGAATCAGCCGGATGAGGTGCGGCAGCGTTTCTGACCAGTGCAGCGGGTCGTGCCCGGGGGGAGGCAATTCGGACACGTCATGCCCTGCCGACCAGATGGTTGCGCCGGGGTTGGCGCGCAGCACTACCGCGCGTACCTGTTGCTTGCGGAAATCATCCAGAATGGTCATCAGCTGCTCGGTAAATTCGCTGCTGATCACATTGCGGCGGGCATCGTTGTTCATGGTCACGATGCCGGTGCTGCCTTCGAGCCGACTTTCTAGCATGGTGCCCCTCCCAAATTAAAAGGGCCACCTGTGGTGGCCCTTGCGTGCGATTAAGCGGGTGCCAGATGCGTCCGTAGCGACTTCAGCGCCTTGGCTTCGATTTGGCGGATGCGCTCGGCTGATACGCCGTATTCATCAGCCAGGTCCTGCAGCGTGGCGCCGCCGTCATCAGCCAGCCAGCGCGACATCACGATGTGACGGCTGCGCTCATCGAGCTGATCCAGGGCCTGTTGCAGGCCTTCGCTTTGCAGGCGGTCGCGGGCGCGACCTTCCAGTACGGCGGTCGGCTCCATCGAGTCGTCGGCCAGGTAATCGATCGGGGCAAAGTTGTCTTCGTCCGATGCATCCGGGCCCGGGTCGAGCGCAATGTCGCGACCAGTCAGGCGCATGTCCATCTCGCGTACATCGGCCTCCGACACGTTCAGCTGGGTGGCGATGGCTTCGGTGGTGGCCTGGTCCAGATGGCTGGCGTTGCCCTTCATGCTGCGCAGGTTGAAGAACAGCTTGCGCTGGGCCTTGGTGGTGGCCACTTTGACCAGACGCCAGTTCTTCAGGATGTATTCGTGGATTTCGGCCTTGATCCAGTGCATGGCAAAGGAGACCAGGCGCACACCGCGCTCCGGGTCGAAACGCTTCACCGCCTTCATCAGGCCAATGTTGCCTTCCTGAATCAGGTCGGCGTGGGGCAAACCATAGCCCAAGTATTGACGGGCAGTCGAAACCACCAGGCGCAGGTGCGACAGAATCAGCTGACGGGCGGCGTCCAGGTCGTCGTGATCGCGTAGGCGACACGCCAGATCCTGCTCTTCCTGTTGGGTGAGCATCGGGTACTGCTGCACGGCGCGGATGTAGCCGTCCAGATTGCCAACCGGTGAAGGCATGGCCGTCAGGGCGTTCAGTTTGGAATTCGCAATAGTCATTGCAGTCGTTGTCATGGATTTCCTCTCGTTATTATCGTTGTTTTAGCACTCAAAGCAATAGAGTGCTAAACCCCCGAAAAAGTTCCCGGAAATCCCAATTATTTTTACGGGACGACGATCAGAAAGCCAAAAGTCAGAAAAAGCACCAATAAAACAGCACCTTGCATCACGTTGGTGCGGCCGGCGGCGAGGGTGATATTGGCCACCCAGAGCGTGGCCAGCAGCATCACCATCTCGTTATTGGTCACGCCCAGCAGCAGCGGGTAGCCCATGAACGAGGAGATCAGCAGAATGGTCGGCACGGTCAGCGACAGGGTGGCGAGGCCGCTGCCCAGCGCAATGTTGACCGAACGCTGTAGCCGGTTGCGCAGTGCGGCCCCGGCCGACGCCACGCACTCGGGCGCCAGGATCAGCATAGCCACAATCAGGCCGCCCAGCGCATCCGGCAGTTCGCGGGATTCCAGCCGGTTATCGATCAGCACGGCCAGTTCTTCGGCCAGGAGCACCACAAAGAGGAGGTTGACCAGCAGCAAGCCGGTGTGCACCGCCAGTGACCGGCGGAAGATGGGGTGGCGCAAACGCTTGAGCAGCCGCTCCCGGCGTTGCGGCAGAACGGCCGCCTGATCGGCCTGGTCGTCAAACAGGTTGCGGTGACGCATCGTCTGGATAAACAGGAAGATGGCGTAGAGCACCAGCGCGACAATGGCGATGAACACTTCCTGTGCCATGGCCAGGGTGGGGCCAATAGTGCTATCGGTAAAGTTCGGCAGTACCAGCACCAGAATGGCCAGAGGCACAATCAGGCCCAGGTAGGTCAGGGCGCCTTCGGTGTTCACCGTTTGCTGGCGGTGAATAAAGGCGCCGATGAACATGCTGAGCCCGAGCATGAAGCCAACCGTGATCATCACGGTCGCGGCAATGGTGTCGCGAACGAAGGTGGGGTTGCCTTCGCTGTTACCCAGCACGGTGACCATGATGGCCACTTCGATGATGGTGGCGGAGATGGTCAGGATGAGTGTGCCATAGGGCTCGCCCAGAATCTCTGCCAGTTCATCGGCGTGATGCGTGACCCGGAAAACCGCCGACAGCGTAATAAAGAACAGCCCCAGAATCACCAGCCCCTGACGCGGCCAGTCTGTGACCGGGATGGCAGCCTGCTCCATGAAGAGGAAGGTGGCCGCGCACAGCAGCAGCGGCCATTCGCTATAGGCTTTTTTAAGCATGGTTACTGGCCGAGCAGGGCTTCGGCAAAAGCCCGGGCGGTAAAGGGCTGCAGATCTTCGACCTGCTCGCCCACGCCGATATAGCGGACAGGTTTGGGGCACTGGCAGGCAATGGCTGCCAGCACGCCGCCCTTGGCCGAGCCATCCAGCTTGGTGATGACCAGACCGCTGACGCCGATGGCCTTGTCGAAGGCTTTGACCTGGGCGATAGCGTTCTGACCGATGGTGCCGTCGAGCACCAGTAGCACCTCGTGCGGGGCGGTGGCTTCGGCCTTGGCGATGACGCGGCGGATTTTGGCGATCTCGTCCATCAGATGCATCTGCGTGGGCAGGCGGCCTGCGGTATCGGCCAGCACCACATGGATACCGCGGGCGCGGGCGGCTTGCACGGCATCAAAAATCACCGCCGACGGGTCGCCGCCTTCCTGCGCAATGACGGTGACGTTATTACGCTCTCCCCAGGCCTGCAGCTGTTCGCGGGCGGCCGCACGGAAGGTATCACCCGCCGCCAGCAGCACCGAGTGGCCGGCCATCTGGAAATGATGGGCCAGTTTGCCCAGCGTGGTGGTTTTACCGGCGCCGTTGATGCCGGC
>JBFYKG010000099.1:0-4012 GCA_041311015.1 Rhodocyclaceae bacterium | reverse complement strand
TTAAGGAGCCTTTCATGGCAAAGAAGATCGTCGGCTATATCAAGCTGCAAATCCCGGCGGGTAAAGCCAACCCGTCGCCTCCGGTTGGTCCGGCACTGGGCCAGCGTGGCCTGAACATCATGGAATTCTGCAAGGCCTTTAACGCGGCCACGCAGGGCATGGAACCCGGCCTCCCGACCCCGGTGGTGATTACCGCCTACGCGGACAAGTCCTTCACCTTCGTGATGAAGAGCCCACCCGCCACCATCCTGATCAAAAAGGCTGCCGGCATCCAGAAGGGCAGCCCGCGTCCGCATACCGACAAGGTCGGCAAGATCACGCGTGCCCAGGCCGAAGCCATCGTCAAGACCAAGCAAGCCGATCTGACGGCCGCCGACATGGACGCTGCCGTGCGTACCATCGCCGGCAGCGCCCGCAGCATGGGTATCACCGTGGAGGGTGTCTAATATGGCTAAGCTCACCAAGCGCCAACAGGCTTATCAGGCCAAGGTTGACCGCACCAAACTCTATCCGCTGAACGAAGCGCTGTCGCTGGCCAAAGAACTGGCAACTGCCAAGTTTGACGAATCCATCGACGTCGCCCTGAATCTGGGTGTCGACGCACGTAAGTCGGACCAGGTTGTTCGTGGCTCGGTCGTTTTGCCGGCCGGTACCGGCAAGACCATGCGTGTTGCCGTGTTCGCCCAGGGCGACAAGGCGGATGCCGCCACCGCGGCCGGCGCTGATATCGTCGGCTTCGAAGATCTGGCAGACCAGGTCAAGGCCGGCAATATGGATTTTGACATTGTGATTGCCACGCCGGACGCCATGCGTATCGTCGGCCAGCTGGGTCAGATTCTGGGCCCGCGTGGTCTGATGCCGAACCCGAAGGTTGGCACGGTGACCATGGATGTGGCGACGGCCGTCAAGAATGCCAAGGCCGGTCAGGTTCAGTACCGCACCGACAAGGCCGGTATCGTGCATGCCACGATCGGTCGTGCCTCGTTCGGTGTCGACGCCCTCGAGCAAAACCTGCGCGCCCTGGTGGATGCGCTGGTCAAGGCCCGTCCGGCGTCGGCCAAGGGTCAGTATCTGAAGAAGATCGCGGTTTCCAGCACCATGGGTCCTGGCGTTCACGTCGATCAGACATCGGTACAGGCATAAGGTTTTAAAGAACTTTGGGCTGGCTGCCCGGTCTCGCAAGAGGTTGAGTGGCCAGATCGTCAAAGACCGCAGGTGCGCGCAAGCGCTTAATGGTTCTCCGGAACATCCTGCGCAGATGGTGGTCCCAGAACAGGATTTTGCGGCAATGTCCGCGAGGCTCTGATTTCGGTCACCGTAATGGGGGTAGCCGGGTTTCCGGTTACATGTTGACTTGAATGGAGAAAGACGAATGAGTCTGAATCTGAACGACAAAAAGGCCGTTGTGGCCGAAGTGTCGGCACAGGTCGCCAAGGCGCAGAGCGTGGTGCTCGCAGAGTACCGCGGCATCGAAGTGGGTGATCTCACCCAGCTGCGCGCCAAGGCACGTGCATCGGGCGTGTACCTGCGTGTTCTGAAGAACACCCTGGTGCGTCGCGCTGTTGAAGGCACCGCCTTCGCCGGCCTGTCCGATCACATGGTGGGTCCGCTGATCTACGGTATTTCCGAAGATCCGATTGCCCCGGCCAAGGTGCTGAACGATTTTGCCAAGTCGAACGACAAGTTGATTCTGAAGGCAGGTAGCTATGCCGGTGAAATTCTTGATGCCGCAGGCGTCAAGGCACTGGCCAGCGTTCCGAGCCGTGAAGAACTGCTGGCCAAGCTGCTGGGCATCATGCTCGCACCGGTCACCAGCTTCGCAATCAACCTGGGCGCTCTGGCGAAAAAACGTGCCGAGGAAGAAGGCGCTGCAGCCTAAGGGCTGTAGATGCGGTTCTCCCAACAACTTTTAACGATTAGAACTTACTGGAGTAACAATCATGGCAATTACCAAGGACGATATCCTGGAAGCCGTAGGTAACCTGACTGTTCTGGAACTGAACGATCTGGTTAAGGCATTTGAAGAGAAGTTTGGTGTGTCGGCAGCCGCGATGGCCGTCGCCGCTCCGGGCGCTGGCGGCGCAGCCGCAGGCGGCGCTTCTGCTGAAGAGCAAACCGAATTCACCGTGGTCCTGGCTGCTGCCGGCGACAAGAAGGTGGAAGTCATCAAGGTGGTCCGTGCTGCAACCGGCCTGGGCCTGAAGGAAGCCAAGGACGTCGTTGATGGCGCGCCGAAGCCTGTGAAGGAAGGCATCTCGAAGGCTGATGCTGAAGCACTGAAGAAGCAACTGGAAGAAGCTGGCGCCAAGGTCGAAGTCAAGTAAGACCTGGTTGTCCGTGCACGTCGGGCTGGGGCAAAAATGCCCCGGCCTTACGTGCTTTTGGCGTTTCCGCAGCGTTCGTTGCACAGCAGCGAAATCTGTGACCCCGCCGGCAAAGCAAAGTGCCTGATTCAGACATTTTGTTTTGCCGACAGGCAAGACGAGTTAACTGCATTACCCCTATTCACTTATCTGATCTAGACCCGGAGCGACGATGAACTACTCATTTACCGAGAAAAAGCGCATCCGCAAGAGTTTTGCGAAGCGTGACACGGTGCTCGAGGTACCTTACCTTCTGGCAACCCAGCTCGACTCCTTCCGCGACTTCCTGCAGCAGGGCATCACGCCTGCCCAGCGTCGCCCCCAGGGCCTGCAAGCCGCGTTTTCGACGATCTTCCCGATCACGTCGCATTCCGGCAATGCCCGTCTGGAGTTTGTCAGCTATAACCTGGCCGAGCCGGCGTTTGACGTCCGCGAATGTCAGCAGCGTGGCCTGACCTACGCCTCGGCGCTGCGCGCCCGCGTCCGTCTGGTTATTCTGGATCGCGATACCGGTGACATCAAGGAAGTGAAAGAACAGGAAGTCTACATGGGCGAAATTCCGCTCATGACCGACACGGGTTCATTCGTTATCAACGGGACTGAGCGCGTTATCGTCAGCCAGCTGCACCGCTCGCCGGGCGTATTTTTCGAGCACGATCGGGGCAAGACCCACTCGTCGGGCAAGCTGCTGTTTTCGGCCCGCGTGATTCCTTACCGCGGCTCGTGGGTTGATTTTGAATTTGATCCGAAGGACACGCTGTTCTTCCGCGTCGACCGCCGCCGCAAGATGCCCGTAACCACGCTGCTGCGCGCGCTGGGCATGACCGACGAGGAAATCCTTGCCCGCTTCTTCGAATTTGACCAGTTTGCACTGGGCAAGAAGATCGAATTTGCGCTGGTGCCGGAACGTCTGCGTGGTGAAGTCGCCCGTTTTGACATCTGCGACAAGGCTGGCAAGGTCATCGTGCCGAAGGACAAGCGCATTACGGCCCGCCACATCCGCGAACTGGATGCGGCTGGTCTGAAGAGCATCGTTGTGCCCGAAGAATTCCTGATCGAGCGTGTGCTGGCGAAAGACGTGATCAACCCGGAGACGGGCGAGATCGTTGCCAAGGCTAACGAAGAAATCGACGGCACCCTGCTGGCCAAGCTCCAGGAAGCTGGCGTCAAGAGCATCGAAACGCTCTATGTGAATGATCTGGACCGTGGCGCCTTTATCTCGAACACCCTGCGTGCCGATGAAACGCGCGACCGCACGGCGGCACGCGTGGCGATCTACCGCATGATGCGTCCGGGCGAGCCGCCCACGGAAGAGGCGGTCGAAATCCTGTTCAACGGTCTCTTCTATTCGGACGACCGCTACGATCTGTCGGGCGTTGGCCGCATGAAGTTCAACCGCCGTATGGGACGCAATGACATCCAGGAATGGAAGGTCATGATGACGGCGCTACCGGCGAAGACCGATGAGGTGGTCGCTTACCTGGCGCAACGCAACGGGGTTCGCGCCTCGCTGGTAGCAGACCTGCTGGCCGAAATGCAGTTCGGTGCCCGAGCTGCTGCCGAGAACCTGACCGAAGCCGAAGCCAAGGACGTCGCCGACAAGCTGAACAAGTTGGGCGTCAAGACGGATATCCGCGACCAGCTGACGC
>JBFYKG010000029.1:0-15962 GCA_041311015.1 Rhodocyclaceae bacterium | reverse complement strand
GACCCCCACCCGTTTGGCCCCGCTGTTGATTGACCCTGCCCTGTTGGGGGGCGCTCCGGTCGCAACACCGCCCGCGGCTCTGGGTGGTATGCCGCCACCCGTGAAGTCGGCTAAAAAAGCCAAAGCGGCCCCGACCAATACGGCCAGTAACATCCCTCAGACGCCTGCGGCAGGCGAGCCCCTGCCGGATGCCCCTGCAGCGCAGGCTCAACCGCAACCCCGCACGACCACCGCCAAGGCAAGCCCGACCCCGACACGTGAACCGGTGAACGAGCCCGCATCGGCACCGACAGAACCGGCGCCCGCGCCCACCGCGCCCGAGCCTGTGGCACCGCGTGTGCCTTCGGCACCGGCGGTCCCGAATGAACCGCTGCCGGCAAGAACCCAGCCGACTGAAACCACGGTGGCCAGCCGTGATCGCAAGGATCAGCCGTTTACGGCAACCGATCGGGAGGCCCCGGTGGAACCCAAGCCGATGCCGCAGGCGCTGCCCAAAGATCAGACCGAGCTGTTGGCCGACACCATTACCGGCCGGAATGATCTGGAGATGATCGCTACCGGCAATGCCGAATTACGCCGGGATGGTGCACTGCTCAATGCAGACCGGCTGGTCTACAACATCGTTGAAGACAACGTCGATGCCCAGGGTAATGTGCTCTATCGCGACCCTCAGCAAGGCACCACCATGTCGGGCAGTGAGGCCAACATGGTGGTCGCAGCCCGCACCGGTTACATTGACAACGTGAACTACGAGATCCGCCAGCAGAAGCGCGTGACGCAGCCGAACCAGGGACCTTGGAACTTCAACGCCCCGTCGGTCGGTGGCACGGGGGCACCGGCTACCAGTCAACAGCTGGCGATGTCGCCGGGCACCACGCCCTCTTATGGCGGTGCGGCGAGCGCGACGATGACCCAGCAGCCCGGGGTGTCGAATATTGCGGCCCCGGCGACCGCAGACACTGTCCCTGTGGATTCACCCAATGCCAACATGACCGGTGCCGAAGGCAACGTGATGTTGCCGGGTCAGGCACCTCTGGCCAAGGTGATTGAAACGATTTCACATGGTCAGGCCTCGCGCATCTACTTCGAGGGGGAGGGCCGTTACAAGGCGGAGGATGCCACCTACACCACCTGTCCTGCGGGTGATAGCGGCTGGTACCTGCGGGCATCGACCTACCACGCCGATTACGAGCAGAACTCGGGCAACGCATCCAATTCGCTGCTCTACTTCCAGAACGTGCCGTTCTTCTATACGCCGTACGCATTCTTCCCGTTGGATCGCGGGCGGCATTCGGGTTTCCTGTCACCCAGCTTCGGGACCTCGCAGCTGAACGGCTTCCAGGCCTCGGTGCCGTATTACCTCAATCTGGCGCCGAACTACGATGCCACATTTACGCCGGTCGTCTACGGCAAGCGGGGCACCTCGCTGAATATCGACTCGCGGTATCTTGGCAACGAAGGCAAGACCGTCGCCCCCACCTTCAATGGTCGTGACGCCTTCAACTACATGCCGAACGACCGCATGACCAACCGCGAGCGCTGGAGCTTCCTGTCGCAGCATCAGCAGAACTTCGGGAGCTATGTGCCGGGGTTGAGCGGCGCCTGGGATCTGCAGGGTGTCTCGGATTCGTATTACTTCACCGACCTGAACAATTCACTGGCGGCGATGTCGCAGTCGTATCTGCCGCGTACGGGCCGCGTCAATTACGGCGCACAAACCTGGAATGCCTCGGTTGTGGCCCAGGGTTACCAGACGCTGAACTTCAACCCGAGTGCACCGGTTTCCACGCCGTATCAGCTCTTGCCGCAGGTTAACTTCAGCATGAATCGTTCGCTCCTGGGGTCGGCCGGTTTCAGTAATGTGAAGCTGAATGATCAGGATGAACTTGAAGTCCTGCAGAGTATGGGCATGTTTGACCAGCCCACCCGACTGGATGCCATCGTTACTGCCAACAACTCGTACTTCACCAACCAGACGCAAAGCCTGGTGCAGGGGAACCGTTTTTGGGCGTACCCACAGATGGCGACCAGCTGGCAAAGCCCGGGCGTCTTCCTGACCCCGAAATTCGGGGTGCACTACACGCAGTACAACACCAATGCCGGTCAGCTGACCAACTCGGGGAGTGGTAGTACAACGGGGATTAACCAGGACATCGCTTCGCGCACGCTGCCGATACTCTCGCTCGATAGCGGCCTGGTGTTTGATCGCAAGACCGACTACTTTGGCCGCAGTCTGAATCAGACGCTCGAGCCGCGTCTTTACTATTTGTACGTCCCTTATCGTAGCCAGACCAATCTGCCGCTGTTCGATACCGGTGTGGCTGACGTGAGCTACGCCCAGATGTTCAGCGAGAACATGTTCACCGGTTGGGACCGCGTCTCCAATGCCAACCAGGTCACGGCCGCGGTCACCTCGCGCTACTCGATGGAAAAGACGGGGATGCAGCTGATGAGCTTCAGCGTCGGTCAACGGATTCTCTTCCAGCCGCAGCAGGTTAACCTCTATTCGAGCCAGGCGACCAGTAGCTACAACGCAAATGACTATTTCGCGCAGGCATCCGGCATGGTGCTGCCTTATACCTCGATCAACGGCTTTGCCCAGGTCAGTCCGTATGCGCAATCGGCCTCGGTTGGCAACGGCAATGTGAACCGCATCAACCGGGCCAATATTGGGATGCGTATCCAGCCCAGTCGCGAGAACGTGCTGAACTACGCGTACCGCTACCAGAATGAGGACTACATTCCCGGCGGTGGCGCCACCAACCCGGTGATGATGAATGACATCAACGGCGCCTGGAAGCTCTGGGGGCCGTTGCGTGCGGTGGGTCGCTACACCTATTCGGCGGTTCAGCAGTCGCAGATTGAAAGTCTGGCTGGCCTGGAATATAACGCGGCATGTTGGGCATTGCGCGCCGTGTATCACCGTGCCATGACCTATAGCTCGACCCAGACGCCGTTCCTTAACACCAGCTTCTTCATCCAGCTGGAGCTGAAGGGTATGGGTAGTGTGGGCTCCAGCCCGATGGATGTGTTGCGCCGGAACATCCCGAATTACACGAGAACCTCGGATGCTGCCTTCATGACCCCAATGACAGATCCCTACTACTGATCACGTAACACAATGAACCTATGAGACTCGCTGATCGATCCGCTGCACTCTTCTTCAAACGCCTGTGGGGTGTGTTGTTGCTCGCTGCCATGTTGTTGCCTTTAGGCGCACAGGCGCAAAGTCATTCGCAGAGCCAGGCTCAGAATCACGCGCAGACAGCAGCCCACCGGCCGGCGCAGCCGCAGACGCTGGATCGTATCGTGGCGGTGGTCAACGAAGGGGTGATTACCCAGTATCAGCTGGATTCGCGCACGCGTGCGGCGACCGCTCAGCTGCATCGTCAGAAGGTACAGCTACCACCGCCAGATGTCCTGCGTCGCCAGGTGCTGGATCAGATGATTACCGAGCGGGCGCAGGTGCAACAGGCCAAGGAAGCCGGCGTTCGTGTTGAGGACAACGAGCTGAGTCAGGCGTTGGATCGCATTGCCGCCAACCAGAAAGTCAGCACGGCCCAGATGCGTCAGACCGTCGAAAAAGACGGCATGAAATGGAACGATTTCCGCGAAGAGATCAGAGACCAGATGATGATCGCCCGCATCCGTGAACGCGAAGTCGATGCCAAGATCAACATCTCCCCCGGCGAAGTCGATAACTTTTTGGCCAATCAGGCCAGCGCCGGGTCGGGAGAGGAAGTGCATCTGGCGCACATCGTGATCCGTATTCCCGAAGGGGCATCACCCGAGACTTTGCAGAAGCTGCGACTCAAGGCGGTAGGCATTGATGAGCAGGCCAAGGCCGGCAAAGATTTTGCGCAGCTGGCAGCGACTTACTCGGAATCTAATGACGCCATGCAGGGGGGCGACCTTGGTTTTCGCCCGATCGACAGCCTGCCGCAGGTGATGTCGTCGGCCATTGCCAACCTCAAGCCCGGTCAGGTCAGTGATGTGGTGCGCAGCCCCAGCGGCTTCCACATCGTCAAACTGATCGGTCGGCGCGGTGGCAGTGGCCTACCGCAGGTCCAGCAGACGCATGCCCGGCATATTCTGATCAAGGTGACCGAAATCACCTCGGAATCCGAAGCCAAGCACAAGATCACCCAGGTGCATCAGCGCCTGAAATCGGGCGAAGACTTTGCGGCGCTAGCCAAACTCTATTCCCAGGATGGCTCTGCCCAGAAGGGCGGCGATCTGGGCTGGCTCTACCCGGGTGATACGGTACAGCCTTTCGAGCAGGCCATGAACGCGCTGAAGATTGGTGAGATCAGTGGCCCGGTACAGTCACCCTTTGGCTTCCATATCATCCAGGTGCTAGAGCGTCGGACCACCGATGTCTCCCAGGACCGGCAGCGCCAACGTGCCATGATGGCGCTACGGCAACGCAAAATCGAAGATGCCAATCTCGAATGGATCCGTCAGGTCCGCGACCGGTCCTACGTCGAGATCCGGCTCGAAGATCAGTAAACGCCCATGACCACACGGCGATTGGCCATTACCTCGGGCGAGCCGGCGGGCATCGGCCCCGATCTCTGTCTGCGTCTGGCCGATCGGGACTGGCCCGATGCGCTGATTGTGTTGTGCAACCGGGCTTTACTCGAAGCGCGCGCTGTACAAACGGGCGTCAACGTCACATTCGAAAACTATGATCCGGCACGTCCTGCACAGCCATCACGGCGCGGTGTGCTGACCGTCTGTGATCTGCCGCTTACGGCCCCCGTGGTCGCCGGTCAGTTGAATGCAGCCAACGCCGATGATGTGATCCGTCTCCTGGATCGGGCGATTGCCGGGTGCCAGTCGGGGGAGTTCGCGGCCATGGTCACCGCCCCTTTGCACAAGGGTGTGATCAATGATGCCGGCCGTCCCTTTACCGGCCACACCGAATACCTCGCCGAGCAGACAAACACCCCGCGCGTGGTGATGATGCTGGCTGGCGAAACGCCGCAGGGCCCTTTGCGGGTGGCGCTCGCGACCACGCATCTGGCGCTGGCCGATGTGCCGGCCGCGATAACGCCCGTCGAATTGACGGCGGTACTGCGTATTCTTCATGCCGATCTGCGTGAAAAATTTGGCATCCCCTCACCGCGGATCCTCGTAACCGGGCTCAATCCGCATGCCGGCGAGGGCGGTCATATGGGGCGTGAAGAGATAGAGGTCATTACGCCGGTTCTTGATGCACTCCGCGCGGAAGGTATGGAGCTCATCGGCCCCTTGCCGGCGGATACCCTGTTTACGCCCCGGGTGTTGCCCCAGGGCGATGCGGTACTGGCCATGTACCACGACCAGGGTTTAGCACCGCTCAAGTACGCGACCTTCGGCCAGGGCATCAACATCACGCTGGGCCTGCCGATCATTCGCACCTCGGTTGATCACGGCACGGCGCTGGATCTGGCCGGGCGACCGGTGGGCGATCCCAGTGCTGCGGATCCGGGCAGTCTGTTTGCGGCCGTAGCGTTGGCATCGCAACTGGCGGAAAGCGCCACGGGATGAACCGCCCCCCACCCAGAACCAAACTGGCGGCAGAAACCGGCCACAAAGCGCGCAAACGTTTCGGTCAGAATTTTCTGATTGACCAGGGCATCATTCACAGCATTGTCGACGCCGTAAATCCGCGCAGTGGTGAACGGGTTGTCGAAATCGGCCCGGGTCTAGGGGCACTGACACAACCGTTGCTGGAACGCGCCGGGCATCTGCATGTGGTGGAACTGGATCGCGATCTGATTGCCCGACTGGAAAAGAAATACAGCCGCGAGCAGATGACCATTCACGCCGGTGATGCGCTGGCCTTTGACTTTTCGACGCTGGGTCCGGATCTGCGGGTTGTTGGCAATCTGCCCTATAACATCTCGACCCCGATTCTTTTCCATCTGCTGGATAAGGTGGAAGGCATCCGCGATATTCACGCCATGTTGCAAAAGGAAGTGGTCGATCGCATGGTCGCCGCGCCGGGTGATGCCGATCGCAGTCGCCTCTCAGTCATGCTGCAACGCTACTGTTATCTGGAACCGCTGCTCGATGTGCCGCCGGAATCTTTTGACCCGGCACCTAAAGTCAATTCGGCCGTTGTCCGTATGATCCCCAAAGCGATCGCTGACCGGTTGCCGGTGGATGAATCCAAGCTGCAGGCCGTGGTTAATGCAGCGTTCTCCCAACGGCGCAAGATGGTGCGTAATACGCTCAAGCCCATCATGTCAGCCGATCAGATTGAAGCAGCCGGTGTGAACCCGACCGAGCGTGCCGAACAGCTTACTGAAGTCGATTTCGTGGCGCTGGCAAATCAGCTCGCCTGACGAATCAATACCCCCTAGTTGAAGGTGGCGATCACCGGCGCGTGATCAGACGGTCGTTCGAGACTACGTGTGGACGTATCGATGGTGCAGGCTGTGCAACGCTGTGCCAGAGGGTCGCTAGCCAGCACATGATCAATGCGCAAACCGAAGTTACGTCGGAAGGCATTCATCCGGTAATCCCACCAGGAAAAACTTTTCTCAGGGTGCTCGAACTGGCGGAACACATCCTTCAGGCCCAGCGCTTCCAGAGCTGCGAAAGCAGCGCGCTCGGGGGGGGAGACATGGATTTCTTCCTTCCAGTCCGGGTGAGCATCGGCATCGGTCGGGGCGATGTTGTAGTCGCCAATCAGACAGAGTTCGGGTGTCGCCGAAACTTCGCGCCGGAGCCACGCCGTGAGATGGGCCAGCCAATCCAGTTTGTAGGCAAATTTTTCGGTGCCGGGCGCCTGGCCGTTGGGGAAGTAGGCGTTGACCACGCGGATGCCGTGAATCGTCGCCGCGATGACGCGTTGCTGTGGGTCTTCATAGCCCGGAATGCCGCGTTGCACGTTGGTGATCGGGAGGCGCGACAGGATCGACACCCCGTTATAGGTTTTCTGGCCGGCAAAGACGGCGTCGTAACCCGCCTCTTTAATCGCCTCGAGCGGAAACTTGGCGTCCTCGCACTTAAGTTCCTGCAGCCCCACAACATCGGGCGTTTCACGCGCCAGCCAGTCCAGCAGATGCGGCAGACGCACGTTCAGAGAGTTGACGTTCCAGGTGGCGATCTTCATGGCGACTTGTTGCCGTGTGCCGCCCCGGAGACCGGCGCATCAAATAACCAGTCGGCCTGTAGCGTCGTTTGAGCCAGTTCCATTTGCAGTCGAGCGCGCCAGCGCATCTGGCCGGTGACGCAGACCGGGATGCTGCCGGTGCCAACCCATTGCCCCGCAGCGTTCTGGGTCAGGGGGATGCGGATCAGGCCCATATCCATGGAGTCGCCGGTCAGATCAACCCAGACTGCAGCGGGGCGATTGCCCGGCAAAGTCCGGTCTGGGGGTGTGAGGGTGAGGGTGATCTCGTTGCTCACCGGAATCGGGCGCGGCGTGATGCCAAACGACCACGGCGCTTCGGAGGCCACCGGTGTCAGAATCGGCAACAGGCAGACCTCGCGGTTCAGATCGCAGCCTGGCGGGGTGATCTGCATGGTTGCCTGCGACGAATCCAGCAGGGCCAGCAACGGGGCCTTGAAAACCTGGGCCAGAACAATCGAGACCACCAGCAGCGCCAGCCCGATCAACGGCCAGCGGCGTGCTTGCATGCTCACAATAGCTGGCCTCGGGTCAGTAGGTCAGGCAGCCTTACCTGGCAGGTTGCCAGGCGGCCAAAGCGACATCGAGCCCCTGCGCCAGGCTATCCAGGAAGCGCTCGGCATCCAGTGCGGCCATACAACCGGTACCGGCCGAGGTAATGGCCTGGCGGTAGTTGTGATCCTGCACATCACCGGCTGCAAAGACGCCCGGCACGCTGGTGGCCGTGGCAAAACCTTCGGTGCCCATGCGGGTGATGATGTACCCGTTCTCCATGGCCAGCTGGCCGGCAAACATATCGGTATTTGGCTTATGGCCGATGGCAATGAATACGCCGCGCAGTGCCTTGTCGGTAGTTGACCCATCCGCGGCCTTGATACGCACGCCCGTTACGCCGGTGTTATCCCCCAGCACTTCGTCCAGCGTCGAGTTCAGGGCCAGGGCAATCTTGCCTTCCTCGACACGCTTGTACAGTTTGTCGACCATGATCTTTTCGGCGCGGAACTTGTCGCGGCGGTGGATCAGTGTCACCTTGCTGGCAATGTTGGCCAGATACAGGGCTTCTTCCACAGCCGTGTTACCGCCGCCCACCACGGCCACTTCCTGATTGCGGTAGAAGAAACCATCGCAGGTGGCGCAGGCCGATACGCCCCGCCCGGCAAAGGCTTCCTCCGAAGGCAGGCCCAGATACTGGGCTGAGGCGCCGGTGGCAATAATCAGGGCGTCGCAGGTGTATTTGCCGGCATCGCCTTCCAGTTCGAAGGGGCGCTGGCCCAGTTTGACGGTGTGAATATGGTCGAAGACCATTTCGGTCTCGAAGCGGCTGGCATGTTGCTCGAAACGGGCCATGAGTTCCGGACCCATCACACCATTCACGTCGGCCGGCCAGTTATCAACTTCGGTCGTGGTCATCAGCTGGCCACCCTGGGCCAGGCCGGTAATCAGCACCGGCTTCAGGTTGGCACGGGCGGCGTAGATCGCCGAGGTGTAGCCGGCCGGACCGGAACCAAGGATCAGCAGGGGAATATGGCGGGTGGCGGCAGACATGACAGCTCCTGAATAAGAAAGGACATCCGCAGGGATGTCCGGAAAATCATTAACATCAGGGATTATAATCCTTCCCTAATGCTTCAGCAGTCTTGCGGGCCATTTCCGGCAGTCGGAGTGGCGCTCCGGCTGTATTGCCCCTGTAAATTTATGACCCGTCCGTTTTCGCGATCTGTCACCCAACGTATTGATGGCCCCCGCACCCTGCCGGAGCGCATTCGCGCCCTGATGCAGGAGGCCCGCTGGGCGATGCTCGGTTTTGTCGCGCTGGTGGCGCTTCTGGCACTGGCCGGTTACAACCCGGCCGATCCCGCCTGGTCTCATGCCGGTCGTGGCATGCAGGTCACCAACCCGATGGGTCGCTTTGGCGCCTGGACCTCGGATCTACTCTTCTATTTATATGGGGCTGCCGCCTGGCTCTGGGTGTTGCTGCCTCTGGTGTTGATTCTGCTTGGCTGGGGCGCACGTCAGCGTGCCCTGCGCGAGGCAACGGATGTTGACCCGCGACCCCTATGGCTCACCCTGTCCGGATTTCTGGCGTTGTTACTTTCGCTCTCGACCTTTGCCGCGCTGCGTTTTCATACCAGCGGGGCCAGTCTGCCCATGGGCCCCGGTGGGGTGATTGGCGACGGCCTGGCCACGGCCATCGGGCAGCTCTTCGGTTTTACCGGCGCCACCCTGATTATGGCGACGCTGGTGCTGCTCAGCTGGCGCATGTTCAGTGGGTTGCCGTG
This sequence comes from Rhodocyclaceae bacterium, assembly GCA_041311015.1. Lineage (GTDB taxonomy): Bacteria > Pseudomonadota > Gammaproteobacteria > Burkholderiales > Rhodocyclaceae > Fluviibacter. The sequence goes on along the minus strand of JBFYKG010000029.1, from coordinate 6,560 downwards.
GATGGTGCTGTTCGAACGTACGGGTGCCTTCCTGGAGGGTGCCGTGGGCGGTGGTGGCCGTGCGGTCGAAAGTTGGCAGGATCGCCGTATCGGTAAGGAAGTCGCCCAGCAGCGCGAAGCCACAGTTGAACAGAAGCGGGCCGAACCGATGGAGCCGGTTTTCATCGAACCTGCGGCGCCGCCGGTGGCGCCCGTCTCGCGCAAAGCCACACAGCGCAAAGAACGTGAAAAGCAGGTGCCGCTTTTCCCCGAAGCCGTGGTTGGAGGCACCCTGCCACCGCTCAGCTTGCTCGATGCGGCTCAACCCCCCACCGACATGCCGACCGAAGAGACGCTGCAGTTCACCTCGCGACTCATCGAAACCCGTCTTGGCGATTTCGGCGTTGAGGTCAAAGTCATTGCCGCCTACCCCGGCCCCGTGATTACGCGTTACGAAATCGAACCGGCCGTTGGCGTGAAGGGCTCGCAGATCGTCAATCTGGCGCGCGACCTGGCGCGTGCTCTGGCGCTGGTCTCGGTACGCGTGGTGGAAACCGTGCCGGGTAAATCCTGCATGGCGCTGGAACTGCCCAATCCGAAACGTCAGACGGTGCGCCTCTCCGAGATTCTGTCGTCACGCCCGTATCACAACATGAGCTCGCCACTCACCGTGGCGCTGGGTAAAGACATCGGGGGGCAACCCATCGTGGCCGATCTGGCCAAGATGCCGCATCTGCTGGTAGCGGGTACCACCGGCTCCGGTAAGTCGGTGGGCGTCAATGCCATGATCCTCTCGATGCTCTATAAAGCCGAACCGGATGCCGTGCGTCTGATTCTGGTTGATCCCAAGATGCTGGAGCTGTCGATTTACGAAGGCATTCCGCATCTGCTGGCGCCGGTCGTGACCGATATGCGTCAGGCGGCCAACGCGCTGACCTGGTGTGTGGCCGAGATGGAGCGCCGCTACAAGGTCATGTCCAAACTGGGCGTGCGTAATCTGGCCAGCGCCAACGAACACATTCAGGCCGCCGCCGAGAAGGGCGAGCCGATCCCGAATCCGTTGACGCTCACGCCGGAGTCACCCGAGCCGTTACGTAGCATGCCGCACATCGTGGTGGTGATCGACGAGCTGGCGGACCTGATGATGGTGGCCGGCAAGAAGGTGGAAGAGCTGATTGCCCGACTGGCACAGAAAGCGCGTGCTGCAGGTATCCACCTGATCCTCGCCACGCAGCGCCCCAGCGTCGATGTCATCACTGGCCTGATCAAGGCCAACATCCCCACACGGATTGCCTTCCAGGTATCGAGCAAGATCGACTCACGCACTATTCTGGATCAGATGGGTGCCGAAGCGCTGCTGGGGCAGGGCGATATGCTCTACCTGCCGCCGGGTACCGGTTACCCGCAGCGTGTGCATGGTGCCTTTGTGGCTGATGACGAAGTGCATCGCGTCGTCGATTACCTCAAGCAGATGGGTGCGCCCGAGTACGAGGAGGGCATCCTCACCGGCGCCGTTGATGGTGAAGGCGGTGACGGCGAAGACGGCGACAATGATGCCGAAGCCGACCCGCTCTATGATCAGGCCGTCGAGATTGTTCTGAAGAATCGTCGTGCCTCGATCTCGCTGGTGCAACGTCACCTGCGGATTGGTTACAACCGCTCGGCGCGACTGATCGAAGCCATGGAAAAAGCTGGCCTGGTCTCGGCCATGGACGGCCGCGGTGGCCGTGAAGTACTGGCACCCAGCCGTAGCGGCGACGAATAACCGCATGATGGGTGACACCCTAAAATCAGCGATTGGCAGCGTGTTGTTGGCCGCCTTGTTGGCGCTATCAGCGCCGGCTTCGGCCGACCCGGTGAGCGATCTGAAAGCCTGGCTCAAAGAGACCAAGACGCTCAAGGCCGACTTCAGCCAGACCAGCACCGGTGGCGCTGCCTTTGGCGGCAAGAGCCAGGGGGCCATGGCCATTGCCCGCCCGGGCAAATTCCGTTGGGCGATCAGCAAGCCCTACACCCAGCTGATGGTGGGCGATGGCACCCGCATCTGGCTTTACGATCCGGAACTCAAGCAGGTCATCGTGCGCAAATCAGAAAAAGCGCTGGGCGGTTCGCCGGCCGCCTTGCTGGCTGGTGACAACGATGTGGATCAACGCTTTGCACTCAAAGCGGATGGCGAACACGGCGGTGCCCAATGGGTGATCGCCGAACCGCGCCAGAACGACACGGGCTTTATCCGCATTCGTATTGGCCTTGCGGGTAACGAATTGACCGGCATGATCCTCGAAGACACCTTTGGCCAGACGACCACGCTGATCTTCAGTCATGTTGTCCGCAATGGCGATGTGCCCGCCAGCCTGTTCCGATTTAGCCCGCCTGCGGGCGCCGACGTGCTCAAGCAGTGACCCGGGAAATCGATCGTGGATCTTTTCGGTAGCACCGGCGGCGAATCTGAAGCCACCCGTTTCGTGCCGCAGGACCACGCTGCGGCATCAGCCTACGCGCCGCTCCCGGAAAAGTTGCGCCCCAAAACGCTGGAAGGCGTCGTCGGTCAAAGCCATCTACTCGGTCTAGGCAAACCACTGCGCCTGGTGCTGGAGAGCGGCAACCCACATTCGATGATCTTCTGGGGCCCGCCGGGCACCGGTAAAACCACACTGGCCCGCCTGGTGGCGGCGCATTGTGATGCCGAGTTCATCGCGCTCTCGGCGGTGCTGGCCGGCGTCAAAGAAATCCGCGAGGCCATCGCTTTTGCCGAAAAAGCCCGCCAAGCCGGTCGCCGGACGATCCTGTTCGTTGACGAAGTCCATCGATTCAACAAGAGCCAGCAGGATGCCTTCCTGCCGCACGTGGAATCGGGGCTGGTCACCTTTATCGGTGCGACCACCGAGAACCCCTCGTTTGAAGTCAACGCCGCGCTGCTCTCGCGGGCGGCCGTGTATGTCCTCAAATCACTCAATGCCGATGAGCTGGGTGAACTCTTCGAGCGCGCCATGGCAGAACTACCGGCCGCGCAGATGAGCGACGACGCCAAAGCCCGGCTGATTGGCGTGGCCGATGGCGACGCCCGTAAGCTGCTCAATCTGGTCGAGCAGACTCTCGCTGCCGCCAGTGCCGCTGGTGAAGCCGAGATCAATGCCGACTTCGTTGCCAATACGCTGGCCCAGAACCTGCGTCGATTCGACAAAGGGGGCGACGCGTTTTACGACCAGATCTCGGCGTTGCATAAATCGGTGCGTGGTTCCAACCCGGATGCCGCCCTGTACTGGTTTGTCCGTATGCTCGATGGCGGTGCCGACCCACGTTATCTGGCCCGGCGTATTGTGCGCATGGCCTGGGAAGACATCGGCCTGGCCGACCCGCGCGGAGCACAGATCGCGCTGCAGGCCGCCGAAACCTACGAGCGGCTCGGTTCACCCGAAGGGGAACTCGCCCTAGCCAATGCCGTGATCTATCTGGCGTCTACCGCCAAATCCGATGCCGCCTACCGCGCGTATAATCAGGCGCGCGCCTTTGTGGGCAATGACGAATCCCGGCCGGTGCCCATGCACCTGCGGAATGCGCCAACCAAGCTGATGAAACAGCTGGGGCACGGCGATGGATACCGTCATGCCCACGATGAAGCCGGAGCCTACGCTGCCGGTGTGAACTATTTTCCGGAAGGCATGCAGGAAGTCTCCTGGTACCAGCCGGTAGATCGCGGCCTCGAAGCCCGCATCAAAGAACGATTAGCCCAGTTACGAGAGTTAGACCGAAATGCTTGATATCCAGCTGCTGCGTACCCAGCCCGAAGAGGTTGCCCGTCGTCTTGCCACCCGTGGCGACGCGATTGATTTTGCACCGTTCAACGCGCTGGAAGCCGAACGTAAAACCCTGCAACAGCGCACCCAGGATCTGCAGGCACAACGTAACAGCCTATCCAAACAGATCGGTATGCTCAAAGGCAAGGGCGAAGATGCCAGCGAAGTCATGGCCGAAGTGGGCAAACTGGGCGACGAGCTCAAAGCGTCAGAAGCGCGTCTGGCAGAGCTGCTGGAGGCCATGACAGCCTTCACCTCGGCGCTGCCGAACCTGCCGGGTGATGATGTGCCCGTCGGCGAAGACGAAAACGCCAACGTCGAGATCAAGCGCTGGGGGGATGTTCCGGCCTTCGATTTCGACATCAAAGATCACGTTGATATCGGTGCCGGTTTGAATGGCATGGATTTCGAAACCGCGACTAAACTCACCGGCTCACGCTTCGTGGTGCTGCAGGGCCCGGTCGCCCGCTTACATCGCGCCCTGGCGCAGTTCATGCTCGATACCCACACGGCCGAGCACGGCTACACGGAGCTCTATGCACCGTACCTGGTGAACAGCGCCAGCCTCTATGGCACCGGCCAGCTGCCCAAGTTTGCCGAAGACCTCTTCCAGGTGCCGCGTGGCGAGGCCGAACCGTACTACCTGATTCCCACCGCCGAAGTACCCGTCACCAACATCGTGCGTGACACCATCACCCCGGCTGAACAGCTGCCGCTCAAGTGGGCGTGTCATACGCCATGCTTCCGCTCGGAAGCCGGCTCTGGTGGCCGTGATGTACGTGGTCTGATCCGTCAGCATCAGTTTGAAAAAGTGGAACTCGTCCAGATCACCACGCCCGAACAGTCGGCGCAGGCCCATGAAGACCTGACCCGTCACGCAGAAACGATTCTGGAAAAGCTGGGCCTGCCGTATCGCCGCATCGTGCTGTGTACCGGCGACATGGGCTTCTCGGCGCAAAAAACCTACGACCTTGAAGTCTGGTTGCCAGCGCAGAACACCTACCGCGAAATTTCCAGCTGCTCCAACTTTGGCAGCTTCCAGGCCCGGCGTATGCAGGCCCGTTTCCGCTATGCGCAGGGCAAGCCTGAACTGGCGCACACGCTCAATGGCTCTGGTCTGGCGGTCGGCCGTACCCTGGTCGCGATTCTGGAGAACTACCAGCAGGCCGATGGCAGCGTCCGTGTGCCGGAAGTGCTTCAGCCCTACATGGGCGGCGTGAAGGTCTTATCGGCGGCCTGAATCGGCTCTACCCGGCGTGCTAATGCCGTAAGTCCGGGTCGGCGCCGTCAGCGAGATACCGGTTGTGGGATACAGGCGCGACAGAATCGCGTAATACATCCGCACATTCTCAGCCGTCACCACCGCCTCACCCCCGCGGATCTTGATACCATCCTTGGTCTGCCCCAGTTGGGGTAGGGCCTTTTTAACATCGGCCCATGAATCCGGATTCAATCCCATCGCCTTGGCGCCCTTGCGGGCGGCGTTAATCTGGTTCGGGCCCACGTTGTACGAGGCAATCGCCATCCAGGTCCGATCGGGTTCGGGCACCGAATCCGGAATCTCGTCGCGCAGATAGTCGAGATAGCGCGCACCGCCCATGATGCTTTCATACGGGTCCAGCCGGTTGCGTACCCCCAGCCGGTCGGCCGTGTCACCGGTCAGCATCATCAAGCCGCGCACGCCGGTTTTGCTGACCGCATTGGCATCCCATTTCGATTCCTGATACGCCAGCGCCGCCAGCAAACGCCAGTCATAACCACTGGTGCTCTGGGCGCGTTTGAACTGGGTCAGATATTGGGGCAGCCGGGTCTGTACCCGTGACAGAAAGCCCTTGCGATCGGCGCTCTGCAAACGGTCAACCGCGCCAAAATAGCGGTCGCGCAACTGGCGCATCGTGCCATCTTTTTCTGCGTTGGCCAGGAACTGGTTCGCCTTCAACGCCAGCTTTTCGCCCGTGCGTTTGGGAAAGGCCCAGACAATATCTTCTTCGGCGCTTACATCCACCGTGCTGTCGATGCCCGGAGTGTAATTGAGCGCAATCCTAAAGGCCGCGCCCGTCACAATCGCCAGATCAATTTCTCCCTTGCCCACCGATTCGAGCAGCTGGGTTTCCGACCAGCCCGGGTGCGCTTCCGGACGCGGCACAATTTTCTGGCGCCCCAGATTGGCCCAGAGCAATTCATTGCTGTTCGATTGCAGCGTGTGCACCACCTGCTGGTGCAGCTGTCCGAGCCGGGTCATCGGGATCGCATTCGCCGATTGAACCAGCACCAGGTTGTCGCGAGCGTAGGGTGCCGAAGCGATCAGCAGCGAAGGCATCGGCTTCTGCTCGTCATCCGCGCCGGTCAGGTTACGGCTGGTGGGCGCCTCGACAAAGCGCCGGGTCAGCCAGGCCGCTGCCATGTGGACTTCGCCGCGCTCCAGCAGCTGGTGCAGGCTTTGTTCATCATCAGCCACGACAAACCGGACCTTTTTGCCCAGCGAATCGGCAAATGCGGTGACCAGGTCATGATCAAAGCCGCTTTCCAGCGTCACGGCCTTGCCCTGTTCATCGGTCGTCCGGTCACGGCTAAAGCTGGTCGGGCTGGCCCGGGTGCCCACCACCAGCTCGCGCGATAGCGCCAACGGCTGAATATGGGGGAGTAGAAACCAGATACCCGCTGCCAACAAGGCTAATAACGCCAGTGCCTTGAGCCGTAGCAGCCACCGCGGTGCCGCATTGATCCGCCGCATCACTCCCTGCGTCCGGCGGGCGATCGCCGTCAGACGCGGATGTTTCTCAG
>JBFYKG010000028.1:0-16064 GCA_041311015.1 Rhodocyclaceae bacterium | reverse complement strand
GATCAACAGCAATCTTGGCCTTGATGGCGGCAAACAGGATGCGCTCTTCTTCGCTACCCGGATTGTTCAGTACCGCTTGATCCTGCTCGGCCTTAGCACCCAGGTGCAGCAGCAGGGTGGCGTCGCCGCCGTCATCCAGAATCATGTTTGAGAAACCGCCGTCGGTCCACTCGAAAATGCGGTGGGTGTAATCCCAGTAATCTTCCAGCGATTCGCCCTTCACGGCGAAGACTGGCGTGCCCTTGGCGGCAATCGCGGCGGCAGCGTGATCTTGCGTCGAGAAGATGTTGCATGAGGCCCAGCGTACTTCGGCACCCAGGGCTTGCAGGGTTTCGATCAGCACAGCCGTTTGAATGGTCATGTGCAGCGAACCGGTGATGCGGGCGCCGCGCAGCGGCTGTGTGGCAGCGAATTCTTCACGAATCGCCATCAGGCCCGGCATTTCGGTTTCGGCAATGAGGATCTCGCGACGGCCCCAATCGGCCAGCGACATGTCGGCAATGACGTAGTCGGTTTTGATTTTATCTGCAGCGTTCATAGAGCTTCCTTTTCCCTAAAGCAAAGCAGGGGGCCAATCAGTGGGAAGTCATCGAACACGCGTGGCATGTGTCTGCGGCTTTCACCTGATCCGCCAACCCCACAGGTTGGTCAGGTGAGCGCAGTTAATCGATCCGAGCCTGGCAGCAGAAATATCTGCGTCGCAGCGCTCCTCGGAATGGATCGAATTGTACCAGAAATTGCGGCAATAAAAATCCCGGATCGCCCAAATAGGCGTCCGGGATCAAAGGCTTACAACAGTCGATTACAGGCCGGCGGCCGCACGCAGGGCGTCGGCCTTGTCGGTCCACTCCCAGGTGAATTCCGGCTCTTCACGGCCAAAGTGGCCGTAAGCGGCGGTCTTCGAGTAGATCGGGCGCAGCAGGTCCAGCGACTGCACAATGCCCTTCGGACGCAGGTCGAAGTGTTCGGCGACCAGTGCAGCAATCTTCTCGTCGGCGATCTTGCCAGTGCCGAAGGTATTGACCATCAGCGAGACCGGCTTGGCAACACCGATGGCGTAAGCCACCTGGACTTCAGCCTTGTCGGCCAGGCCGGCGGCGACGATGTTCTTCGCCACGTAACGGCCAGCGTAGGCGGCCGAACGGTCGACCTTAGACGGGTCCTTGCCCGAGAACGCGCCACCACCGTGGTGAGCCGCGCCACCGTAGGTGTCGACGATGATCTTGCGACCGGTCAGGCCACAGTCACCGTGCGGGCCACCAACCACGAAACGGCCAGTCGGGTTGATGAGGTAACGGATCTTGTCGGTGATCATGTCCGCGGGCAGTACGGGCTTGATGACCTCTTCAATCACGGCTTCTTCGATCTGCTTGTGCGTCACGTCGGCGTCGTGCTGGGTCGAGACCACCACGGTATCGATGGCAACCGGCTTGCCGTCAACGTAGCGTACGGTCAGCTGGCTCTTGGCATCCGGACGCAGCCAGGGCAGGCGGCCGTCGCGGCGCAGATCCGCCTGGCGCTGCATGATGCGGTGCGCGTAGAAAATCGGGAACGGCATCAGGGTCGGGGTTTCGCGGCAGGCGTACCCGAACATCAGACCCTGGTCACCGGCGCCCTGATCCAGATCAATGCCTTCGCCTTCGTTCACACCCTGGGCGATGTCCGGGCTCTGACGATTGATGGCGGTGAGGATGGCGCACGACTTGTAGTCGAAGCCGATGTCCGAATTGTCGTAACCGATGCGGCGCACGGTGTCCTGTGCGATTTCGCGGTAGTTGATGTGGGCGGTGGTCGTGATTTCACCCGAAATCACGACGAGGCCGGTTGATACCAGGGTTTCGCAGGCGACGCGGGCTTTGGGGTCTTCAGCCAGGATGGCGTCCAGGATGGCATCCGAGATCTGATCCGCGACTTTGTCGGGGTGGCCTTCGGAAACCGATTCGGAAGAAAAGAGATATTCGCTCATGTATGAACTCCAGAAACAACAAATCCCCGGTGGACTTGTTCCGGCTAACTACTGCCGGGGGGCGTGTCCTGCTCCGGGGATCGGTTCGAGCGAGGGACGCTTTAGCAGATTCGGCCGCATTTTCAGCTGACCCCGCCCTGCAAGTTGTCGTATTAACTCGGCGGTCTGAGATAATTGTCGGTGTAAAAGCCATTTGCGTCAATAGCCTGCATCTTTTCGCCTTATGTCTCCATTGCAAACGCCCGCTAATTTGTCGTTAAAGCACCGCTGTTATCTCGGCCTCGTCCGCTGGCTGGCGCAGCTACCGCTACCGCTCTTGCAGACCATGGGCGGCATCGTGGGTCGTGTGGTCTACCGCGTTTCCGGCAGCTACCGGTGCCATTTTGATGCCAATCTGGCGCAGGCCATGGGGCCAGAGGCCGCTGAGCAGATCGGCCCCGTGGCGCAAATCGAGACAGGCAAGGCGATTTTCGAACTGCCCTGGCTCTGGCTCCATCCGCGCGGCGAGATTCTGCGGACTTTGCGCCGGGTCGAAGGTTGGCAGCATGTGCAGGCGGCCCGAGCAGCGGGTAAAGGCATCCTGTTTCTGACCCCGCACCTCGGGTGTTTTGAAATCACGGCGCAATACGCAGCAAGCCATGCCGATGCGGCACCCATTACCGTACTATTCCGGCCGCCGCGTCAGCGTTGGGCGGAGTCCATTTTGCGCTACGGCCGCACCCGCGAGGGCATGAATGTGGCCCCGGCGGATCTGAGTGGCGTACGACGCCTCATCCGCGCCCTCAAGTCGGGCGAGTCGGTGGGCCTGTTGCCCGATCAGGTGCCTGCCGCTGGCCAGGGGGCCTGGTTGCCCTGGTTCGGCAAGCCGGCCTATACCATGACACTGGCGGCGCGTCTGGCCCAAACCGGTGCCAGTGTGATCTTCGCCTATGCCGAGCGCCTGCCCAAGGGCGACGGCTTTGTGCTGACCTGCACGGCACCCGCCGCACCATTGCCGCTGGATGATCTAGAGGCCACGGCTGCAGCCATCAACGATAACCTGATGGCACTGATCCAACGTTGTCCGGCGCAGTATCTGTGGGGCTATAACCGGTATAAGCCGCCCAAAGGCAGCAGTGATGGTGTGCCGCCCACCGAGTCGGATCGACCGGCATCGGCACAGGTAGAATCCGGTACATGAAAATCAAATTCTCCAAGATGCACGGCCTCGGCAATGACTTTGTGGTCATCGACGGCATGCGTCAGTATGTTGAGCTCACGCCGGAAATGATCCGCGCGCTGGGTGACCGCCATACAGGGATTGGATTTGACCAGCTATTGCTGGTCGAACCGCCCACGGCACCGGGTGCCGATTTCCGCTATCGCATCTTCAATGCCGATGGCGGCGAAGTCGAACAGTGTGGCAATGGCGCGCGCTGCTTCGTGCGTTTTGTGCATGACCAGAAACTGACCGACAAAACCGCGATTGTGGTTGAGACGAAACGCGGCATCATCCACCCGCGTCTGGAGGCCAATGGCCTGGTCACGGTGGATATGGGCCAGCCGCGTTTTACGCCCGCCGAAATTCCCTTCGAGTCCGAGACGGATGCCGCCGAGCAACCGCTGTCGTTAACCGATGGCGCCACGCTGATGATCGGCGCCGTGTCGATGGGTAACCCGCATGCCGTCACGGTGGTGGCGGATGTGGACACCGCGCCAGTCGCCGGGCAAGGGCCGCTGATCGAAAGCCATGCGCGTTTTCCGCAACGGGTGAACGCCGGCTTTATGCAGGTCATCGATCGTCATAACATCCGGCTCCGTGTGTATGAACGCGGTGCCGGTGAAACGCTGGCCTGCGGCACGGGTGCCTGTGCGGCCGTGGTCTCGGGGATCCGTCGGGGTTTGCTCGATTCGCCCGTGCGTGTGCAAACGCGCGGGGGAGAACTGAATATTGCCTGGAACGGCGCGGGTCAATCCGTCATCATGACGGGCCCGGCTGTGACCGTATTTACTGGAGAAATCGATCTATGAGCGTGACGCGCGAAGCGGTGCTGGACTTTCTGAAATCCAACCCGGAGTTTTTCGAAGAGCAGGCCGAGTTCTTCCATCAGGTCGAGATTGCCCATCCCTACAGTGGCCGGACGATCTCGCTGGCTGAACGTCAGATGATCAATCTGCGCGAAAAAAACCGCTTGCTCGAGCATCGTCTGGGCGAGTTGCTGGGCGTGGGCGAAACGAATGACGCGCTGGGTGCGCGCATGCATCAGCTGACCATTGCGCTGGTCGGTGCCAGCCGTCTGGATCAGATTGTGAGTACGGTGCTCAAGTCGCTGGCCGAAGATTTCGGGGTGCCACAAGCACGTCTGCGACTCTGGGGCGATGGTGCAACGAATGTTGGGCATGAGGTCTGTACGCCGGTGAGCGCCGAGCTGGTGAAGGAAATTGCAGGCATGAAGCAACCCGTCACCGGTAGCGTGCGTACCGGCGAAGTGGCCGCCTGGTTTGGGGGCGAGAGCGACAGCATTGCCTCCATGGCGCTGGTACCGTTGCGATTCGAAGGACAGACATTGGGCCTGTTGGCTATGGGTTCGGATGATGCCGAACGCTTTGTGGCCGGTATGGGCACGCTCTACATCGAGCGGCTGGGCGATGTGATCGCTGCGGCGCTGGCCCGGGCGATTCGCGCCTGAGACCTGAACCTGGCGACGTTCTGATGACATCGGCGCAGCTCGCCGAAACCACACCGCTCTGGCCCGGGGCCGAGGATTGGCTGGCCGAACTGCGGGATCAGCGTCGCGTATCCCCGCACACCCTGAGCAATTACGAACGAGATTTGCGCCGGTTGCAAACGCTGGCCGATGGCGCCGCGCCCGCTGAACTCACTGCACTGGATTTACGACGCTTCGTCGGCCGTTTGCATGCCGGTGGCTTGTCCGGCCGCTCGATTGCACGCACCTTGTCGGCATGGCGCGGTTTGCTGCGCTGGTTGGCGCGGCGCGGCGTTCTCGATGCCAATGTGGCCGAGGGGCTGCATGCGCCCAAACATCCCAAACGCTTACCGGATGCCCTGTCGGTCGATGAGGCATTCCGCTTGCTGAATCCGGTGGCGACACCGGCAGATACAACGGATGCGCCACCCGCCGCGCTAGCTGCGCGAGAACACGTACAGCGGCTACGTGACCAGGCCATTTACGAGCTCTTCTACTCCTCCGGTGTCCGGCTTGCTGAACTCGTCGGTTTAAATCTGGATTGTCTGCCTGATCTGCGCCAGGGCGAGGTGCGGGTACTGGGTAAGCGCAACAAGACGCGTGTTGTACCGGTGGGTAAGGCTGCGCTGATCGCCATCGAGGCCTGGTTGGCTGTGCGCGCCCAGTTGGCCAAGGACGATGAGCCGGCGTTATTTGTCGGCCAGCAGGGCAAGCGCATTTCGCCCCGTATGATCCAGCTACGTCTGCAGCAGCATGGTCAGCGCCAGGGCTTGCCACAGCGCGTGCACCCGCATCAGTTGCGTCATTCCTTCGCGACCCATATGCTGCAGGGCTCCGGCGATCTGCGGGCGGTGCAGGAAATGCTCGGTCATGCCAGTATCGCGTCCACGCAGGTCTATACCCATCTCGATTTCCAACATCTGGCGCAGGTCTACGATCAGGCACACCCCCGTGCGCATCGTGCTAAAGATGCCGCGGCCCGTGATACGGCCGAACAGTTCAACCCCGATTCTAAAAACAACGATACCCCATGACTGCAACACTGATATTGAATACCGGTAAATCTGGTTCGGTCCGCCGGCGCCATCCCTGGATCTTTGCTGGTTCGGTCGCCACCCTTAAAGGGCGTGCCCGCTCGGGCGATACAGTCATTGTGGAAGACGAGCATGGCACGCCGATGGGCCGTGCCGCCTGGAGCCCCGAATCCAAGATCCGAGCCCGCATGTGGACTTTTGATCCGGATGAAACGATTGACCACGCCTTCTTCAAGCGCCGTGTGGCGCAGGCCGTGGCGCGTCGTGTCGGTTGGTCGGTATTGCGCGGCAATCAGATCGAACCAGCGGGCGAGCGCCTGATCCACGGTGAGGCCGACAGCCTGCCTGGCGTGATCGCCGATCGTTATGGCGATACCGTGGTGTTGCAACTTACCAGTGCGGGTGCGGATGCCTGGCGCGATGCGATTGTGGCCGGGATCATCCAAGCAACACACTGCAAGCAGATCTATGAACGCTCCGATTCGGAGGTGCGCAAACTCGAGGGCTTGCTACCGGTCACCGGCTGGATTGTCGCCAAAGGTTTACATGAAACGCCAAGCCCGTTTTTTCCACAGATCGATGAGCATGGTGTGAACTTCGGGGTTGATGTTGCCGGCGGTCACAAGACCGGCTTCTATCTGGATCAGCGCGACAACCGGTTGCTGCTGCGCTCGCTGGCCCGAGGGCGCCGCGTACTCAATTGCTTCTGTTACACCGGCGGCTTTTCGTTGCAAGCTTTGGCGGGCGGCGCGGCATCGGTCATCTCGATTGATTCATCGGGCCCGGCACTGGAACAGGCCAAGGCCAATCTCGCCATGAACCCGCAGATCGATGCCGCGCGCGCCGAATGGCGGGATGCCGATGTGTTCCAGGCGCTACGCGATTACCATAAGGCCGGCGAACAGTTTGATTTAATCATTCTGGATCCGCCCAAGTTTGCCCCCTCCGCGGCACATGCCGATCAGGCCGCGCGCGCCTACAAGGACATCAACCTATTCGGCTTCAAGCTACTGGCGCCGGGCGGTCTGATGATGACCTATTCGTGTTCGGGCGGGGTCGGGGTCGAGCTGTTCCAGAAGATTGTCGCCAGCGCCGCGGCCGATGCCGGGCGCGATGCCCGGATCCTGCGCCGCCTGATGGCATCTTGCGATCACCCCGTAGGCCTGGCCGCACCGGAGGGGGAATACCTCAAGGGCCTGCTGGTCGAAGCGGCCTGATGGATAGGGGATCTGAGGCCGCATCGCGGGCCAGGCTCTGGGCCGGGCTGGGCATTGTCGTGTTGTCGTTGCTCTGGGGTTACACCTGGATTATTGCGAAGCAGGCACTGGATTATGCGCCGCCGTTCACCATGACGTTAATCCGTGTCTTCGGTGGCGCAATTGCGCTCTTTATCGCACTCAAACTGTTGCGTATGCCACTGGCAATGCCCGCGCCGCGGGCGGTGACGATGATCAGCCTGTGTCAGGTGTCAGGCTTCATGCTGCTGCAGACCCTGAGCCTCAATTTTGGCGCAGCGGGTAAAACCGCCGTACTGGTTTACACCATGCCCATCTGGACACTGTTACTGGCCTGGCCGATTCTGGGGGAGCGGGTGCGCGGTGCACAGTGGCTGGCGGTAGGCGGCATCCTGGCGGGGCTCTTTTTGATCATCGAACCGTGGCATCTCGAATCTGATTGGCTTAGTAATGTCTGCGGTATCGGCGCGGCTGTTTGCTGGGCCATGGGTACCGTTTTGCTTAAAAAGCTACGCCGGGAGTCCCGGGTCAACCTGTTGTCCCTCACCGCCTGGAGCAATCTGGTCGGCAGTATCCCGATCGCCCTGTTAACGGTTTCCGTCGATGAGCCCCCGGTCAATTGGGCGCCCGAATTTATTGTGATGAGTCTGGTGCTGGTCTGTATCAGCACGGCCTTCTGCTGGTGGCTCTGGACCTCGATCCTGGCCCGTATTCCGGCCTGGGAGGCCAGCCTGCTGGTGTTGGGCACCCCGGTGATCGCCATCGCCAGTTCGCGCTGGGTGCTTGACGAAGCATTCAGCCGCTACGAAATTGCAGGTATTCTCCTGATCGGCATGGGCCTGCTGGTGCTGTCATTCGTCAGCTGGCTGTTGGAACGCCGGTTGTCTTCTTCTCGAATATCTTAAGTCATGGAACTCTTTGTCCGTATTCTCGAGGTGATCTTTCCGGTCATCGCCGTGGTGCTGGTCGGCTTCTGGGCGGGGCGTAAGCATAAGCCCGAGATGCTCGTCGCCAACCGGCTGAACATGGATTACTTCACGCCGGCGATGGTATTTACGGTCATGGCCGGTGGCGATTTTCATATCCGCGAATACAGCTGGCTGGCTTTGGGCGCCGCAATATCAATCCTCGCCTGTGGGCTGATTGGCTATCTGACCGCCAGAATGCTGGGTGAGGCCCCCAAAACGGTCGGCCTGCCGATCATGATCAACAACAGTGGCAATCTCGGCATTCCGCTCGCGTTGCTGGCGTTCGGCAAGGAAGGCATGGCCGCTGCCGTCGTGTTATTCCTAGTTTCCAATACCATTCACTTCACCATCGGCCCCTGGATCCTCGATCCCCAGGGCCGGATCGGCGATATCTGGAAAATCCCGATGATTCAGGCCGCTATTCTGGGGCTGGTGTTCAACGTGATGGAGCTGCAGCTCTGGCATCCGCTGATGTTTGCCATCCGCATGCTGGGTGATATCTCGGTGCCCCTGATGCTGTTTGCACTGGGTGTGCGCTTGTGCGATGTCACCTTCTCGGAGAGCAAAGCCAGCCTAGTGGCTGCGGTGGTTCGTCCGCTGGCCGGTATGGGGACGGCCGCCGCGATTGGCTGGTTGCTTGATCTGCCGCAGGCCTTTATTGCCCAGCTGATTCTTTTTGGGTCACTACCGCCGGCCGTGCTGAACTACATGTTTGCCGAGCGTTATAACCAGGAGCCGCACAAAGTGGCATCGATCGTGATGATCGGCAATATTGCGGGACTGGTTTTCATCCCGCTCGCCCTCCTGATTGTTCTGCCGCGCTAAACCTGCTGCGGTAACAGCTCAGATTTTCAGGGTTGATTCGCCGGTGAAGAGGCTCTCGACCGTTTCGCGCGGACGCACCACGTGGGTCTTCGTGCCATCTACCAGAATCTCGGCGGCCCGCGGGCGGGTGTTGTAGTTCGAACTCATCACCATGCCGTAGGCGCCTGCAGAAAGCACAGCCAGCAGGTCGCCCTGTTGCAGCGCCAGCGGGCGCGCCTGGCCGAGGAAATCCCCGGTTTCGCAGACGGGGCCAACGATGTCATAGGTGCGTGTTTCACCGGCGTGCGGTGCTACGGGCACAATGTCGTGCCAGGCTTCGTAGAGCGCCGGGCGCGCCAGATCATTCATGGCTGCATCGACGATGGCAAAGTGTTTGTCTTCACCATGCTTGAGAAACTCGACCTGGGTTAGCAGAACGCCGGCGTTGCCGACGAGGCGGCGACCCGGCTCCAGTAGAACACGCAGACCGCGTCCAGTCAGCCGATCGAGCAGTGGGCGCAGATAATCGGCTACCACGGGCTCGGTCTGGCCCTCGTGATAGTAAATACCCAGACCGCCACCCAGATCGATGTGGTGCAGATGAATGCCTTCGGCTTTGAGTGTATCGACCAGCGGCAGGATGCGCTCCAGTGCCTCGACGAAAGGCGACGGATCGAGCAGTTGAGACCCGATGTGGCAATCGATACCGCTGACTTCAATCGATGGGAGCGAGGCGGCGTGGCGATACAGCGCCAAGGCATCGGTAATCGGTACACCGAATTTATTTTCCTTGAGACCGGTCGAAATGTACGGGTGCGTCTTGGCATCCACATCCGGATTCACGCGCAGGCTGATCGGCGCGCGCTTGCCTAAGCGGGCGGCAACGGCCGCCAGCCGGTCCAGTTCGCTGGCCGATTCAACGTTAAAGCAGAGAATGCCGGCATTGAGCGCGGCTTCCATTTCAGATTCGGTTTTGCCAACGCCGGAGAATACGATCTTCTTCGGGTTGCCGCCGGCAGCCAGCACGCGGGCGAGTTCGCCGCCTGACACGATGTCGAAGCCAGAACCCAGTTGTGCAAAAAGGCTGAGCACGCCCAAGTTGCTGTTGGCTTTGACGGCAAAGCACACCAGACCATCCTTGCCGGCCGGGTGGCTGGCAAGGGTATCGGCAAAGGCCTGGTAGGCATCAGTCAGTGCCGCCCGTGAATACACGTAGGTCGGCGTGCCGTGTGCTGCGGCCACAGAGGCCAGATCAACGCCTTCAAAATGAAGACGTCCGTTTTGGTCGTTCAGGTGGCGGCTGTGCGGAAATTGGCGTGGTGACATGGGCGTACGGGCGGGGTTTTTTTCGGAAACGGGTGCGGTCAGTAGGCCGAGCCATCAAGAATCATGTCGGCCGGCGAGTCGGTGGCCGGGTTACGTAGTGCGGCCGCGGGAATTGTTGCGGCCTCCCGTTCTTTGGCGGCTGCCTGTGCCTTGGCATCTTCTGAGCCGGCCGGCGGCTTGGCGCCGGGCAGCTGATTGGGGGCGAGGTATAACCCACCCTTGATACCACAGGCGCTCAGTAGGAGGCAGGCGCCCAGGGCGAGCAAGCGGCGGTTTAAAACGGCGTGAGTCATGCGTGGATGTTATCACGCGAGAGCCTGCGCACAGGCTAGAATTCGGCCATCACACACATTACAGAGCCCCGTCATGGATGACAAAGAATTCGCCGCGCGTTGTCAGCAGGAGCTGGCCCTCATCGAAGCGGCTGTTGAAGCGGCTGCCGATACATCGGACATCGATTTTGAAATGCAGGGCGGTATTCTGGAAATCGAATGTGCCGATGGCAGCAAGGTGATCGTGAGCCCGCATGCGATCGCCAAGGAAATCTGGGTTGCGGCTAAATCGGGCGGTTTTCATTTCCGCTTTGATGCAGCGACCGAGCGCTGGACCGATACGCGTTCGGGCGATCCGCTTCGTCCCCGGCTGGTCGAGATCCTTAAACAACAAGGCCAGGTCGCTTTGAATCTGCGCTAACCTGGCCTGGCGAGAATGCCGTTGGATATTTGGTCGGTGTTAGTCGACCGCCTTGCCGCCTGAGTCAGGCGGCTCCGGTTCTACTGTGGCAGGGACCTGCCCGCGGAAGAAATATTCTTTTGCAACGCCCCCTTTGCGGTTGCTGGTCACATCCACGGCCACCACATCTTCTGGCGGCGGCAGGGTGCCCTGGGGCACGCCCTGAAGCGCCGTTTCCATAGCGCCGATCCAGATCGGCAGGGCGGCCTGACCACCGGTTTCGCCATTGCCCAGATTGCGTGGCTGATCGAAGCCCATCCAGGCACAGCCAGCCGTGGTCATCTGGTAACCACAGAACCAGGCATCGACGTGTTCGTTGGTGGTGCCGGTTTTGCCCGCCAGGTCGGTCCGCTTGAGCGTTGCCGAGGCACGCGCTGCCGTGCCGTAGATCGTGACATCGCGCAGCATGCTGTCCATCACAAAGGCGTTGCGTGCATCGATCACGCGTGGCGCGGTGTCACCGGCGATCACGGGCTGTGCCTGGGCGAGCACGGTGCCTTTTTCATCACGGATTTCCTGCACGATGTACGGGTTGACCAGGTAGCCGCCGTTAGCAAACACCGTGTAGGCCCGGGCCATCTGCCACGGGGTCACGGAGCCGGCACCGAGTGCCATCGTCAGATAGGGCGGATGCTTTTCAGCCTCGAAGCCAAAGCGCGTCACGTATTCCTGCACATACTTCACGCCGGAGGCCTGCAGGATCCGGATTGAGACCATGTTCTTGGATTTGGCCAGTGCCGTCCGTAGACGCATTGGGCCTTCGTACTTGCCATCATAGTTCTTGGGTGACCAGGCGGTCGAGCCGGTCTCCGAGGCACCGATGCTGATCGGGCTGTCTTCGACGATGCTGGCTGGTGAGTAACCCTTGTCGAGCGCGGCCGAATAGATAAATGGTTTGAACGACGAGCCCGGCTGGCGCCAGGCCTGGGTGATGTGGTTGTACTTGTTCAGGGTGTAATCAAAGCCGCCGACCAGTGCGTACACCGCGCCATCCTTGGGTGACATGGCGACGTAACCAGCCTGAACCTCCGGCAGCTGGCTCAATTGCCAGACGCCTTTGTCATCCTTGATGACGCGCACGACCGCGC
Source organism: Rhodocyclaceae bacterium (assembly GCA_041311015.1). GTDB lineage: Bacteria > Pseudomonadota > Gammaproteobacteria > Burkholderiales > Rhodocyclaceae > Fluviibacter. The sequence goes on along the minus strand of JBFYKG010000028.1, from coordinate 4,224 downwards.
CCGGGCGCAGGCGTTTGTTGGTGGGAGCCTTGTCGCTGATCATCGGCTGGGCCAGTTTGATCTGATCGCCGGAAAGAATCATCGGGTCCCCACCGCGTACCGCCAGGCGAATCTTCTGTGGGTCGATAGCCAGAATAACGGCCGGCTTCAGGAGGTCCGAATCGGCGTAGTTCGAGAGCAGATCATCAACGTCGTCATCCTCGTTCTTGAGCTTGGAAAGATCCACAAAACCTTCGGCGCCGCGATAGCCATGACGCTTGTCGTAGGCCAGTACCGCGCTGCGCATGGCCTTGTAGGCCGCTTCCTGATCAGCTTTCTTCAGGGTGGTCGTCACGGTCAGGCCACGGGTATAGATGTCCTGCGGAAACAGATCGTTGGTCATCTGCCGCGCCATTTCGGCCACGTAGTCGGCATGAACGGCAAATTCGTTGGCATGGCGCTTGACGACCAGCTGCTCATTCAGCGCCGCTTCATACTGCGCATCATTCAGATACTTCAGGTCGTGCATGCGGCGCAACACATATTGCTGACGGATTTTGGCCCGCTTCGGGTTGACCACCGGGTTGTAGGCGGAAGGCGCTTTGGGCAGGCCGGCCAGCATGGCGGCTTCGGCAGGCGTCAGCTGATCAAGCGATTTGCCGTAGTAGATCTGGGCGGCGGAAGCAAAGCCATAGGCACGTTGCCCCAGATAGATCTGGTTGATATAGAGCTCGAGGATCTGATCCTTGCTCAGATTCTTTTCGATCTTGAGTGCCAGCAGCACTTCATAGAGCTTGCGGGTGACGGTCTTTTCTGACGACAGGAAGAAGTTGCGTGCCACCTGCATGGTGATGGTGGATGCGCCCTGCTTCTTGCCACCGGATACCAGGTTAGCGGCTGCTGCACGCGCGAAGCCAAACAGATCCACGCCCGAGTGTTCGTAGAAGCGGTCATCTTCGGCGGCCAGAATGGCCTGCTTCAGCACCGGCGGCACCTGGTCGATCTTCACCACCTGGCGGCGCTCTTCGCCAAACTCGCCAATCAGGGCGCCGTCAGCGGTATAAACGCGCAGCGGTACTTTGGGCCGGTAATCCGTCAGCACATCCAGCGAGGGCAGTTGCGGGTAGGCAAATGCCACCAACACCCCACCCAGGCTAAAGCCAAGAACGGCAAGCAGACCCAGCGTCACCAGAAGTTTGTTGAACCAGCGCAAAGTAATGATCCGTAAAGAGTTTCCGTGATTATACGGGACGGGATTAAGGGGGGCTTAGGGCCGGCCGAATCCCGGAACCCTTAGACCTTCCGGTACACCTCGGCACCGGTCTTCACGAACTCGATGGCCTTGGCTTCCATCCCCTTTTCCAGGGCTTCGCTTTCACCGATACCCTGCTGGGCGGCGAAGTCGCGTACGTCCTGCGTGATCTTCATTGAGCAGAAGTGCGGGCCGCACATCGAGCAGAAGTGGGCGACCTTGGCCGATTCCTTGGGCAGGGTCTCGTCGTGGAACTCGCGCGCCTTGTCGGGGTCGAGGCCGAGGTTGAACTGGTCATCCCAGCGGAACTCGTAACGGGCCTTCGACAACGCGTTGTCGCGGATCTGGGCGCCGGGGTGGCCTTTGGCCAGGTCGGCGGCGTGGGCGGCCAGCTTGTAGGTAATGATGCCTTCCTTAACGTCGTCCTTGTCGGGCAGACCCAGGTGCTCCTTCGGCGTGACGTAGCAGAGCATGGCCGTGCCATACCAGCCGATCATCGCCGCACCGATGCCGCTGGTGATGTGGTCGTAACCCGGGGCGATGTCAGTGGTTAGCGGGCCCAGCGTATAGAACGGCGCTTCATCGCACCACTCTAGTTGCAGATCCATATTCTCTTTGATCAGTTGCATCGGTACGTGGCCGGGGCCTTCGATCATCACCTGCACATCGTGCTTCCAGGCGATCTGCGTCAGTTCACCCAGGGTCTTGAGTTCGCCCAGTTGCGCATCATCATTGGCGTCGTAGATCGAGCCTGGGCGTAGGCCGTCGCCCAGCGAGAAGGCCACGTCATAGGCCTTCATGATTTCGCAGATCTCTTCGAAGTGCGTGTAGAGAAAGCTTTCCTTGTGGTGTGCCAAGCACCACTTGGCCATGATCGAACCGCCGCGCGAGACGATGCCCGTCATGCGGCTGGCCGTCATCGGGATATAGCGCAGCAGCACGCCGGCGTGAATGGTGAAGTAATCGACACCCTGTTCAGCCTGCTCGATGAGCGTGTCGCGGAACAGCTCCCAGGTCAGATCTTCGGCCTTGCCGTCGACTTTTTCCAGCGCCTGATAGATGGGCACGGTGCCAATCGGCACGGGCGAGTTGCGGATAATCCACTCGCGCGTTTCGTGAATGTTTTTGCCGGTCGACAGATCCATCACGGTGTCGCCGCCCCAGCGGATCGACCAGGTCATCTTGTCGACTTCTTCGCTGATTGATGAGCCCAATGCCGAGTTGCCGATGTTGGCGTTGATCTTCACGAGGAAGTTGCGGCCGATGATCATCGGTTCGCTTTCCGGGTGATTGATGTTGTTCGGGATGATGGCGCGGCCACGAGCCACTTCATCACGCACAAACTCCGGCGTGATGACTGGCGGAATCGAGGCGCCAAAATTCTGGCCCGGGTGCTGGCGACCCAGCAGCTTGGCCAGGCGCTCGCCTTGAGGGCCACTGTTCTTCAGGTTGGCCAGATACTGCTCGCGTTGCAGGTTTTCGCGGATGGCGATGTATTCCATCTCCGGCGTGATAATGCCTTTGCGTGCGTAGTACATCTGCGTGACATTGGTACCGGCCTTGGCGCGGCGCGGTGCGCGGTGTAGACCCGGGAATCGCAGTTCGTCGAGCGCCTTGTCGGCGGCACGCTCACGGCCAAACTCGGAGGTCAGGCCGCTGAGCACTTCGGTGTCATTGCGTTCTTCAATCCATTTCTGGCGCAATGCCGGTAACCCCGCACGGATATCGATCTTGGCGGCCGGATCGGTGTACGGACCCGAGCAGTCGTAGACATAGATGGGCGGGTTCTTCTCACCGCCCATACCCGTGGGCGTATCCGATTGCGAGATCTCGCGCATCGGCACTTGAATGTCAGGACGCGAGCCTTTGATATAGACCTTGCGGGAATTCGGGAGCGGCGCAATGGCGGCTTCGTCAACGTGGGCCTGTGTGGCGACGAAAGGTTGTTTGGCGTTCATGGTGTTTCCTTGGGGCTCTCTGAGAGTTGTTTGTTAAGCGATGCAGAGCGCATGCGTATGGTGAACGGGGCCGTGGCCGGTTTGCGGCGTTCGGCTAATCTGTAATTCGTCGGCGCGGTAAATTGCCTGTTGCAGCCAGGTGTGGGCATGCGTCACTGCGCTGGGGATGTCTTTGTGTTGCGGTATTAAGGCGGTAATCGCCGCCGACAGCGCGCAACCGGTGCCGTGCGTGTGACGGGTATCAAAACGTTCGGCGCGCAGTTCAATCATCCGGTCGCCGTCGTAGAGTAGATCGATGAGTTCGCCGCCGGGCAGATGGCCACCCTTGAGCAGAATCCAACGATTGTTTTCCTGACGCAAGAGTTTATGCAGACGCTCGCAGGTGCGTGTCATTTCTTTAATTGTTTCCGGGCCGCGCTCGTCGAGTAAGGCACCGGCTTCGGGCAGGTTGGGTGTGAGTACACGTGCCAGCGGAATGAGGGCATCGCGCAGCAGGCCGGTGGCTTCTTTAGTCAGAAGCGTATCGCCGCTCTTGGCAATCATCACCGGGTCGAGTACCAGATTGTCTTGGCCGTGCTTCGAAAGCTTTTCTGCGACGACCTGCACATTCGTGGCTTGGCCGAGCATACCGGTTTTGACAGCACTAATTGCCACATCGGCAAGCAAGGTGTCGATCTGCGTACCGACAAATTCGGCCGATGGCAGTTGGACGGCGGTGACGCCCTGCGTGCTTTGCGCCGTGAGCCCGGCCACCACGCCGCAGCCATAGGCGCCGAGTGCGGTAAAGGTTTTGATATCCGCCAATAGGCCTGCACCACCGCTTGGGTCAATGCCGGCAATGGATAGCACTTTGGGCGGTGCACCGGTGAATAGACGGCGCGCCTTGCCCGTGCCTGCGCTATCGCGAGGGTCGGGTGTGGCAATGGCGGTCATCAGATCAAGAATCATTCGTTTCCCTACGCCGGTATGAGCCGGATCAGGTGCCAAGGGTCTCTCTCAGCCCGAACGGCGGGCACCCCTAACGATCAGAAAGCG
>JBFYKG010000098.1:0-4241 GCA_041311015.1 Rhodocyclaceae bacterium | reverse complement strand
AGTTCCGGCAGATGCGCCGTACCGAAGCCAAAACTTTCATTACCTACTCCTTTATGTCGACGTTCCGCCCAGCCGTGGCTTTCCGTCGGGTTCTTGCGTAGAGATTAAAAACAAAAAACTAAACTGATTCCTTCGTTCTTACTTGGCGCGGAAGGTGATCCGCGCCTTGGTCAGATCGTAGGGGGTGAGTTGCACGGTGACTTTGTCACCGGGCAGGATACGGATGTAGTGCATACGCATCTTGCCGGAGATGAAGGCGTGGACCTCATAGCCGTTTTCCAGCTTGACCTTGAAGGTAGCGTTGGGGAGGTTTTCAAGAACCTCGCCCTGCATTTCGATCAAGTCTTCCTTTGCCATCTTCTTAGCGACCGCCCAATCCGCCCTTGAAGTTAGCCTTCTTGAGCAGATTTTCGTATTGATGCGACATTGCGAAGGCCTGCACCTGGGACATGAAGTCCATGGTGACGACCACGATAATCAGCAGCGAGGTGCCGCCGAAGTAGAACGGCACGTTCCACTTGAGAATCAGGAATTCCGGCAGCAGGCAGACGACGGTGATATACACGGCGCCGATCAGCGTGAGGCGGGTCAGAATTTTTTCGATATAACGCGAGGTTTGCTCACCCGGGCGGATACCGGGAATGAACGCGCCGCTCTTCTTCAGGTTATCCGAAGTTTCACGGGTATTGAACACCAGAGCCGTGTAGAAGAAGCAGAAGAAAATGATGGCAGCGGCATAGAACAGGATGTAGAGCGGCTGACCGGGCGACAGGGCCACAGAGACATCCTTGAGCCACAGCATGCTTTCGCCCGAACCGAACCAGCCTGCCAGCGTGGCCGGGAACAGGATGATCGACGAGGCGAAGATCGGCGGGATCACGCCCGACATGTTGAGCTTGAGCGGCAGGAACGACGACTGACCGCCATAGAGCTTGTTGCCTACCTGGCGCTTTGCGTAGTTGACCAGGATGCGACGCTGGCCGCGCTCGACGTACACCACGAATGCGGTGACGAGAATAACGATCGCGACGATGACCAGGGCAGTCAGCGGGTTCATGGCGCCGGTGTTGACCAGCTCCAGAATGCCGCCCAGGGAGCTGGGCAGGCCTGCGGCGATACCCGCGAAGATGATGATCGAGATGCCGTTACCCAGACCACGTTCGGTGATCTGCTCACCGATCCACATCAGGAACATGGTGCCCGTCACGAGGGTAAGCACCGTTTCCAGACGGAAGGCCAGACCCGGTTCAAGCACCAGACCCGGCTGGGCCTCGAGTGCAACAGCAATACCCAGCGCCTGGAAGAAGGCCAGGACCACGGTGCCGTAACGGGTGTACTGCGAAATCTTGTGCTGACCGGCCTGACCCTCTTTTTTGAGGGCTTCCAGCGCGGGGCTGGCGACGGTCATCAGCTGCATGATGATCGATGCCGAAATGTACGGCATGATGCCCAGAGCAAAGATCGTAAAACGTGACAGCGCGCCACCCGAGAACATGTTGAACATGCCCAGGATGCCGTCTTTCTGACGCGAGAAGAGATCGGACAGCACGGACGGATCGATGCCGGGCACAGGAATGTGCGCACCGATCCGGTACACGATGAGCGCACCCAAGAGGAACAACAAGCGACGCTTGAGTTCCCCGTGTTTGCTACCCTGCGTGAGTGCGTTCTGTTGCATGTCCGATCAGTTCCTGCGGATTACTCGGCCGATGCTTCAACCGAGCCGCCAGCGGCTTCGATCGCTGCCTTGGCACCCTTGGTGGCGGTAATGCCCTTCAGGACGACCTTGCGGCTCAGCTCACCCTTGAGGATGACCTTGGCTGCCAGCGCCAGCGTCGACACGACGCCACACTGCTTGAGCACGGCCAGATCAATCTCGTCGACCGGAATGGCCTGCAGATCGCTCAGACGGATTTCAGCAACGCGGGCACGCGTCAGCGAGACAAAACCACGCTTCGGCAGGCGACGATGCAGCGGCATCTGGCCGCCTTCGAAACCAACCTTGTGGTAGCCGCCGGTACGCGACTTCTGACCTTTGTGGCCACGGCCCGAGGTCTTGCCCAGGCCGCTACCGATACCACGACCAACGCGCTTGGCAGCGTGCTTGGCACCGGCACCGGGTTTGATGGTATTGAGTTCCATAATCCTATCCTTAGACGCTTTCGCTCTTAACGAGGTAGCGCACCTTGGTGATCATGCCGCGCACAGCCGGAGTATCTTCCAGTACGGCGGACGAGTTCAGACGGCGCAGACCCAGACCACGCACGGTGGCGCGGTGGTCCTGCTTGGTGCCGATGATGCTCTTGACGAGCGTGACCTTGAGTTTCTTGTTCGACATGTCTTACCCCAGAATCTCTTCGATGGTCTTGCCACGCTTCGCAGCTACTTCCGACGGCGTATTCATGGACTTAAGACCATTCAGGGTTGCACGGATGACGTTGTACGGGTTGGTCGAGCCAAGGCACTTGGCCACGACGTTCGTGATACCGATCACTTCAAACACGTTACGAACAGCGCCACCGGCGATGATGCCCGTACCTTCCGGTGCCGGCTGGATCAGCACCTTGGCTGCGCCGTGACGGCCAACCAGGGTGTGCTGGACGGTACCGTTCTTCAGCGAGACCTTGAACAGGCGACGACGGGCTTCTTCCATGGCCTTCTGAACGGCCAGCGGCACTTCACGTGCCTTACCCTTGCCCATACCCACGCCACCATCACCATCACCGACCACGGTCAGTGCGGCAAAGCTCATGATACGGCCGCCTTTTACGGTCTTGCTGACGCGGTTGATGGCAACCATCTTCTCGCGCAGGCCAGACTCATCACGCTCTTCAGCCTGCTGCGGTTTGCGACTTTGTGCTTTCGCCATAGTTATCCTCGATTCCTGCGCGGCTTAGAACTTGAGACCGTTTTCACGGGCAGCTTCAGCCAGAGCCTTGATGCGACCGTGGTACTTGAAACCCGAACGATCAAAGGCAACTTGTTCAACACCCGCTTTGCGGGCGCGCTCGGCAACCAGCTTGCCCACCGTCGTGGCAGCAGCCACATTGCCGCCATTCGGGACATCCTTGCGGACATCCACTTCGACGGTCGAAGCGGCAGCCAGCACCTTGCCACCACAGGCTGAAATGACCTGGGCGTAGATGTGCTGGTTGGTGCGGAACACACTCAGGCGGATTGCCTTCTGCTCAGCGATACGCGCGCGGGCCTGACGGGCACGGCGCAAACGCGATTGTTTTTTATCTTTCATAGGGCACCCTTACTTCTTCTTGGTTTCCTTGAGGATCACGACCTCATCGGCGTAACGCACACCCTTGCCCTTGTAAGGCTCCGGCTTGCGATAGGCGCGAATCTCGGCAGCAACCTGACCTACCTGTTGCTTGTCGATCCCCTTGATCACGATTTCGGTTTGCGACGGCGTTTCCACTTTGACGCCAGCAGGCATCTTGTGGGCAACCGGGTGCGAGAAACCGAGAGACAGGTTCAGCGTGTCGCCCTGAGCCTGGGCACGGTAGCCCACGCCAACCAGGGTCAGTTTCTTTTCGAAACCCTTGGAAACACCATTCACCAGATTGGCCAGCAGTGCACGGGTGGTGCCCGACAGTGCGTTGCCATTCACTGCACCGGCGACGGCCTTGACTTGCAAGGCAGCGCCTTCCTGAACGACATCAACCGCGGCATTGCGTGCCAGGGTCAGGGTGCCCAGCGGGCCCTTGACGCTGATCTGTGCACCAGCGAGGTTGACTTCAACACCTTGCGGCAGGGCGACCGGATTCTTAGCTACGCGAGACATATCGAACCCTCCCTTACGCCACGTAGCAGAGCACTTCACCGCCGACATTGGCGGCACGGGCGCTGCGATCGGTCATGACACCCTTCGGGGTCGAGACAATCGCGATGCCCAGGCCGTTCATGACACGGGGAATCTCGGCAGACGGCTTGTAGACACGCAGGCCAGGGCGCGAGACGCGCTCAACGCGCTCGATGACCGGACGACCAGCGTAGTACTTCAGACCAATTTCCAGTTCCGGCTTGGCAGCTTCACCACGCACGGCAAAATCCTCAACGTAACCTTCATCCTTGAGCACTTTAGCGATGGCCACTTTCAGCTTCGAGGCGGGCATACGCACCACCAGCTTCTGGGACATCTGCGCGTTGCGGATGCGGGTCAGCATATCGGCGATCGGATCACTCATTGCCATATCAAATCCTCCTGCTTACCAGCTGGCCTTGATCACGCC
>JBFYKG010000002.1:0-53151 GCA_041311015.1 Rhodocyclaceae bacterium | reverse complement strand
TGACCGAATGCGCCAAAACCGGCCAGGGCAACCTGCTGGATCTGACCGTCAAGGCTATCCGCCTGCGCGCCACGGTGGGTGAAGTATCGGATGCGCTGGAAACGGTCTTTGGTCGTTTCCGTGCCAACAACCAAACCATTTCCGGTGTGTACGGAGGCGTTGTGCAAGGTCAGGACAGCTGGGAAGAGATCAAACAAGACATCGAAAAGTTCGTTCAGGAAGAAGGCCGTCGTCCGCGCATCATGATCGCCAAACTGGGCCAGGATGGTCACGACCGTGGTGCCAAGGTCGTCGCTACTGCCTTCGCCGACCTGGGCTTCGACATCGACATGGGCCCGCTGTTCCAAACACCGGAAGAAGCCGCACGTCAGGCCATTGAAAACGATGTCCACGCCATCGGCGTCTCATCGCTGGCCGCCGGCCACAAAACGCTGCTGCCGGCACTGGTCAAAGCGCTTAAGGATCAGGGATCGGACGACATCATCGTCTTCGCCGGTGGCGTCATTCCGGCACAGGACTACGACACCCTCTACAAGGCGGGTGCCAAAGCCATCTTTGGCCCGGGCACCCGAATTGAAGATTCCGCCCGCACCGTGCTGGCCGAAATCCGCAAAGCGAAATCCAAGTAAGTACTGCGTCTGCGCATGAACGCCATGAGCCCCGTTGAAGTCACGACCCTCACCGATGCCGATCAGGCGCTGGTAGCGGGTGTGCTCGCGGGTGAGCGCCGTGCGCTGGCCAAGGCCATTACGCTGATCGAATCAACGCGTGATGATCACCAACTTCGCGCACAACAAGTGCTCAACGCACTGTTACCCAAAACAGGCAACGCGATTCGTATCGGTATCTCGGGCGTGCCCGGCGCCGGCAAATCCACCTTCATCGAAGCCCTCGGGATGTGGCTCATCAAGCAGGGCCACAAACTCGCCGTCCTAGCGGTGGACCCATCGTCCAGCGTTTCCGGGGGTTCGATCCTGGGCGACAAAACCCGTATGGAGCAGCTCTCCGCCCGGGAAGAAGCCTTCATCCGCCCCAGCCCCTCATCCGGCTCGCTCGGTGGTGTTGCCGAAAAGACGCGCGAAGCCATGCTGCTCTGCGAAGCCTCCGGCTACGATGTGATCATCGTTGAAACGGTCGGTGTTGGCCAATCGGAAACCACCGTGGCCGGCATGGTGGACATGTTCTGCCTCTTGCAACTGCCCAATGCCGGTGATGATCTGCAGGCCATTAAAAAGGGCATCGTCGAGATTGCCGACCTGGTGATCATTAACAAGGCCGACATTGATCCCCGTGCTGCTGCTGTGACTGCCGCGCAATGGAAAAATGCGCTGGGCATGCTGCGCCCGACTAGCCCGAACTGGCAGCCGCCCGTCATTGCACTCAGCGCCCTGCACCACGACGGCATCGAAAAGTTCTGGGAAGCCATCGAGAACTACCGCACGGCTTTGGTGCCCACCGGCGAATTCGAAGCGCGCCGGCGCCATCAGGCGCAGGCCTGGATGTGGAGCCTGATCGATTCAGGGCTGCGCCGTGCCTTTCATGCCAATCCCACTGTGCTCGCCAACCTGCCCGCGATCCGAGAGGCCGTTGACCAGGCACGCCAGACACCCGCCTCGGCAGCCCGCCAGCTACTCGGCAGCTTTCTTGGCACAACACTTGCTCAAGTACCGCCATCGACCCCGGGTCATGGCACGTAATCCGGATATCACCTAAGGAGTCCCACCATGCAAGACATCATCCATCAGCTCGAACAGAAGCGCGAACAGGCGCGACTGGGCGGCGGCCAGAAGCGTATTGATGCGCAGCACGCCAAGGGCAAGCTGACTGCCCGCGAACGCATCGAACTCTTCCTGGATCCGGATTCGTTCGAAGAGTGGGATATGTTCAAGGAACACCGCTGCACTGACTTTGGCATGGATAGCCAGTCGATGCCTGGGGATGGCGTGGTCACCGGGTATGGCACCGTCAACGGTCGCCTCGTGTTTGTGTTCTCGCAGGACTTTACGGTACTGGGCGGCTCGCTGTCGGAAACGCATGCCGAGAAGATCTGCAAGATCATGGATCAGGCCATGAAGGTTGGCGCTCCGGTGATCGGCCTTAACGACTCGGGCGGCGCCCGTATTCAGGAAGGCGTTGCCGCACTAGGTGGCTATGCGGAAGTGTTCCAGCGTAATGTCATGGCATCGGGTGTGATTCCGCAGATCTCGATGATCATGGGCCCATGTGCCGGTGGCGCCGTGTACTCACCATCCATGACTGACTTCATCTTCATGGTGAAAGACAGCTCATACATGTTTGTGACGGGTCCGGATGTCGTGAAGACCGTGACCCATGAAGAAGTCACCGCCGAAGAACTGGGCGGTGCCGTCACGCACACCAGCAAATCAGGCGTAGCGGATCTGGCCTTTGAAAATGACGTCGAGGCGCTGTTGATGTTGCGCCGTCTGATCAACTTCCTGCCGTCGAGCAATAAAGAGAAGCCACCCGTACAACCGACGCTGGATAGCGCCGATCGTCTGGACTTCTCGCTCGACACGCTGGTTCCGGCCAACCCGAACCAGCCATACGACATGAAGGAACTGATCATCAAGACGGTGGATGACTGTGACTTCTTCGAAATCCAGCCGGATTACGCCAAGAACATCATCGTTGGTTTCGGCCGCATGGAAGGCCGCACCGTCGGCATCGTGGCCAACCAACCGCTGGTGTTGGCCGGCTGCCTGGACATCAAGTCGTCGATCAAGGCAGCCCGTTTCGTGCGCTTCTGTGATGCTTTCAATATTCCGGTCGTCACCTTCGTTGACGTCCCGGGCTTCATGCCGGGCACCTCGCAGGAATACGGCGGCATCATCAAGCACGGTGCCAAGCTGCTCTACGCCTATGCCGAATGTACCGTACCGAAGGTGACCGTGATTACGCGCAAGGCCTACGGTGGCGCTTACGACGTGATGAGCTCGAAGCACCTGCGCGGCGACGTGAACTTCGCCTGGCCATCGGCAGAAATCGCCGTGATGGGCCCGAAGGGTGCCGTGGAAATTATTTTCCGCGAAGAGAAGAATAACCCGGCCAAGCTGGCCGAGCGCGAAGCCGAGTACAAGGCCAAGTTCGCCAACCCGTTTGTGGCGGGCGCTCGTGGCTTCATCGATGACGTGATCATGCCAAGCGAAACCCGCAAGCGTATCTGCCGCTCGCTTGCGATGTTGAAGGATAAGGATGTCACCAATCCGTGGCGCAAGCACGGCAACATCCCGCTTTGATCGCCAACCTAATTACCGAAATCTGAGGCTTTCTCATGTTCAAGAAAATTCTGATTGCTAACCGGGGCGAGATCGCCTGCCGTGTTATCAAGACCGCCCGTAAGATGGGCATCAAAACCGTTGCCGTGTACTCGGAAGCCGATGCCGCAGCACGCCACGTCGAGTTGGCGGACGAAGCCGTCTGTATCGGCCCGGCTGCATCGAAAGAGTCGTACCTCGTTATCGACAAGATCATCGCTGCCTGTAAACAGACCGGCGCTGAAGCGGTTCACCCAGGTTACGGCTTCCTCTCGGAAAACGCCGAATTCGGCAAGAAGCTCGAAGCCAACGGCATCGTCTTCATCGGACCTAAGGTCTACGCACTGGAATCGATGGGCGATAAGATCGCCTCGAAAAAGCTGGCCAACGAAGCCAAGGTTAATACCATTCCGGGTTACAACGATCCAATCGACACGCCGGAACAGGCGGTTGAAATTGCCAAAGGCATTGGTTACCCGGTCATGATCAAGGCCTCAGCGGGCGGTGGCGGCAAGGGGCTGCGCGTTGCCTTCGACGACAAGGAAGCCTACGAAGGGTTCGCCTCGTGCAAGAACGAAGCCAAGAATGCTTTTGGTGATGATCGCGTCTTTATCGAGAAATTTGTTGAAGAGCCACGCCATATCGAAATTCAGGTGCTGGGTGACTCGCACGGCAACGTCGTGTATTTGAACGAACGTGACTGCTCGATTCAGCGCCGTCACCAGAAGGTGATCGAAGAAGCACCGTCGCCTTTCATCGACCCGGCCACCCGTAAGGCCATGGGTGAACAAGCTGTGGCGCTGGCTAAAGCGGTGCAGTATCAGTCGGCCGGTACGGTTGAGTTTGTTGTTGGGAAGGACAAGTCGTTCTACTTCCTCGAAATGAACACCCGCCTGCAGGTGGAACACCCGGTGACTGAACTGATCACCGGCCTCGACCTCGTCGAGCAGATGATCCGCGTTGCGGCAGGCGAAAAGCTGTCGTTCAAGCAGGAAGACGTTCAACTGAATGGTTGGGCAATGGAATGCCGTATTAACGCCGAAGACCCGTTCCGTGGCTTCCTGCCCTCAACCGGTCGTCTGGTGAAGTTTGCCCCGCCGGAAGAAGTGCCGGGCCAGGTGCGCGTCGACACCGGTGTCTACGAGGGCGGCGAAATCTCGATGTACTACGACTCGATGATTGCTAAACTCATCGTGCATGGAGCGACGCGCGAACAAGCCATTGAGCGCATGCGCGACGCTCTCAACAGCTTCGTCATCCGCGGCATTTCGTCAAACATTCCGTTCCAGGCGGCGCTGATGCAGCACCCGCGCTTCCAGGCCGGTAATTTCACGACCGCCTTTATTGCCGAAGAGTACCCGAAGGGCTTTGATGCAAGCGATGTGCCGCATGATGATCCGGCGTTGCTGATGTCCGTGGCTGCATTCGTCCACCGCCGCTATATCGACCGTGCAGCCAACGTCAGCGGCCAGCTGCCCGGGCACGAGCTTCAGGTGAGCGATGCGGCCGTTGTCATTCGTGATGGTGTACAGCATCCGGTTATCGTGACTGCGACAGAAGGCGGCTACGATGTGACCTACAAGGGCGAAACCTTAAAGATCCGTTCCGCCTGGAACCTGGGTGAACCGCTCTTCATCGGCACCGTGAATGGTGAACCGTTCACAATGCAGGTTGAGCGCCACAAACTGGACTACCGTCTGTTCCACTGGGGCACCCAGGCAAACTTCAACGTCATGCGCGCCCGCGTTGCAGAAATGCTGGCCCTGATGCCGAAGAAGGCCGCCCCGGATATGTCGAAGTTCCTGCTGTCGCCGATGCCGGGCCTACTGCGCGAAGTGGCCGTTAAGGTAGGCCAGGATGTCAAGGCGGGCGAAAAGCTGGCCGTCATCGAAGCCATGAAGATGGAAAATATCCTCAAGGCCGAGCAAGACGGCAAGGTGAAGAAGGTTTCGGCCGCTGCGGGAGAATCACTGTCGGTTGATCAGATCATTATCGAGTTTGAATGATCTGAACGTACCACCAACAAAAAAGCGGCCTCGGCCGCTTTTTTGTTGGCTACCTGTTTTATTAGCCTGCCAGCTTAGCAAATGCCTCAATCACTTCCTGTGGCGCTTGTACGAGTTCGATGAGAACACCTTCACCGGCAATCGGGAACTCATCGTTGGCTTTCGGGTGCATGAAGGTGATGTCGTAACCAGCCGCGCCTTTGCGGATACCGCCCGGTGCGAAACGCACCCCATTGTTGGTCAGCCAATCCACAGCGACTGGCAGGTTGTCGACCCACAGGCCGATATGATTGAGCGGCGTGGCATGTACAGCTGGCTTCTTTTCCGGGTCCAGCGGCTGCATCAGATCCACTTCCACCTTGAACGGGCCTTTGCCCATAGCGGTGATGTCTTCATCGACGTTCTCACGCTCCGAAACAAAGTTACCGGTGATTTCCAGGCCCAGCATATCGACCCACAGGGTACGAAGCTTTTCTTTGGAAGGACCGCCAATGGCGATCTGTTGAACGCCAAGAATCTTGAACGGACGGGTCATCGTATTACTCCTATCATCAAACAGGTTGGCGCTGGCTGTAGCGATACATCACAATGCCAGCAAGAATCATAGGCAGGCTAAGCCATTGCCCCATCGACAGGTTACCGAACAGCAACCCGAGAAAATCATCTGGCTCGCGACCAAACTCGGCCACAAAGCGGGCAAGCCCATAGCCCATCAGAAAGACCGCTGAAACGGCAGCGCGTGGCCGGGGCTTAGCGGCATACCACCAGAGCAATGCAAAGAGCAGCAAGCCTTCACAGGCAAACTGGTACAGCTGTGAGGGGTGGCGCGGAAAATAATCCGTACGCGGAAAGATCATGGCCCAGGGCACATCCGTAATCCGACCAACGAGTTCACCGTTGATAAAGTTACCCATACGACCCGCAGCCAGACCCAGCGGTACTAAGGGTGCAATAAAGTCAGTGACTTCAAAGAAGCTGCGACCGTGTTTGCGGCCGTAAAGCCCCATCGCCACCAGAACACCCAGCAAACCACCGTGGAAGGACATACCGCCTTGCCAGAGGGCAAAAATTTCCAGAGGGTGCCCCAGGTAGTAGCCGGGCTTATAAAACAGAACGTAGCCCAACCGCCCGCCAAGAACCACGCCTAAAGCCCCATAGAACAGCAGGTCATCAATGGCTTGATTGGTCCAGCCCGCCTGCGGCAGCTGTCTGGCGTGAATTCGCCCCATGACGACAAACAGCAAAAATGCCAGCAAATACATCAATCCATACCAATGGATCGACAGCGGGCCAATGCTTAATGCCACGGGATCAAACTGGGGGTGCATCAAGGGCGTCATGAAATCTTGCGGGGGCGATAGAATAACGAAATTATAGGTCAATCCCCGATCACATCTGACCGACCTACCGACCGTTTTAAGGATTTGTCATGCCGCAATACCGCTCCCGTACCTCGACCCATGGCCGCAATATGGCTGGCGCCCGCTCCCTCTGGCGCGCGACCGGCATGAAGGATGGCGATTTCGGCAAACCCATTATTGCCGTGGTCAATTCGTTCACCCAGTTTGTCCCGGGCCATGTACACCTGAAGGACCTCGGTCAACTGGTTGCTCGTGAGATTGAAGCCGCGGGGGGCATTGCCAAGGAATTCAATACGATCGCCGTTGATGACGGGATTGCCATGGGTCACGGCGGGATGCTGTACTCCCTGCCGTCGCGCGAACTCATTGCGGATTCGGTGGAATACATGGCGAATGCGCACTGTGCCGATGCGCTGGTGTGTATTTCCAATTGCGACAAGATCACCCCGGGGATGCTGATGGCGGCGCTCCGTCTGAACATTCCCGCTATATTTGTGTCGGGCGGCCCGATGGAAGCCGGCAAAGTGAAAATCGGCGGCAAAGTCATTTCACTGGATCTGGTGGATGCCATGGTCAAGGCGGCCGATAGTCACTGCTCGGATGAGGAAGTTGAAGCAGTTGAGCGCTCGGCCTGTCCGACCTGCGGGTCCTGCTCGGGCATGTTTACCGCCAACTCCATGAACTGCCTCACCGAGGCGCTTGGCCTCTCCCTGCCGGGCAACGGCACCGTAGTCGCTACCCACGCCGACCGGAAATCGCTGTTTCTCGGTGCGGGCCAGAAGATTGTCGATCTCTGCAAGCGCTACTACGAAAGCGATGACGCTTCCGTGCTGCCCCGAAGCATCGCCAACAAACAGGCCTTCGAAAATGCGATGACGCTGGATGTAGCGATGGGCGGTTCTACCAACACCGTGCTACATATTCTGGCGGCAGCACAGGAGGCAGGTATCGATTTTACGATGCAGGATATCGATCGAATCTCGCGCCATGTGCCCTGCCTGTGCAAAGTGGCGCCAATGACCGACAAGTACCACATTGAGGATGTTCATCGCGCCGGCGGCATCCTTGGACTGCTCGCCGAACTTGATCGGGCCGGCCTGATCCACCGCGACACGCCAACCGTCCACAGTGCCTCGCTGGGTGCCGCGATCGATCACTATGATGTGACAAAAACCCAGGACGATCGGGTCACCACCTTCTTCCGCGCCTCACCCGGTGGCATACCCACGCAAACGGCTTTCTCTCAGGATCGTCGTTACGACGACCTGGATACGGACCGTGAAAATGGTTGTATCCGGAACCGTGCCCATGCCTATTCCCAGGATGGTGGTCTGGCTGTGTTGTACGGCAATCTGGCCCTGAACGGCTGTATCGTCAAGACCGCCGGAGTTGATGAGTCGATCCTCAAGTTCACCGGCAAAGCCCGTGTCTATGAGAGCCAGGAAAGTGCCGTTGAGGGCATCCTCTCGGGTGAAGTTATCGAAAACGATGTCGTCGTCATCCGCTACGAAGGGCCACAAGGCGGCCCGGGCATGCAGGAAATGCTCTACCCGACCTCGTATCTGAAATCACGCGGCCTGGGCAAAGCCTGCGCGCTGCTCACGGACGGCCGATTCTCCGGAGGCACCTCGGGCCTGTCCATCGGCCACGTGTCGCCAGAAGCGGCCAGCGGTGGCCTGATTGGTCTGGTAGAAACGGGCGATACTATCGAAATCGACATCCCGAACCGCAGGATTCATCTGGCCGTTGCCGATGACCTGCTCGCCAAGCGAGAGGCCGATATGCGTGCCCGTGGCGCCAAGGCCTGGCAACCAGCAACCCGTCAGCGCGAGGTCTCGCAGGCGCTGAGGGCCTACGCTCTTTTTGCCACGTCGGCCGACCGCGGCGCCGTTCGCGATATCAGCCAGGTTGTTCGCAAAGGCTAAGGTACGAAACCGCACTAAAATGACAAAAGGCGCCTTGGGCGCCTTTTGTTTTCGGCCGATCCGAATAGCGGATCAGTTGCCGCTAGCCCCGGCCTTCTTGCCGGCCTGGTAGCCTTGGTTGTACTGCTTCTGTTTGCTCTTTTCGTACTGGTCGTAGGCATAACCACCCACCGCACCGACTGCAGCGCCACCGACAGCACCCCAGATCG
Source organism: Rhodocyclaceae bacterium (assembly GCA_041311015.1). Classification (GTDB taxonomy): domain Bacteria; phylum Pseudomonadota; class Gammaproteobacteria; order Burkholderiales; family Rhodocyclaceae; genus Fluviibacter. Next base: position 44,375 of record JBFYKG010000002.1, on the reverse strand, counting down.
GATTACCACCAGCAATAGCGACGATACCAGCACCAGCGGCCGCGCCAATCGCACCGCCAGATAGGGTGCGCTGCTGTGTATCGCTCATACCCGAACAACCCGTCAGAAATGCAGCCACTACGGGAACAATCATTAATGTCTTTTTCATGAATAAATCCTTTTAAGTGCGAAGTTCAGGTTCACTTCGACATCAGATAACCACCAGCCGTACCGACAGCAGCGCCGCCAATGGCGCCCCAGATCGGGTTACCACCGGCAATTGCTGTGATCCCTGCACCGGCTGCGGCGCCGATGGCACCTCCGGACAGCATTTTTTGCTGCGTGTTACTCATGCCAGAGCAGCCTATCAAGCAAGCCGCTAGCAAGGGAATGGCCAATAGATTTCTGGTCACGATCGGCATCCTGGTCAATTATTTCTTGCAGGGATAGCGCTGATCCAGAAAGTTCAGGACTGCTTCAGCCGCAGGCTTGCTGTTGAACTTGGGATTTGCCTCGGTCCACTTGATAAAAGAGTCGACGATACCCGGATCTTTCGCGTCTTGCGGGATACAGATGGTTTGGGCACCTTTCTTATTCGGGTTGACCATCATTAGGTATCCGTCATAGACGCCCTGACCAAAGCCACTGCAGTAGCCCTGATCCTGGGGATTGCTCTTGTTCTTACAGATGGTGACGACCTGCTCGGTGCTGATGAATTTCTGCGTCGGCGCCGGCGAGGCTGCAAAGGCCGGCAGTGACAATGCAGCAACGGAAGTCAGAATCAAAAATTTCTTCACGGATTTTCTCCTTGGGTTTGCGAACCATCTTGCGACGGCATTAAGTAACTCTATTCCCTCTGATCCTTTAGGGCAAGCAACTAGCGCTTCGCCTTCAGTGCATCCAGAACGGCCATGGCAGTCATGTTGACAACACGACGAACGGTGGACGACGAGGTCAGAATATGCACCGGCAATGCCGAGCCCAGCAGGACGGGGCCAATGGTGACACCCGAACCGCCAATCATCTTGATCAGGTTGTAGGAAATATTAGCCGCATCGAGGTTAGGCATTACCAGGACATTGGCTTCGCCCTTGAGTGCTGACTCCGGATACGCATTGAACCGTATTTCTTCCGACAGCGCTGAATCCCCATGCATTTCACCATCGACTTCCAGCTCGCCCGAAGACAAGGCCGGCAGCAGGGCTGCCGCACGGCTCATTTTCAGGGCCGAGGCCGAGGCGGAAGAACCAAAATTCGAATGTGACAACAGCGCCACTTTGGGGTGTACGCCGAAACGCTTTACCTCGTCTGCTGCCAGCATGGCAATTTCGGCCACCTGCTCGGCATCCGGATTCTCGTTCACATGTGTATCGGCAATAAACAGGGAGCGCCCCGGGAGCATCAGGTAATTCATGGCAGCAAACACATTGACGCCGGTGCGCTTACCGATGACTTCGCTGACAACCTGCAGGTGATCGCCGTATTGCCCAAGGACCCCGCAGATCATCCCGTCGGCATGCCCCAGCTTCATGAGCATGGCACCCATGAGCGTGGTATCCCGGCGCATTTCGGACTTGGCAATATCCGGCGTCACGCCACGACGCGCCATGAGCTTGTGATACGCGGTCCAGCACTCGCGATAGCGCGAATCGTCCTGCGGGTTGACCAATTCGAAATCGATACCGGGCCTGATACGCAAACCTGCACGTTCCAGACGTGTGGCCACGACTTCCGGGCGACCAATCAGTACCGGCGTTGCTAGCTGTTCTTCCAGAATAATTTGTGTGGCACGCAAGACCCGCTCATCTTCACCCTCGGCAAATAGAATGCGCTGGCGCGGACCCTCCTTGCAGGCGACGAACACGGCGCGCATGCCGATACCGGTGTGATAGACGAACTCCTTGAGGCGTTCGACATAAGCATCCATGTCGGCGATCGGACGACGGGCAACCCCCGAGCTGACTGCAGCTTTCGCAACCGCAGGTGCAATCCGCGTAATCAAACGCGGATCAAAGGGTTTGGGAATCAGGTATTCTGGTCCGAATTGCAGGTTGTGCCCGGCATAAGCCATGGCCACTTCGTCCGAAACTTCCACCTCAGCCAGTTCGGCGATCGCATAAACGCAGGCCAGCTTCATTTCTTCCGTAATACCCGTCGCGCCTACATCCAGCGCACCGCGGAAGATAAACGGGAAGCACAGCACATTGTTGACCTGGTTCGGATAATCCGACCGGCCCGTGGCAATAATGGCATCCGGGCGCACCTTGCGCGCCTCTTCCGGCATGATTTCGGGCGTCGGGTTGGCGAGCGCGAAAATCAGCGGGTTTTCTTTCATGGCCGGTAGCCATTCGGCTTTCAGCGCCCCCGCGGCCGAGAGGCCGAGGAATACATCGGCACCAACCAGCGCCTCTTGCAGCGTACGGGACTTGGTGTCCTGCGCATACTTGGCCTTGGTCGGCTCCATATTGGCCTCTCGGCCAACATAAACCACGCCTTTGGAATCGCAAATTGTAATGTGTTCACGCTTGACACCAATTTCACACCACAGATCAAGACAGGAAATCGCTGCTGCGCCCGCACCAGAAACCACGACCCGGATCTGGCCGATATCTTTCTTGATGACCTTAAGACCGTTGATCAGTGCCGAGGCCGAAATAATGGCCGTGCCATGCTGGTCATCATGGAAGACAGGGATTTTCATCCGCTTCTTCAGTTCGCGCTCAATGTAGAAGCACTCCGGCGCCTTAATGTCTTCCAGATTGATCCCGCCGAGCGTGGGCTCGAGGGCGGCGATCATGTCGATCAACTTATCCGGATCATTCTCAGCCAGCTCGATATCAAAGACGTCGATACCTGCAAACTTTTTGAACAGACAGCCCTTGCCTTCCATCACCGGCTTCGAGGCCAGCGGACCGATATTGCCGAGACCCAGAACCGCCGTGCCATTGGTGACCACACCAACGAGATTGCCACGCGCTGTCAGCGTATCGGCCTCGTCCGGATTGGCCTCGATCTCTTCGCAGGCAAATGCAACGCCGGGCGAATACGCCAATGCAAGGTCTCGCTGATTAGTAAGTCCCTTGGTCGGGGTTACGGAAATCTTGCCGTGCGTCGGGTAACGGTGATACTCCAGCGCGGCAGAGCGCAGATCCTTCTCCATAAACTACTCCAGCAGTGTCCGCGCAGTCATGACACGGATCGATCAAATACCAACGCCGCCCCGATCGATATTTTTGCGATCACGGGCGGCGTTCGTCGGTTTACATTCAGAGGCTAAAAGCGGTCGTGCGTGGCGCGTTTTCGAGCGGCGGCACCGTGGTTTCGAACAGACGTTCGCGGGAATAGGTGCCCGGGCCAGTGCAGTGGATTCGCACCACTTCCATGACCGAGCCCGTACCCACCACAGCCATCAGCCGACCGCCCAGAGCCAGCTGATGCAGCAGAATTTCAGGGATGGCCGGCACCGAACCGGTCAGGACGATGGCATCATAAGGTTCACCGGCTTCATGGCCCTTGAGGCCATCACCCAGCACCAGCGTCACATTCTCGATACCCGCTTCGTCCAGATTGGCCTGCGCCTGCGCCTGAAGTGCAGGGTCGATTTCCAGACTCGTGACATGAGCACCCTGCGAAGCCAGCAGTGCCGTCATGTAGCCGGAGCCCGTGCCAACCTCCAGAATCTGCGCGTCAGGCGATAACTCTAGCTCCTGCAGCAGGCGGGCCTCCATGCGGGGCGGCATCATGACGGCCGCGGGGCTTAATGGAATCTCGATATCGGCAAAGGCCAGCGACCGGTAGTTCTGCGGCACAAATTCTTCCCGGCGCACTTCAAACAGCAAGTCCAGCACGTTGGGGTCCAGAACATTCCAGGGCCGGATCTGTTGTTCGACCATGTTGAAGCGGGCTTTTTCAGTGTTCATGTGCAAGTTTCCGGTAGATAGGAATTGGGAGGAAACGACATCGGCAGATGGTCGGATTATACCCCGCCCGGGGCGGCATGACAGCCCGGACGGCCTATTCTGACGGGTCTTCGGCAGACGCCCGGGGTTCCGCCAGGGGGCGGCCGCAACCCTGGCACAACCCGGACTCCGGATCCGCCATGCAGACCCCGACACATGGGTAATCCGCCTCGAAATCCTCGGCGGGGCTTGCAGAAGAGGGGGCGGGCTGGACTTGGTCTGCCATTTGGCCAGTGTACCCCCGCTTTGCCACGAACCCAAACTACCGGCCGGAGGCTGCCATGCCGAGGCATACCCCTTGTGCGATCGGGTCTTTACAGGCAATCTACGGCTGTCGCACCCCGTGCCCGCAAAGTCACCGGTTCTGGTGATCCGAGGCGCGCTTTTTTTGGATTTCAAGATTCCGGAGATGACCATGTCGCAGTCCCCAAATCCCGCCGAGGGCTCGGAAGGCAAGAACCCCGCCGAACTGGTTCACGTGTATGCCGAAGTCGCCCAGCGCGCTTCGCGCGTCCTGAGCAGCTTTCTGGAGCGCCAATCCCAGAAAGGTGTCAACACCGCCGGCGAAGAAGTCGGTATCGCCAAAGCATTCATGGATCTGTCGGCGCGCCTGATGTCGAATCCGTATCAGTTGGCCCAGACCCAGATGAACATGGTGCACAACTATTTCTCGCTGTGGCAGAACTCGGTCATGCGCATGATGGGCGTCAACGCCGAGCCGACCATGGCGCCGGATCGCGCCGACAAGCGTTTCAAGGACGAAGGCTGGCAAGAGGATTTCGTTTTCGACTTTATCAAGCAGTCGTATCTGATCGCCTCCAAGTCGATTCTTGAGACAGTGGGCACCGTCGAGGGCATGGACGAAAAGCAGCGCGAAAAGGTCAACTTCTACACCCGTCAGTATGTCGACGCCCTGTCGCCGAGCAACTTTGCCCTGACGAACCCGGAAGTCTTCCGCGAAACCGTTCGCACCCAGGGTCAGAACCTGGTGAAGGGCCTGAATAACCTGCTGCATGACGTTGAAGCCGGCGACGGCAAGCTGCGTATCCGGATGACCGATACCTCGGCTTTCGAACTGGGCAAAAACGTTGCCACGACCAAGGGCAAGGTTGTCTACCAGAATGACATGTTCCAGCTGATCCACTACGAACCGACCACCAAGCAGCAGTTCGATGTGCCGCTGCTGATCGTGCCGCCCTGGATCAACAAGTTCTATATTCTCGATCTACGCGAAAAGAACTCGTTCGTTAAATGGACAACCGATCAGGGTCATTCCACCTTCATCATCAGCTGGCTGAACCCGGATGAAAAGCACGCTAATCTGAATTTCGAAGATTACATGCTCGAAGGTTCGCTGGCCGCAATCAATGCCGTCGAACAGGCCACCGGCTCCAAGAAAGTCAATCTGGCCGGGTATTGTCTGGGCGGCACGCTGCTCATGTCAACGCTGGCCTACATGGCCGCCAAGAAGGATAACCGTGCCAACTCGGCCACCTTCTTCACCACCATGCTGGACTTCACCGATCCAGGCGAACTGGGTGTCTTCATCGACGAGGCCAGCATCGCCACCATCGAGAAAAAGATGGAAAAGACCGGCTACTTGGACGGTTCTGAAATGGCGGGCACCTTCAGCATGCTGCGTGCCAACGATCTGGTCTGGTCGTTCGTGATCAACAACTACCTGATGGGCAAGGATCCATTCCCGTTCGATCTGCTCTACTGGAACTCGGACTCAACCCGAATGCCGCGCGCCATGCACAGCTTCTATCTGCGCAACATGTACCTGAAGAACATCCTCAAGGAACCTGGTGGTATCACGCTGGGCGGTGTGCCGATCGACATCCGCAAGGTCAAGACACCGTGCTATTTCGTCTCGGCCATCGAAGACCACATCGCTCCGTGGATTAGCACCTACATGGGTGTACATCTGCCATCGGGTCCGGTCAATTTCGTCCTGGGCGGCTCGGGTCACATTGCCGGTATCGTTAACCCGCCAGCCGGTAACAAATACTGTTACTGGACGAACGCCAAGCTGCCGGAAACAGCCCAGCAGTGGTTCGAGGGTGCAACCCAGCACGAGGGTTCCTGGTGGCCGAACTGGGAGCAATGGGTCGAAGCCATTGATGACAAGAAGGTGGCTGCCCGTGTTCCGGGTGATGGACCACTCAAGGCCATCGAAGATGCGCCCGGTAGCTTTGTCAAAATGCGCGCCGATGCCAAAAAGGCCCCGGCAGTGGCCAAGCCCAAGGCAAAAGCTGCAAAGTAACTTTAGCGCGTTCCCCAAGCAAAACGCCCGCAGTTGCGGGCGTTTTGCTTTAGATCACTCACCGGATAGCCCGGAGGGATAAGACCCAATGACTACTTCTGTGATTGGCGCGCCAACCGGATAACGGCATCCGTGTTGGCCAACAGATCACTGAAATTCATGCCGCGCTGCTGCAGCATCTTGTAACGGCCGGCAACGATAATCGAAGGCACCGAGTCGATCTGGTACGTCATGGCCAACATATCGGCCTTCTTCATCGCGTTAGTTACTTCTTGCGAGAAGTAAACCTCCTTGAATTTATTGGCATCTACCCCGGGCTGCGATGCTGCCCACTGCAATACGGCCTGGTCATCGTAAAGCATGCGACCCTGCTGGTGGATCGCTGCAAATGCCGCCATATCGAGTGACGGGAGCTTCATCAGCTGAATCGTATAAAACAGGCGACCCAGAACTACCCATTGCGGCCGTCCAAAGGTCACCGGGACTCGGCGCACAACGACATCCTTCTGCCTCTTGGACCAGCGCTCGAAAGGCTCGGCAAACTCATGGCAGTGCGGGCAACCATAGGAGAAGAATTCGAGCACTTCCATCTTACCGCCCGCCGCGGCCGCCTGGGTATTCAATACCGCATAGGTCTGGCCAGCAATGGCAACGCCGCTGGCCGGCGCCGTTGCCGGGAGGGCACCCCCCAGAGCGGCCTGTGCCAGTGCACTACCGGATGCAGCTGATCCGAACCCGGCTAACAGCGTGACAAGAAATTGGCGACGTTGCATGATGACTCCGATTTAGTTACGGGCAGGCACGGCATCGATGCCGTTGTCCTTGAGTTCGTTGCGGGCGCGGTTGGCATCGTCTTGGCGCTTGAAGGGTCCGATCTTGACGCGATACCAGACCTTTTCACCAATGACTGCTTTCTGTACGGTGGCATCGAAACCGATGAGCGCCAGGTTAGCCTTCTGGGCATCGGCATCAGCCGGCTTCTGGAACGAACCGGCCATCAGGTAGAACCCGGTGGATGCTTCGGCGGGCTTGGTGGTCTCAGCCGGTTTCGCGGGGTCGGCCGGTTTGGCCGGGACCGACGTCGTTCCATCAGTCTTGCCAGAGAGAATATCAGGGAACTGGAAGCGTTTTTCCGGCACCGGATCGCCGGGTTTGCCCGGAAGAGCAATGGGTTGACCGTTTTCACCCTGGGCATTTGCCGGCGCCGCAGCTGGTGCCGCCGGGGGCTGAGCCGCATCAGCTGCCGGCTTGGCAGGCGTCTGCGCCGAGCCCGCTGTGCCAGTCTTGTCGATAAAAGGCGATGGCATGCGGTTAAACCACCAGGCAACGGCTGCTGCAATCACCAGGCCAAGCATCAGGCCATACAGGATCCCCTTGAAGGCGCCGCCCCCTGTAGGTCGCTCGCGATCTCTGGAAGCGTGGCGATTGGGCTTGTAATCTCTGGACATAACGGTCTCGTGTGCAATCCGCGCCTAGCTTACAGGCTTTGCGCAAGGGAAACTACATGGACTCCGGACAGGATACACCTAGCAGCGCCATGCCATTGCGGATGACCTGCCGCACCGCCACCGAGAGTGCCAAGCGGGCGCTTGTCAGCGCAGCATCATCGAGCAGCATGCGCTCCGCATTGTAGTAGCCATGAAACTCGGCGGCCAAGTCGCGCAGGTAAAACGCGACCTGATGGGGCGCCAGATCCCGCGCGGCCGATTCAACGACCTCCGGAAATCGGCCAAGAAATGCTGTTAAGGCTGTTTCACGCGGGTTAGTCAGTAGCGTCAGGTCAGCATCATTCAGATCAGACACTGCGCCGTTCCACTGCGCCATGAGCGAGCAGATACGGGCATGGGCATACTGGATGTAATACACCGGGTTATCCGCACTCTGGCTCTTGGCCAGGTCGAGATCAAAATCCAGGTGCTGATCCGCCTTGCGCAGCACGTAGAAGAAACGACAGGCGTCATCGCCGACTTCGGCACGCAGCGCCCGCAGAGTTACATAGTCACCAGCGCGCGTGGACATGGAAGCCTTTTCACCATTGCGGTACAGCACGGCAAACTGCACCAGCGCGATATCGAGCTTTTCCGGATCCAGCGCCAGTGCTTTAACTGCGCCTTTGACGCGGGGAATGTACCCGTGGTGGTCCGCACCCCAGATGTTGATCATGCGGTCAAAACCACGCTCGTACTTATTGAGGTGGTAGGCGATGTCCGAAGCAAAATACGTATAGAGCCCGTTCTCGCGCTGAACCACGCGGTCCTTTTCGTCGCCAAAGTCGGTCGAGCGGAACCAGCGCGCGCCATTCTGTTCATAAATATGGCCCGCGGCATCCAGTTTCTCTAGGCATCGGCCAACCATACCCGTATCGAATAGAGAATTTTCCGAGAACCAGTTCTGGAAATGCACGCCAAAGCCATTCAGATCATCGCGGCCATCGGCCAGCTGTTCCGAGAGCGCGTGCTGATGCAGATACGGCCAATCTTCGCCCAGCAGGCGCTTGCCGTTGGCGATGAGGGCATCCAGGTGGTGCTCACGTTGCGCCTTGGCTTCATCGTCCGTTCGGTCGGCGGCCGGTAACCCCGGCACCCCTTCCTGAACTGCGGTTTTTGTCCGCACGTATTTGTCACCATGGGCATGGGTGAGCTGGCGCGCCATATCGCGCACATAGTCACCCTGATAGGCATTCGGTGGGTAATCTATCGCCACGCCGTGCTGATCCAGATAACGAATCCAGGTCGAAATAGCGAGAATATCCATCTGGCGACCGGCATCATTGACGTAATACTCGCGGGTTACGTCCCAACCGGCAAATGCGAGCAGATCGGAGAGGCTGGCGCCATAGGCGGCACCGCGCCCATGCCCGACATGAAGTGGCCCCGTCGGGTTAGCCGATACGAACTCAACCAAGACTTTGGCATTGCCGCCAAGACGGCTACGACCAAAATTGCCGGCCTCTGCCAGCACCGTTGTGACGATCCGGGTCTTTGCACCACTGTCGAGCCTGAAGTTGATAAAACCGGCACCGGCAATCGAAACCTCGCTAACCTCGGGGGACGGAGGCAACGCCTGCACGATCCGCTCGGCAATCACGCGGGGCGCCAGCTTAAGGGCGCGCGCCAGTTGCATGGGCAGGTTGGTGGCAAAATCCCCATGGTCGGCCTGTTTAGGACGCTCCAGATGGATGGGGGTTTCGGCATGTTCCGGGGCGATGCTGGCCAAGGCGGCCTGCAGCAAGCCGGTGAGGTGTTCGCGGCTATCAAAAGTCATGGGTAAAATTATACCTTCTGGCCCGCCATCCCGTGGGCTCTCACTGTGAAAGCGGACCGCTTATGCGCGTACAGCGCCTTGCCCGGATTCTTTACGTCAGCTGGAAGAACGGGTTGTTAACCATGCTGGTTGAAGCCGAGCCCAATGGCCGGGCCGCCCGTTGGCTGGGTTTCTACGCGCGACGCCGCCATTTCAGCAAGCCGCGGGCAGTCCGTTTACGCGAGGCGCTCGAATCGCTGGGCCCGATCTTCGTCAAGTTCGGCCAAATGCTCTCCACCCGTCGGGATCTTCTGGCGCCCGACTTTGCAGATGAGCTGGCCAAGCTCCAGGACCGGGTACCCCCTTTCCCTTCCGATCAGGCCATTGCCGAGATTGAGCGCGGGCTGGGCATGAGCCTCGCCGAAGCCTACAGTGAATTCGACGCCGCACCCGTGGCTTCGGCCTCGGTGGCGCAGGTGCACTTTGCCCGACTGCACAACGGGCACAACGTTGCCGTCAAGGTCCTCCGACCGGGCATGGAACGTATCGTCAACCACGACATTGATCTACTCGATACCTTTGCCCAGCTGATCGAACGCTTCTCGGACGATGGACGCCGCCTGAAACCCCGTGAGGTGGTGGCCGAATTCGCCAAGCATCTGCATGACGAATTCGATCTAGTGCGGGAGGCAGCCAATGCCTCGCAACTCCGTCGAAACTTTGCCGATGGCAAGCTACTGGTCGTTCCTGAAGTCTACTGGGATTTCTGTGCGACCAATGTCATGACGATGGAACGCATGCACGGTATTCCGGTCGGGCGTATCGACGAGCTGCGCACAGCGGGCATCGACCTTAACCGCTTATCCAGTGCAGGCGTCGAAATCTTTTTTACGCAGGTATTCCGTGACGGCTTCTTTCATGCCGACATGCATCCGGGCAACATTCTGGTCGCGCACGATGGCCGCTATGTCGCACTGGACTTCGGCATCGTTGGCACGCTCAATGATGTCGACAAGAACTATCTGGCGCAGAACTTTCTCGCGTTCTTCCAGCGCGATTACCGGCGTGTGGCCGAGGTTCATGTAATTTCGGGCTGGGCGCCGAAGGAGACGCGGATTGATGAATTCGAAGCGGCGATCCGAACCGTGTGCGAGCCGATCTTCGACAAACCGCTGAAGGATATTTCCTTTGGCAAGGTGCTGTTACGACTATTTCAGACATCCCGCCGTTTCAATGTCGAAGTCCAGCCACAGCTTGTCATGCTGCAAAAGACCCTCCTCAACATTGAGGGCTTAGGTCGGCAACTGAACCCGGATCTGGATCTCTGGAAAACCGCGAAACCTTTCCTTGAACGCTGGATGAGCGAGCAGGTTGGGCTTCGCGGTTTTATCGACGGCATGAAGCGAGAGGGGCCCAACTGGGCAAAAATTCTTCCGCAAATTCCACGGCTACTTCATGATTACCTGGCGCCGCAGGAAGAACAGATCAAGGCAGACCAGAAGGCCCTGCGTGATCTGCGCCACGCCCTGCGGCGGCAACGGCAATGGCTGTGGGCCAGCATGGCGGTCTCATTGATCGCACTGGCTGCTGCGGCCGGTCTGTTCTACCTGAACCATCTGTAATGTCAGCGCTACTCGGTTTCATTACGCTCTATCTGTTGGCTTCGATCGGCATCGGCCTGCTGGCAGCAACACGCGTCAAAAATGCCCGGGATTTTGCTGTCGCCGGCCGGATGTTGCCACTACCCGTTGTCACGGCGACCGTATTTGCAACCTGGTTTGGCGCCGAGGCCGTACTGGGTGTGTCTGCGACCTTCGTCAAAGAGGGGCTGCATGGCGTTGTTGCCGATCCCTTTGGCGCATCCATGTGCCTGATCCTGGCCGGTTTCTTTTTTGCCAGCAAGCTCTACCGCCTGAACCTGCTCACCATCGGTGACTATTACCGCCTGCGATACAACCACACGGTCGAATGGTTAAGCACGTTGGCGATTGTCGTTTCCTACCTAGGGTGGGTGTCCGCCCAGATCAAGGCGCTGGGCCTCGTATTCTTTACCGTCACCGGCGGCTTGATCCCCCAGGACAAAGGCATGATTCTGGGTGCCGCCATCGTCCTCACGTACACGGTGCTTGGCGGGATGCTTTCTGTGGCCATACTCGATTTTGTGCAGATTACCGTCATCATGGGCGGACTGATCTACATTGCCACCATCATCAGCGACCTTGCGGGCGGCGTGAGTAACGTCGTTGCCCACGCAAGCGCTGCCGGCAAGCTGAATTTTCTGCCCAGTGGCGGTTATGAAGTCTGGGTTCCGTTTGTCGGTGCCTGGATGACCATGATGCTCGGCTCGATCCCCCAGCAGGATGTTTTCCAGCGCATTACCTCAGCCAAGAGTGAACGGGTTGCAATGGCTGGCTCGATTCTGGGCGGCTCCCTGTACTTTGTTTTTGCATTTATTCCGATGTTTCTTGCGTATTCGGCCACCCTGATTGATCCCGCCATGTTTGATCAATTGCTCGATACCGACTCGCAACTGGTGTTACCCACCCTAATTCTGCAGCACACCCCCGTCTTCGCCCAGGTCATCTTCTTCGGCGCTCTACTCTCTGCCATTATGAGCTGCTCATCGGCAACCCTGCTGGCGCCTTCGGTCTCGTTCACCGAAAACATACTGCGCCCGATGCTGCCACATATCTCAGACCGGATCTTTCTCTGGCTCATGCGTATTGTCATCGTTGCCTTTGCCGGCATGGTTCTGGCTATGGCGCTGACGAGCAATGCCTCGATCTTCAAGATGGTCGAGCATGCGTACAAGATCACGCTGGTCGTTGCATTCGTGCCTTTAGTGGCCGGCTTCTACTGGAAGCGGGCCACCACTCAGGGGGCACTCTTTGCAATCTTTACGGGCTTCTTCACCTGGACGCTCTGCGAGTTTTTCGGCGCTGATGATGCAATCTGGCCGCCCCAGATACTGGGACTAATCGCCGCGGCCTGCGGCATGCTGCTTGGATCATTGCTGCCGCAGCGCATTGGCCGCATGAGCCCACCGCCATCGCATCATCATGCCGCCGAAGCAACCTATCATGTGCCGCATCATGAGCATGACGCCGGCCGCTGAGGTCGCATCACTCCCACAGCGACTTCGCCAGAAGCCATGGGTGTTGTCGCTGGTCTACACGGGGATCATCATCTATGCCAGCCTTTACGCCAATCATGGCTGGCGTGATGCCGGTCTGGGATTGCTTGATTTCATGGCCGGTGCCTGGCCCCGCTACTGGACCTGGCAGGATGCCTTATTCAATATTCTGGCCTACCTCCCCCTTGGCTTTTTGCTGACCCTCTCCCCTCGGCACCGCCCTTCACCCTGGGCGCGGGTGCTCGTACCTGTACTGATCGGTTTTCTACTTTCAGCAGCCATGGAGGCCATTCAGACCTATATTCCGGGCCGGGTCTCATCGTCACTGGATCTGCTCTTCAATACCCTCGGCACGATATGCGGGGCTACCCTGGCGCTATTCTTTGGTCCGACATTGCTCGCAAGTGCTGGCCGCATTCGCGAGCAACTGGGCGTCCAACGCCTGGGGGCCGAGTCTGGCCTGATCCTTGTGGCGTTATGGCTGTTCGCACAGATTTCCCCTGAAACCTTGTTCTTTGGTCTGGGCGACCTGCGTTCACTCCTTGCGTTGCCGCCGACGCTTCCCTTTTCGCCAGAACAACACATTTTTCTGGAAACCCTCATCGCCACCCTTCAGACGCTGGTCGTCGCATCACTATCCCACAGCCTGCTAGACCGACTCTCGCTGAATCGGGGACGTCAGTTTGCGGCTATTTCAACACTTCTTGTACTGGGCGTCAGCATCCGCACCCTTGCCAGCTGGGCACTTCTGAACAACTTGCCATTCTTTGGCGAGGCCGCCCGATGGGCCGCCTTAACACCGGGCGGTGTAACCGGGCTGGCGCTGGGCATCGTACTGCTAATACCACTCCTGTATCTCCCGGCTTCATGGCAGATGCCTCTGGCCGCAACCTGTCTGATGGCCGCAACCATGCTTGTCAATCTGATGCCGATCAACCCTTATTCACCCACGGCACTGAGCGTCTGGCGACAAGGGCACTTCCTCAATTTCAATGGCCTCACCCGGCTGATTGCTGCACTATGGCCCTACCTGACGCTTCTTTTTCTTGTCTGGACCGATCGGCAACACATCACTGACCGGTATGCCGGACGCCTATAATTGAGCAACGACTTCAACGTTCTGACGAACCCCGGGAACTGCATGAGCTATTTCAAACAGCATGTATTCATCTGCTGCAATCAGCGCGATAACGGCGACACCTGCTGCAATGCGCACGGTGCCAGCAAGATTTTCGACTATGCCAAAGCACGGGTAGCCGAGCTCAAACTCAACCAGCCGGGTCAAATTCGAATCAATAAAGCGGGATGCCTTGGGCGCTGTCTTGATGGACCGGTGATGGTGATCTACCCAGAGGCCATCTGGTATCAATTTGTGGACAAGGATGATGTCGACGAGATCATCGAGTCTCATCTGCTTAACGGCATCGCCGTTGATCGCTTACGCGTCTGACCCACCCCGAAGCTCATACCATGTCGCTTTCCCGTGAAGAAAAAATCCTGATCGATGGCCCCGTTGGCAAAATCGAGGTCCTGATCGATAACCCCGGCGCCCCTCGGGGTATTGCACTGATCGGTCACCCGCATCCGATCGGCGGTGGTGCCGCCACCAACAAGGTCGCCCACACGCTGGCAAGAACCTTTGTCAATCTTGGCTACACTGCATTCCGCCCCAACTTTCGTACCGTGGGACAGACAGAAGGTGCCCACGACGAGGGCATTGGCGAAACCGACGATATGCTGGCCGTGCTGGAATATGCACGCGAACGCTGCGGCCATCTACCGGTCGTTCTTGCCGGCTTCTCCTTTGGCGCTTTTGTTCAGACCCGTGTTGCCAAGCGGATGACCGAGGCTGGGCACCCCGCACAACGCCTCGTGCTCGTGGGAACTGCCGCCGGTTTTGTCGAGGGCACCCGCAATTACGATACGGAAGCGGTGCCCCGTGACTCCATCGTGATCCACGGCTCGGCGGATGAGACCGTCCCCCTTGAAAATGTGCTCGCCTGGGCAGAGCCACAGGATCTCCCTGTTATCGTCGTACCAGCGGCTGATCACTTCTTTCACCGACGTCTGCATATTCTTCGCGAGATCATCTCGCACAACTGGCGACATTAATGGTGATTCAAACTCGCCTCGTCTTCACGAGCGTACCGGATGAGACACTGGCGGTGTCCCTCGCGCAGCAGCTGGTCGAAAGCGGTCTAGCTGCCTGCGTTAAATCCCTGCCGGCATGTCGTGCAACTTATCGCTGGGAGGAGCAAATCGAGCACGCAGTTGAAGTACCGCTGGTGATTGTGACGCAAGCCGATTGCTACGATGCGCTCGAGCATTTCCTCAAGCAAGCGCACCCCTATGACATCCCGGAGATTCTAGCGGTCGATTGCAGCGCAGGCCTGCCGGACTACCTGCAGTGGGTCGAGCGTGTGACATCATGCTGAATAACGCTTACCAAATCATTACCCGCCTCCTGTGTCGTACATTACGTGTGGCAACCTGCCAACTCGCGATTACCTGCTGGCTTATTGGCGTCGCGTTAGCTTTCAACCCGGCTTCCGCTGCACCCGGCGATTTCAATCCGCCCGGTGGTGGGCAGGGCTTTCTGCCACCGCACCAGGCCTTCAGGCCCACGGTCAAAGCCCTCAATAGTGAACAGGTGGCTGTAATTTTTGACATTCAGCCCGGTTACTACCTCTACCGATCCAAACTCGCGATTGAAACGACTGGACTTGTTCCTGCCGACCTGCGGATTAATGCCGGCGACTTGCCCCCGGGTATCCAGAAGGATGATCCCAATTTTGGTCTGACAGAAATCTACAGTGAGCCGGTGCAATGGTTAGCCCGCATCATCGGCGGCCAACGCCCCCTGACGCTCACACTGTCTGTTCGTTATCAGGGCTGTGCCAGCCAAGGTATTTGCTACCCGCCTGAAGTCGCCCTGTTGCCGGTGACCCTGCCCGTCCATGAGGCCGAGCCAGAGAGCCCAACGGTACCCACAGGCGACGCCGGCACCAATGGTATTCATGAAATCGCACGCAACCTTGATCAGGGTGCGTTCTGGCTCAATCTACTGATTTTCTTTGGTGCCGGGATTGGTCTGGCATTCACGCCCTGCATGCTGCCCATGATGCCGATCGTGGCAACCGTTGTGCTGGGCCGCCACGACAAAGCGCACCCGCTTTCGCATCTGCGCGGGTTCAGCCTAGCACTTGCCTACGTGATCGGCATGGCCGTAACCTACGCGCTCGCCGGGGTTTTTGCCGGTCTTTCCGGCACGCTCATTTCCGGGCTTTTGCAGAACCCCTGGGTCCTCGGCGGGTTTGCCCTCGTTTATGTCGTTCTGGCTGGCGCCATGCTGGGACTTTACAACCTACAGTTACCCAATGCGCTACAAGGCAAATTGGCGCAAGAGAGTCGTCGTGTCCATGGCGGTTCCCTCCCCGCGGCGCTGGTGCTGGGCGCACTTTCAGCCCTGATCGTCGGGCCCTGTGTCGCCGCACCGCTCGCTGGGGCTTTGCTCTATATCGGACAAACCGGTAACGGCCTGTTTGGTGGCAGCCTGCTATTTGCCATGGCAATGGGAATGGGTGTACCGCTATTGGCCATGGGGGCTTCTGCCGGAACACTGGTGATCAAGACCGGTCCGTGGATGGAAACCATCAAGAAAGCCTTCGGCTTTATTCTCCTGGCAACCGCCTGGTGGGTACTGTCACCCGTACTGTCCGACAGCATCCTCATGGGCGGGTTTGGCCTGCTTGCCATCGCGGCGGGTATCCTTCTGAAGGCTCTGGAACGCCTGCCCGAACGCAGCCACCGCCAAACCCAGCTGGGTAAAGCGCTCGGCGTCATCCTGCTGGCACTGGGCCTGGCTTGGCTGGCGGGTGCACTGGGGGGGGCAACGCGACTGGATCGTCCGTTAGCACCCTTCATATCGTCGCCCTCCGGTGAATCCCGTGCCGCCGAACCGATACCGCTGGAGATGCCTCGGGTCACCCACATAGCCGCCCTGGAGGCTTTGCTGCGTGACTCCCGCAAACCGGCCTTTATCGACGTGTATGCAGACTGGTGCGTCAGTTGTAAGGAATTCGAGCGGGATACGCTCGGCGATCCCGCCGTTCGCAAGGCGCTGGCGTCTTTTACCCTGATTCGTGTCGATGTCACGGCCAGCGATGCCGAGGCACGGAGCCTGCTACAGCGGTTCGGGCTCTTCGGACCTCCCGGGATGGTTTTTTATGCACCGGGCGGTCGGCTGCTACACGATGCCACGCTGGCAGGCTATGTCGGCCCAGAAGCCTTCCTCTCGCAGCTGCAACGGGTTCGCAGTCTCGCCGAAAAGACGGGCCAGTAACTGGGCCAGCCCCTTGTGGGGCGCGCTTTCCAACGGGGCTTAACGGCGCCCGCATGTTAGAATCCGGCTCTAGTGCACTGTCGCCTTCCCGCATCGGAAACCATGTTTTCAGGAATCATCGCCGCCATTGGCCACGTCGAACAGGTCGTCCCCCGCCATAGCGGTTTGCGCCTGACGGTCCACGCCGGCGGTCTGGATCTTTCTGATGTTGCTCTAGGCGATTCAATCGCCTGTAACGGGGTCTGCCTGACCGTCGTTGAACTGACGCCGCCCGGCCATCCGACGGCTTTTATTGTCGACGTCTCGGATGAAACCCTCCGTTGTGCCACAGGCCTGGCTGCCGATGCGCCGCTAAATCTGGAAAAGGCCCTGCGCCTGTCCGACCGTCTGGGAGGACATCTGGTGACCGGCCACGTTGATGGCATCGGTCATGTATATCGTTTCGAGCCCGCATCAACTGATGCGCAGGGTGACTGGCTTCTCGGCATCGAGGCACCTGCCGATCTGGCCCCTTTTGTTGCCCGCAAAGGTTCTGTGACGGTCAATGGCACCAGCCTGACCGTCAATACGGTCGATGGCCGCCTCTTTACAATCAATCTGATTCCGCACACCCTACAGAACACCATGCTGCATACGCTGACTGTTGGCACGCCTGTCAATCTGGAAATCGATGTGATCGCGCGATACTGCGAACGGCTCCTCTCGTACACAAAATCATGAGCGAACAACGCATCGCCCCTACCCTCGAAATCATTGCGGAGTTGAAAGCTGGCCGCATGGTTGTGCTAGTCGACGAAGAGGACCGCGAAAACGAAGGCGATCTTGTGCTCGCTGCCGATCATGTCACGCCAGAAGCCATTAATTTTATGGCGCGCTTCGGCCGGGGGCTGATCTGTCTGACGCTGACCGAGCAGCGTTGCCGCCAGCTCGGCCTGAATCAGATGGCCCGTGATAACAAAGCACAATTCGGAACAGCCTTCACCGTTTCGATCGAGGCTGCAGAGGGCGTAACTACCGGGATCTCCGCGCATGATCGCGCACGCACGATTCAAGCTGCCGTGGCAACAGATGCGAAAGCCTCGGACATCGTCCAGCCTGGCCATATCTTTCCCATCATGGCACGCCCCGGCGGCGTGCTGGTTCGTGCCGGTCATACCGAAGCTGGTTGTGACTTGGCGAGCCTTGCCGGTCTGACGCCAGCCGCCGTAATTTGCGAAATCATGAGTGAAGACGGCACGATGGCCCGTCTACCGGAGCTGCGCCAGTTTGCGCAGCATCACGGGCTCAAGATCGGCACCATTGCCGATCTGATTCACTATCGTAGCCAGAATGAAACGCTGGTTGAACGTTCAGTGTCACGGACCCTGGCCTCGCGTCACGGTGATTTCACATTACATATGTACACGGACAGGGCCTCCGATGAAGTTCATCTGGCGCTCATCCGCGGCAACCTTGATCCCGACAAGGAAACCCTTGTTCGGGTTCATGCCCCACTTTCAGTGCTCGATTTTATTGCACCTGAGAGCACCGGTCATAGCGTCATGCTGGATGAAGCAATGGCGGCCATCGGCGCAGCCGAACAAGGCGTCATCGTACTGCTGCACAAACCACTGAGTGGCCAGGATTTGCTACAGAGTCTCTCGGATTCCGATCCGAAATCTCATCCGCGCAAATGGGACCCGCTGCTTCATGGTATTGGCGCGCAGATTCTTCGTGACCTGGGTGTCAAAAAGATGCGCCTACTCTCCAGCCCGCAACGCATTCCCGCCATGACCGGATTCGATCTCGAGATTACCGGTTTCCAGCTGCCTGATGGCACGCTGACCCAAGTTTAAGGAAGTTGCCATGACCCGCTATCTGGAATACCCGATCAATCAGGACGGCGCCGGCCTTCGAATTGGCATTGTCGTTGCACGTTTCAATCAGGACGTCTGCGACGGTCTTCTGTCAGGTGCAGTCAACGCGTTACACGAACTCGGCGTCTCTGCTGATGACATCACAGTTTGTAGCGTCCCTGGCGCCCTTGAAATACCGCTGGTGCTTCAGACCCTGGCTGACGAAGAGGAGCCCGCCTACGATGCCCTGATTGCACTGGGCGCTGTGATTCGCGGTGAAACCTATCACTTCGAGGTGGTGAGCAATGACAGCTGTCGTGCCGTAATGGATGTGCAGCTCACCACGGGCATTCCGATTGCGAACGGCATACTTACCACAGAAGACGACGATCAGGCGCTAGTGCGTATGCACGACAAAGGTGCCGACTGCGCCCGCTGCGCGGTTGAAATGGCGCGCCTGCACGCCCGGATTCGCTCGGGTGCCGCCCCCCAACCTGAAGGGTTTTCGTCATGAATCAACATCAGCACCGGCGCCCCGCTAACGGCCCCAAACCCGCACGACGTCGTGCGCGAGAGGCCGCTTTGCAGGCCCTCTATGGCTGGCAGATTGGCGGGCAGGATCTTGCTGCCTGCGAAGCGGCGCTGCATGAGATCGAGGGCTTCGATCAGCTGCGTGATGCCGAACAGCAGTTTGCGATTGTGCTGCTGCGTGGTGCGATCGCAAACCACGAAGGACTGCGCGAAAAACTCGCACCGCTGCTCGACCGCCCGTTTACAGAGTTATCGCCCATCGAGGGTTGCATTCTTCTGCTCGGGGCGTACGAAATGAGTGCCAGCCCTGAGACGCCGTTACGCGTTGTTCTCAACGAGTCCATCGAGCTTGCCAAAACTTTTGGCGGCACCGATGGTCACAAGTTTGTCAACGGGGTACTTGACCGCTTGGGGCCGCTAGCGCGGCCGCTGGAAAGCAGTCGGCCGGTCCGATAAGTTGATGGCCGGCGAGTTCGAACTGATCGAACACCTGCTCGGCCAGGTCCGCGCTGATCGGCTGACACACCCGCCGGTCCTCGGACCGGGAGATGACTGCGCCCTTATCAAGGCATCCAGCCCGGACATGGCCTGGGCCATTACGACAGACATGCTGGTTTCTGGCGTTCATTTTCTCGATCAAGATCACCCCTATGATCTTGGCTGGAAAACGCTGGCGGTCAATCTATCGGACCTCGCTGCCATGGGCGCCGCACCCCGTTATGTGACGCTGGCGGCAGCCATCCCGCCGGAGGATGCATCGGATACAACTTGGATCGACAGCTTCTTTTCCGGTTTTATGGCATGTGCAAGGCAGTATGGCGTTGGATTGATCGGGGGCGACACGACACGTGGTCCACGGGTTTTCAGCGTGACGGCACTGGGGGAAGTATTGCCGGGGTGCGCGCTACGGCGGGACCGTGCAGAGTCGGGCGATGATGTCTGGGTTTCCGGTGCGCCAGGCTATGCCGCATTAGGGTTACGTGCCAAGCTAGATCACCTTGATTTACCAGAGAACGTTGGCACACTGGCCGAACGAGCCTTGCATCATCCGTTGCCCCGCATCGAATTGGGGCTTGCTTTACATGAGCTTGCACACAGCGCTATTGATGTCTCGGATGGCTTGCTGCAAGACCTGGGCCACATTGCCCGTGCCTCCGGATTGGTCGCGACCTTGCGCGCTGAAATGTTACCGGCCGCCCCCGAAGGTATCGACCATGCCTTGTGGCGTGCCTGTCTATTTGGCGGCGGCGATGACTATGAGCTCCTCTTCACGGCACCGCCCGCTGCGCGACCAAGCATCCAGGCCCTGAGTCACACCCTCTCTCTACCGCTTACGCGGATTGGTTACATGCAAAAGCCATTGGGCGAAGGCACAATAGACTCGTGCGGGGTTCAGGTTCTTGATGCCGCACAGAAATTCCTAGACCTTGCCCTGCTGAGCAAGGGATTTGATCATTTTGCCTGAATAGCGATCTCGCGTTATGGCCCAGGATAACAAACTCGAACCCATGATCGTCAGCCAGCCCACAGTAGCTTTTATGCTCAAACATCCCTTACATACGCTGGCACTTGGCTTTGGGAGCGGCTTGTCACCCTGGGCACCGGGGACCATCGGCACATTGTTCGGATGGGCCAGTTTTCGCGCCCTCGATATGTTTGTGCAACCGGCCGCCGTGCTGTTGCTCATTCTCCTGAGCTTTGTACTGGGGATTGTTGCCATTGAGAAAACGGGAGCCGCCCTCGGCGAAATTGATCATGGCAGCATCGTCTGGGATGAAATCGTCCCCTTCTGGGGAATCTTATGGCTGCTTGGGATGACGGTCGGCGACAATCTGGTCTGGCAAGGCATTGCGTTTGCACTGTTCCGGGTCTTTGACATTACCAAGCCCTGGCCTGCACGTTATTATGATCGACATGTTAAGAACGGATATGGCGTCATGATGGATGATGTCGTCGCGGCCCTGTATACCATCGGATCGCTCACCATTCTGCTCGTGCTCACCTACCTTCAGGCCCACGGTACATGACCAACGCCCCGGATGATATCCACGTTCGTGCACGCACGCTGGCAACCTTGCTGACGCGCCGCGGCCAACGGCTTGCAACTGCCGAGTCCTGCACGGGTGGGTTGATTTCTGCCGCGCTGACAGCCGTATCCGGTAGCTCCGTCTGGTTTGATCGTGGCTGGGTTACCTACTCGAACGATGCCAAAACGGAAGATCTGGGCGTAGATGCACACAACATCCTTACCCATGGTGCGGTCAGCGAATCGGTGGCTGCTGCGATGGCAAGCGGTGCGCGAACCCGTTCAGGCGCTGATTTTGCGATTTCCGTCACTGGTATCGCCGGCCCTGATGGGGGAACGCCTGACAAACCTGTCGGGACCGTCTGTTTCGGTTGGGCATCACCCGACAAGGTTTCAACGGGCACCTGGCATTTCAGTGGTGATCGTCAACGTGTGCGCGAACAATCGGTCGCTCAGGCGCTTGCAGGGCTTATTGCCATTCTCTTAGAAGATAACAACTGAGTATTCAAGGATCTGGATCATGTTTCGTTTCGGCACCCCAAAATCAACAACTGCCTTGCGCGTAATGATGCTGGGTTGTGGTGAGCTCGGCAAAGAGGTCATCATCGCATTGCAACGCCTAGGCGTTGAAGTCATCGGGGTGGATCGCTATGCAGATGCGCCAGGCATGCAGGTCGCACATCGGTCCTATGTGATCAACATGACCGATGGTGCAGCGCTAAAAGAACTCGTAGTTCGTGAGAAGCCACATCTGGTCGTTCCCGAGATCGAAGCGATTGCCACCGAGATGCTCGTCGAGATCGAACGTGACAATCTCGCAGAAGTTATCCCGACAGCCCGAGCCACACGGCTCACCATGAATCGCGAGGGCATTCGCCGGCTCGCCGCAGAGACCCTCCGACTGCCCACTTCCCCTTACCGTTTTGCTGATTCCCTTGAAGAAATGCGAACCGCCATCGACGACATCGGCTACCCGTGTTTTATCAAGCCTGTCATGTCCTCTTCCGGCAAAGGCCAGTCAATGGTTCGCACACCGGACGAGGTGCAAGCTGCCTGGGACTACGCGGCTTCAGGAAGCCGGGTCAATCAGGGGCGCGTGATCGTTGAGGGCATGATTGATTTCGACTACGAAATCACGCAGCTGACGGTTCGCGCCTTGGGCGCTGACGGACAAATCGAGACCCACTATTGCGACCCGATCGGTCATGTTCAGGTAAAAGGTGATTATGTTGAATCATGGCAACCGATGGCCATGTCAGCCAAGGCCATTGAGCGCTCACGTGATATCGCCAGAACGGTGACCGACAACCTCGGCGGGCGCGGCATATTTGGCGTTGAGCTTTTCATCAAGGGGGATGAGGTCTGGTTCTCCGAAGTTAGCCCCCGCCCACACGACACGGGACTCGTCACGTTGTGCACACAACGTCAGTCCGAGTTTGAATTGCATGCACGTGCCATCCTTGGCCTCCCCGTTGATACGCGTTGCCGACAGCCTGGCGCATCCGCCGTCATCTATGGCGGCCTTGAAGAAACAGGCATTGCGTTTGACGGCGTTGCCTACGCACTACAGATACCGGAGAGTGATCTTCGTCTCTTTGGCAAACCCGAGAGCTTTCTCCAGCGCAGGATGGGCGTTGCGCTTGCCAACGGCAAAGACACCGACGAAGCGCGTGCACGCGCCAAGGCATGTGCCAGCCGCGTCAAGCCGGTTAGCACCAAGCAAAGCGGGGCAATATAAACCGCCTCTCGCCGCGCCGGCGCCTTTTTAAACAACGCCGGCCGTGTGCGCCTGTTGATCGGCCCAGTAGCTTGAACGCACCATTGGCCCGCAAGCTGCACCATCAAAACCCATGGCCAAGGCCTCAGTCTCGAAGCGCTTGAAGGTATCCGGATGTACATAACGTTGCACCGGCAGATGGTGGTTCGATGGCGCCAGATACTGACCGATCGTTAACAGATCGATATCATGCGCGCGCATATCCTTCAGCTCTTCGATGATTTCCTCGTCGGTCTCACCCAGCCCGACCATCAGCCCTGACTTGGTCGGCACATCCGGGTAGCGCGCCTTGAATGCCTTCAGGAAATTTAAGGAATGCGCATAATCCGCCCCCGGGCGCGCCTGCTTATAGAGGCGCGGCACGGTCTCCAGATTGTGATTCATGACATCAGGCAGGGCCTGGCCAAAAATATCAAGCGCAACATCCATGCGGCCACGGAAATCTGGAACGAGCACTTCAATCGTGGTTGTCGGCGAGGCGTCACGCACTGCGCGAATCACATCAACAAAATGCTGAGCACCGCCGTCCCGCAGATCATCACGGTCAACGCTGGTAATCACCACATAGCGTAATTTCAGGTTGGCGACCGACTCCGCCAAATGACGCGGCTCATCGACATCGGGTGGCAGCGGTTTGCCATGCCCGACGTCACAGAAGGGGCAACGGCGTGTGCAGATATCGCCCAGAATCATGAACGTCGCTGTACCTCGGCCAAAACATTCACCGATATTCGGACAGGCTGCTTCCTCACAAACGGTATGCAGCTTCTGCTCGCGCAACATCTTCTTGATTTCGCCAAATCGGCCGGCATCATTGCCCGCCTTGACGCGAATCCAGTCCGGTTTACGCAGCGCCTCCTGCGGCACGATCTTGATCGGTATCCGGGCCGTCTTGAGTTCGCCCTTCTGTTTTACCCCGGCTTCAGCCATGGGAAGTCTCCAATTGGTTCTGTAATTGCCTGAGCAGGGCTTCGCCCGCCTCTGAGACCGTTAGGTTAACACCCAAGTCGCGAAGTTGGGTGACCGCCAGACCCTCATACCCGCAGGGATTAATGGCCTGGAACGGCGACAGATCCATGTCCACGTTAAGGCTGACACCGTGATAGCAGCAGCCATTTCGCACCCGCAACCCAAGCGCTGCGACTTTTGCCGCGCCGACATAGACACCGGGCGCACCATCACGTCTGCTGGCAACAATCTGGTACTGAGCCAACAGATCAATCACCGCCTGCTCGATACGGCTGACCAGCTCACGTACCTTCAGGTGACGACGCTGCAGATCGAGCAGCAGGTAAACCACTACCTGCCCTGGTCCATGATAGGTAATCTGGCCACCCCGATCGATGGGGATAACCGGTACGCCGATATCATGAAGCAAGTGTTCTGGCTTACCGGCCTGGCCCAGGGTGAACACCGGCGGATGCTCGACCAGCCAGAGTTCATCAACCGTATCAGCGCCCGCCACACCCGCACGTGCCAGCGTCTGGTCACGCATAGCGTGCCAGGTCGGCTCATAGGGCGCCCGGCCAAGATGACGGATGTGCAATGCCTGCATGTGTTACAGCACGACCTTGACCAGCGGGTGGCTTGTTAATGCGCGATAAAGATCATCCAGCTGGGATTTCGATTGCGCATGAATCGTGCAGGTCAGGCTGACATATTTGCCAGCACTGGACGCCCGCATCTCCATATTCTTCCCATCGTAATCCGGTGCGAATTTATGGATCACGCCAAGCACCTCCTGCGCCAGATTATCCTGTGCCAACCCCATGATCTTGAGGGGAAAGTCACAGGGAAATTCAAGCAGCGTTTCGGCGCCGCTACCAACTGGCTCCTTGGAAAGCTCCGGATTTGTCATAAGTGCCCCTAGGTTAAATGATGGCAAAGCCGCAAGGGTTAAGGCCGAACAGCGATGTGCGGCTGACCGCCCAGTGCGTCGCGGATCTTGTTTTGAACCGCTTCTGCTTGCGCACGGTTGGCAAATGGACCGACCTGGACACGGTGCCAAGGTAGCTCGGCATAGACATGCACCTGCTCGGGCGTCATCCAGTCCAGTTCACGCAGCAGGTGATTACGCAGGACCTGAGCGTTAAAGCCGTTCTGAAAGGCACCCATTTGTACATACGTGCCAGGCTTTGCCAGCTCCTCGCCGTAACGCGTCTTGTCATCGATCCTGGCCTCATTGGCCGCCAGGGCATCTTTACGCGCATCGTCGTAGGTCACACCACTGGCATCCGGAATAATCAGCTCGACACGGACCGGGCTGCTCCCCTGATCCACGTACCCGAGCTTGTAGGCGGCCGTAAAAGAGAGATCAATGATGCGGCCATTATGAAATGGTCCACGATCATTAACCCGCACGATCACGCTCCGGTTATTTTGCGTGTTGGTAACTCGTACATAACAAGGCAACGGCAGCGTCGGATGTGCTGCTGTCATGGCAAACATGTCGTACGTATCACCATTCGAGGTCTTGAGTCCGTTGAACTTGGTGCCATACCAGCTGCCGATGCCTTGCTGGCTAAACGGCTGCAGGCTGGTCATGGGCGTGAAACTCATCCCCAGCACCGTATAGGGACGGTTAGCCGCATTACGCAAAGGCTCTAGGCGGGGTGTCGCGTTCGGAATCTGCTCGATATTTTCCGGGATCTGCGCCGGTAGCCCATCGTCCTTGTAGAAACCACCGCCCTTACGGGCATAGGGCTTCATGACGTAGCCACCACTGGTTGGGGCGCTGGCAACCGGCTTGCGACTGCCGGTGCTTGTGCAGCCCGCTAGCAGGACGGCGCCCAGCAGCGTCGCCATCGGTATCCAGCAGGCTAACGGTTTCTTCATCAGCGATTTGTCCGGTGTGTTTCGATACTCATTAGCATACCGAGCCCCGTGCACAGCGTCACCAGCGCTGTGCCGCCATAGCTGATAAACGGGAGCGGCACACCCACGACCGGAAGGATTCCGGAAACCATCCCCATGTTAACGAACGCATAGGTAAAAAACCCCATCGTAATCGCGCCCGCCAGCAAGCGATTAAACGTCGTACTGGCGCGCAATGCGATTCGCAACCCGCGCTCGATCAGAAAGCCATATAGGACAACCAGCAGTATATTGCCAATCAGCCCCCACTCTTCTGCAAACACGGCAAATATGAAGTCGGTGTGTTTTTCGGGGATGAACTCGAGTTGACCCTGCGTCCCCGTCATGAACCCTTTGCCGATAATGCCGCCCGATCCAATCGCAATCGTGGATTGGATAATGTGGTACCCGGACCCCAGAGGGTCACTGGTCGGATCAATCAGGGTCAGAATCCGTTTCTGCTGGTAGTCATGTAGGAAATGCCAGGCAAAGGGTGCGACGGCCATTGCAACGGCCGTCAGGCCACCGATCACCCACCACGAGAGACCGGCCAGAAAAATCACGTAAAAACCGGCCGAGAAAACCAGGATGGCCGTACCCAAATCAGGTTGCTTGGCAATCAAAGCGGACGGCACCAGCAGAATCAGCAGAGCCCCCAGATACTTGGTGAACCAACGCCGGTTTTCAAAGTGATGAAAGTACCAGGCCATTACCAGCGGCATGGCAATCTTCATGATCTCCGATGGTTGTATCCGGGTAAACCCCAGCGACAACCAGCGCTTGGCGCCATTCACCTTGATGCCAAAGATCATGACGAGAATCAGTAACACAAGTCCGAAAAGATACATCGGCCAGGCCAGTTGCATCAGCCGTTGCGGTGGGATTCTGGCAACAACAAACATCAGCGTCAGCGCTGCGGCCATGTTCATCAGCTGCGAGGGCATCCGCTCCTGACCCGACCAGGTGGCTGAAAAGACCGTCAGCAACCCCACCAACATCAGCAGCCCGGTGACTTTGAGTAGGGGCACATCAACGTGCTCCAGCCACGGTTGCAAGTAACCTCGCCAGTTGATCGAGCGGCTCATGGTTTCTTCCTTGCAGGGATCGGGTCTTTTCCGGCAGGCATTCTGACGAACGGGCCTGAGTTTTCAGGCGCATTAAGCCCCTGCAGCGCATCGTAGTCATCATTCTGCGGATCAGCATAAAGTGCCAGATCTCGCCGGTCGGGCTCCGGTTCGCCCGGGGCGTCAGGCGCGGGCCCCTTGGGCACAATCCCCTGCAGGTAATAATCGAAGACCTGGCGCGTAATTGGTGCCGCAGACTGGGCGCCAAAGCCCGCATTTTCCACAATGACCGCCAACGCAATTTTAGGCTTATCCGCCGGGGCAAAAGCTATAAATAATGCGTGGTCACGTAGGAATTCTTTGGTGCCACCATGTGAGTAGGTGCCCCCTTTTAGGCTGAACACCTGCGCCGTGCCTGTCTTACCTGCCGCCACATACTTGGCGCCGGCAAAGGCACGTGAACTTGTGCCCTCTTTGTTAACACCAATCATGGCGTTGCGGATCACTTCGACATGTTCGGGCTTGAGTGCCACCTCATGCGTTTTCTCAAGCGGTAATGTTCGCACCTGGCCCGTCTGGACATCAGAAATACTCCGTACCAAATGCGGCCTATAGCCGGCGCCGTTGTTTGCCAGAATCGCCGTCGCCTGTGCTAGCTGGAGCATCGTGTAGGAGTTGTACCCCTGTCCGATCCCGATCGAAACCGTTTCACCGGCATACCACTTCTGTTGCTCAGGCTTTTTGAAACGACGCTCTTTCCAGGCGGGCGACGGGAGAACGCCGCGAGCTTCGCCATCAATGTCGATACCTGTTTTGCTACCGAACCCCATGCGTCCCATAAAATCAGACAATCCATCGATACCCCATTCGTTGGCCAGCATGTAGTAATAGGTATCGCAGGAATGCACGATCGATGTATACATGTTGACCATACCGTGACCACCTTTTTTATCATCACGGAACGTATGGTTGCCGAAATTAAAGTAACCGGGGTCACTAATCGCCTGTTGCGGGGTTCGCTTTCCCGCCGTTAGTGCCCCCAGTGCCATGAACGGTTTGAAGGTCGATCCCGGCGGGTAAGCACCATAAATAGCCCGGTTCAGCAGTGGTTTGTTGATATCGGTGTTCAACACATCCCAGTCGTCACTGCGTATGCCGTCTACAAAGAGATTGGGATCATACGTAGGCATTGAAACCAGTGCCAGAATTTCACCGTTTTCAGGATCGATGGCGACCAGCGCACCGCGACGCTTTCCAAAAGCCTGTTCGGCCACCTGCTGCAGTCGGGCGTCAATGGTCAAATTGAGGTTGTTGCCTGAAACCGGGGGGGTGCGCGAAAGAACGCGGATACCCCGTCCGCCCGCATCAACCTCAACGCTCTCGAATCCGCTGACACCATGCATTTCGAATTCGTAGCGCTGTTCCAGCCCCGTCTTGCCGATATGATCGGTGCCGCGATAGTTTGCTGCCTGGCCCTCTTCGTCAATGCGCTCCAGATCCTTGGTATTGATACGCCCCATGTAACCGAGTGCGTGGGATGCGGTCTCGCCTAACGGATAACTGCGAAACAGACGTGCGCGAACTTCAACGCCAGGAAACTTGTATCGCTGTGCTGCGAAACGCGCAACCTCTTGTTCACTCAACCGGGAACGAATGGGGATCGATTCGAAGGTCTTTGCTTCGCGCATCAGCTGCTTGAAGCGACGCTTATCCTTGCCTTCGACGGTCACGACCTTCGATAACCCCTCGATCGTCTCGTCAATATTGCCCGCCAGGCCAGGCACAATCTCCAGGGTATAGGCTGACGTATTGGTCGCCATCAGCACGCCGTTACGGTCGAAGATCAGGCCACGGTTAGGCACAACCGGAACCAGTGCTAACCGGTTGTCTTCTGCGCGGGTCTGGTAGTACCCGTGCTGCACCACACCTAGCCAGAAGAATCGCAAGACCAGGATAAAAAAAGCGATGAGCATCAGCACCGACGCCGTACTCAAGCGCCCTTGGAATCGCTTGCCCGCATCCTGTTCGTCGAAATAGGACATGAATGACTCAGATGGGGCGCTCGAAGTCCCGGTCCTTGGTCAGGAACTGAGGCAGCATCAGAATATACGTGGCCGGCGCCCAAAGCAGCCCAGTGATGATGGGACGCAATAGGTATAGAGCCCCCGGAAACTCATCTCCGGAAAACCAGCGCACCAAAACTTCGATCAGCGAACCCACCAGCAAGATGGGCAGCACATGCAAAACCTGCTGCTTGAGTGGCAACCACAGAATTTTGGCAGACAACACACGACCGGCATAGGCAATCAGCACATAGGCAAGCGCATGCTGACCCATCAGGCTGCCATCGACGACATCCATCAGCAGGCCCAAAAGAAATGCCGTGCCCGTCCCAACGACGAGCGGAGCACGAATGGACCAGAACAAGATCACCAGCATGACCCATTCCGGAAAGAACGGCCAGAATGAGGTTGGTAGAAGGTTAAGCACGAATGCCAGCGCCAGGGTCAGACGAATAAAACCGGGGCGCGCAGGGCGCAACAGGCGTGAGGACTGAAAATCAATCTGCATTAGGGCGCCTTACGCTTTTTCTTGCTGTACGTCGTCGCCTGCTGATCTGCCTTTCGATCCAGGCTATCGGGTCGTTCAGTCGGTAGTGTCGCCGGCGTCAGCAGCAATACTTCACCATAACGGCCCATGCCCGCAGCCGGTGTCAGGATGAAGCGCGAAAAAATCCCATTCGCATCGCTTTCCAGGCTCTCGACCTTGCCGACCTTGAGACCCCGGGGATAGATCCCATCAATCCCTGACGTGACAATCCAGTCGCCCACCTGAACATCGGCATTAGACGACATGTAGCGCATTTCGAGTCGCCCATCACCGGTGCCAAACACGACTGTGCGCAAGCCGTTTCGCACAACTTGTGCAGGAATCGACTGGTTGCGGTCAGTCAGCAAGGTGACTTCGGCATAATCGGGCGCAACGCGGGTGACTTGCCCCACTACCCCCTGGTCATCGACAACCGGCTGGCCCTCGATAACACCCTGTTCACTGCCACGATCCAGAATGACACGACGATTAAACGGGTCCCGGGCACTGTATAGGATGCTGGCCGGCTGCACATGCGCACCGAGCTGACGACGTGTATCGAGCAGCTTACGCAAGAACTGGTTTTCGGCCTCCAGAATTTCCAGCTTCTGGGATTTTTCAGCGTCTATCAGACGCGCCTGACGCAAGGCCGCGATGTCACGCTGCGCCTGATCTAGCGTGACCGCATATTCATCAACCGTTGTGATCGCAAGAACCGGCCATTGCACCACTTTTTTGAGTGGGGACACCGCTTCGGTCACCACGCTTCTGAGCGGCTCCAGATAACGGAACCGGTCATCAAGAATCAGCAACGATATCGACGAGCAGACGTAGAGAATCAACAGGGCCAGCGGTGCCGGCCCTTGCTTGAATAATGGCGGCGGTTGTTGCTCGAATCCGGGCATTGACGGCGCCCTCGTCCGTTCGTTTACTCGGACGCGAAGATGTTGCCGAGCTTGTCCATCTTCTCCAGTGCGATACCGCAACCACGCACCACGCAAGTCAGCGGATCCTCAGCGACCATAACAGGTAGACCAGTTTCTTCTCGTAAGAGTCGGTCCAGGTCACGCAGCAGCGCACCGCCACCGGTCAGCACCAGGCCGCGCTCGGCAATATCGGCACCCAGCTCGGGCGGGGTCTGTTCCAGCGCCTGCTTGACCGCAGTGACGATCTGATTGGTCGGCTCGGACAACGCTTCCAGAATTTCATTCGACGTCACGGTGAACGTCCGCGGAATCCCTTCGGCCAGATTGCGACCCTTGACTTCCATTTCCAGAACTTCAACGCCTGGGAAGGCCGTGCCGATTTGCTTCTTGATGTTCTCAGCCGTCGTATCACCAATCAGCATGCCGTAGTTACGACGAATGTAATTGATGATCGCTTCATCAAACTTGTCGCCACCCACACGGACCGATGTGGAGTAAACCAGGCCACCCAGAGAAATCACACCGACCTCTGTGGTGCCGCCACCGATATCCACGACCATCGAACCCGTCGCTTCGCTCACCGGCAAATCCGCGCCAATGGCAGCAGCCATCGGTTCTTCAATCAGATAGACCTGCGATGCGCCCGCACCCAGGGCCGATTCACGAATCGCGCGGCGTTCGACCTGTGTCGAACCGCAGGGCACGCAAATAATAATGCGGGGGGCTGGCGAGAACATACGCACATCATGCACACGCTTGATAAATTGCTTGAGCATCTGCTCGGTGACCGTAAAGTCAGCAATCACGCCATCCTTCATCGGACGGATGGCATTAATGCTCCCCGGCGTACGGCCCAGCATCATCTTGGCCTCTTTGCCGACCGCTTCGATAGTTTTGCGGGCATTCGGGCCGCCGTCCGTACGAATCGCGACCACCGACGGCTCATCCAGCACGATCCCTTTGCCGCGCGCGTAGATCAATGTATTGGCCGTACCCAGATCAATCGCCAGGTCGTTGGAAAACATGCCGCGAAACAGTCCGAACATTGTGAAGCTCCAGAATTCAAGATGAGGTTGTGAGGCGCGCAAAACCCGAAAGTCGCGCTGCGCTGCAACGGAGATGTCGGCCAGCAGACAGGCCGCCGACTAAACCGCGTATAATACCGCAAATTCAAGGGGATATTCGACGGCACCCTGCCTTTTCGCCGTAATCAGCCCGCACTGCGGTTGCGCCACGCGCTTGCTTCGGTATTTAAGGTAGTTTTCGACGACATTTCCTGAATTTTCGCTGCCAGTTCAACCAATATCGCTTAATATTGCACCCGCATATCATGGCTTTTACCCCTGAAGACGTACAACGACTGGCCAAGCTGGCCCGGATCGAGCTCGATCCGACACAAGTCAACGACACGCTCGGTCACCTAGACAACATTTTTGGCATGATCGCCGAGCTACGCCAGGTCAATACGGACGGTGTCGCCCCCATGGCCCACGCCTGCGACGTGGGTCAACGCCTGCGTGACGACAAAGTCACGGACGGTAGCCTTGAACAGCGCGACCGCTGCCTCGCTCTGGCACCGGAATCGGAAGCCGGACTCTACCTTGTACCGAAGGTCATCGAATAATGTTCAAAGCCAGCCTCAAAGAGCTCGCGAGCGCGCTCGACGCTAAAAAGGTTTCGAGCCTGGAACTGACCAATCTGTTCCTCGGCCGCATCGCGCAACACAACCCCACCATTAACGCCTTCGTCACCATTGACGAAGAGAAGTCTCGTGCTGCAGCCAAAGCCGCCGATGCTGCACGCGCCGCAGGCAACACAGGCCCGCTCACCGGCGTACCGATGGCGCACAAAGACATCTTCTGTCAGGACGGCTGGCGCACCACCTGCGGTTCGCGCATGCTGGAAAACTTCATTGCACCCTACAACGCCACGGTCGTTGAGCGTTGCAACCAGGCCGGATTGGTCTCGCTGGGCAAACTCAATATGGACGAGTTCGCCATGGGCTCGTCGAACGAAACTTCGTACTACGGCCCCGTCCGTAACCCGTGGGACACCGAGCGCGTACCCGGTGGTTCGTCAGGTGGTTCTGCGGCCGCGGTTGCTGCACGCCTCGCACCGGCCGTTACCGGCACAGACACCGGCGGCTCGATCCGCCAGCCGGCTGCACTGTGCGGCCTGACGGGTCTGAAGCCTTCCTACGGCACCGTCTCACGCTGGGGCATGATCGCCTTTGCCTCATCGCTCGATCAGGCGGGCCCGATGGCGCATTCGGCTGAAGACTGCGCACTGCTACTTAACGCTTTTGCCGGTTTTGATGCAAAAGACTCGACCAGCCTCGAGCGCGGCAACGAAGACTACACACGCTCTCTGGAGCAACCGCTCAAAGGGTTGCGCATCGGTCTGCCCAAAGAGTTCTTCAACGCCGACGGTGACGCCGCCACCATGGCCGCTATCGATACCGCATTGGCCGAATACCGCAAACTGGGCGCCGAAACGGTAGAAGTCTCGCTCCCGTCCATCGGCCAATCGGTCGCCGCCTACTACGTGATCGCCCCAGCCGAAGCCAGCTCGAACCTCTCGCGCTTTGACGGTGTCCGTTATGGCTATCGCGCACCGGAATACAGCAACCTCGACGACATGTACGCCAAGTCCCGTGCGCAGGGTTTCGGCGACGAAGTAAAGCGCCGCATCCTCATCGGCACTTATGTGCTGTCGCATGGCTACTACGATGCCTACTATCTGCAGGCGCAGCGTATCCGCCGTCTAATCGCCAACGACTTCGACGACGCCTTCAAGCAGTGCGATGTCATTGCCAGCCCGACGACGCCGGGCGCTGCGTTCAAATTCGGCGAGAAGTCCGGCGACCCGGTGCAGATGTATTTGTCTGACATCTACACCATTGGGGTCAACTTGGCCGGCATCCCCGCACTGTCGCACCCCTGTGGCGAAATTAACGGCCTGCCGGTCGGCATGCAGCTGATCGGTCCGTACTTCAGCGAGCACCGCCTGCTCAATGCCACTCACCAGTATCAGCAAGTCACCGATTGGCACCGCCGAACACCGGCTGCCTTTGCGTAACCGGAAGCAGAGAGATACACATGACCTGGGAAGTCGTCATTGGCATGGAAACCCATGCCCAGCTCGCCACCAACTCCAAAATATTTTCGGGCGCGTCCATTGCCTTCGGTGCACAACCGAATGCGCAGACCAGCCTTGTCGATCTGGCCATGCCGGGCGTGCTGCCGGTGCTGAATCATGAAGCCGTCTCGTGCGCCATTCGTTTCGGCCTCGCCGTCGGCGCTCGCATCGATCAGCGTTCGATCTTTGCTCGTAAGAACTACTTCTATCCGGATCTGCCCAAAGGTTACCAGATCAGTCAGTTCGAGAATCCCATCGTCGATGGCGGCACCATCACGCTACAACTCGGCACCGGTGATAGCGCCACCACCAAAGTAGTGCAACTCACCCGCGCCCACATGGAAGAAGATGCCGGCAAATCGCTGCACGAAGATTTCCACGGCCGTACCGGGGTTGACCTGAACCGTGCTGGCACACCACTGCTTGAAATCGTGTCGGAACCAGACATGCGCTCCTCGGCCGAAGCTGTGGCTTACGCCCGCGCCTTGCACAGCCTCGTGCGGTGGATTGGCATCTGCGACGGCAACATGCAGGAAGGCTCCTTCCGTTGCGATGCCAACGTCTCGGTACGCAAGCCCGGCCAGCCCTTCGGTACACGCCGCGAAATCAAGAACCTCAACTCCTTCCGCTTCCTGCAACAGGCCATCGACTTTGAGGTGCAGTGGCAGATCAACGAACTGGAAGAAGGCCGTGCCATTCAACAAGCCACGGTGCTGTTCGATCCGGACACCGGTGAAACGCGCGCCATGCGCACCAAGGAAGACGCGATGGATTATCGCTACTTCCCCGATCCCGATCTGTTGCCTGTCATCATCAGTGATGACTGGATCGAACGCGTGCGCGGCGAGATGCCGGAACTGCCGGAAGCCATGCGCCAGCGTTTTGAAGCGCTCGGCCTCTCCGCCTATGACGCGGCAGCGGTCACCGCCTCATTGGAAATTGCCCGTTATTTTGAAGGCACCCTCAAAGTTGCCGGTAATGCACAGGCCAAACAGGCCGCCAACTGGATCATGGGAGACCTATCCGCCCGACTGAACCGAGAAGGTCTCGACATCGACGCCGCACCGGTTTCGCCCGAACAGCTAGGTGGCCTCATCGCCCGCATTGCCGACCAGACCATCTCCAACGCCATCGGCAAAAAAGTGTTTGACGCGCTATGGCAAGGTCAGGGCAAAAGCGCTGACGACATCATCGAAGCACAAGGCCTCAAGCAAATCACCGATACGGGCGCCATTGAAGCGCTGGTTGATGAGGTCATTGCCGCCAACCCGGGCAATGTCGCCGAGTTCAAGGCCGGCAAAGAAAAGGCGCTTAACGCACTGGTCGGTCAAATCATGAAAGCCGCCAAAGGCAAGGCCAATCCGCAACAGGTCAACGATCTGTTGCGATCCAAACTCAGCTAATTAACAATGTAACGTAAAGAAAAAGCCCGCCGATTAGGCGGGCTTTTTTGCTGCTGAACTTAACGCGATTACTTGCGCTTGTTCACGGCATCCTTGAATGCCTTACCAGCCGAGAACTTAACAGTCTTGGCGGCAGCGATCTTGATGGTTTCGCCGGTTTGCGGGTTGCGACCGGTACGAGCAGCACGCTTGCCGCTCGAGAACGAACCGAAGCCCACCAGGCTCACCGAGTCACCCTTGGTCACGGCCTTAACAACAGCAGCAACGGTAG
This sequence comes from Rhodocyclaceae bacterium, assembly GCA_041311015.1. Taxonomy (GTDB): domain Bacteria; phylum Pseudomonadota; class Gammaproteobacteria; order Burkholderiales; family Rhodocyclaceae; genus Fluviibacter. Next base: position 9,040 of record JBFYKG010000002.1, on the reverse strand, counting down.
CATCAAGGGCGGCTTGAGCAGCGGCCTTGCTCAGCTTGGCGTCTTTGGCGATTACTTCAATCAGTTCAGCTTTATTCATGTGGATGTCTCCCAAGGATTTACAGAAAAAAATCGGTAGAACCAACGTCAGTCATTGATTCCGTAGTGGCATTATGCCCTGACTTTTCGCGGGTTTTACAAGTGCAAACATAAATTTTTTTGTTGTAAGACTTCCGAAAGGCTTGCTACGCGCGGGTTTCAGATTGGTGCATCGGCCAAATGCAACCTGGTTTGCAGATCCGATCCACGCGTCACGGCCAAAAAACTGCTTGTCGCCAACGCATTAGCTATCTTTCCAAGAATCAGTCTACGTGTGCACCCGCACCAAACCTGGGCCGCGACGTGATCTCCGGAAACTGCCGTACCAGATTCGCCCGGACCTGATTTCTCAGAATCCCTAGGGGAATGCCCCGAATCTCGGCCAGCATGGTGGCGATCTTCGGCAAGGCAGCGGGCTCGTTCCGTTGCCGCCTGAGCCAGCATGGCGACATGTCGGGTGCGTCAGTCTCAAGCACAAGACACTCGAGAGGCAAGTCTTTCGCCAGTCGGCGAATCCTGGTTGAGCCGTCATAAGTTAACGACCCGCCAAACCCAAGCAGCATGCCCATGCGGACCAGCTGATCGGCTTGTTCGGCACTGCCGTTGAAGGCATGCGCGATTCCCCCAACCAGCATTTCTCGGCGACCCTGTATGCGTTTGATGACCTGAATCACGTCTTCGACGGCATGGCGAACATGCAAGATGACCGGCAACCCGCATTCGATTGCCAGGGCCAGTTGATCTTCGAACCACGATCGCTGCACCTTCAAGTCCGGTGATCCTGCGAATCGGTCAAGCCCGATTTCTCCGATGGCGATAGGGCGATCGCTTTGAACCCGGGCCGCCAGCGTTGTCAGGTCATCCTTGGCGGTTTCTTGGACATACAAGGGATGAATGCCATAGGCAGGGAGTATGACGGGCCAATCCGGATGCGCAACGGACTCACGGGAAAGCGCTTGTATATGGTCAATCCCGGTCACGGTCACCGATGGGTTGATCGTAGTGCTGACCCCTGCTTCAAATGCCCGTTTCAGGGCAGCATCGCGATCCGGATCAAACTCGGCTGCATCCCAATGCACATGGGTATCAATCCAGCCTGACAGTTGAGTGGGCATCAGAATCGATACAGAAACGGGAAGTCCGCCTCAGGGCGACGGCCGGAGATGATGTCGGCCAACGCCCGACCAGAACCGCATGACATCGTCCAGCCCAGGGTGCCATGGCCCACGTTCAGAAAGAGGTTTGACGGCCGAGCCCGGCCGATCAGAGGCAGGTTGGACGGGGTCGCAGGCCGCAGCCCGGTCCAGAACACGGGATCGCCTACCGTCCTGAGATGTGGAAAAATTTCGCGCGTCCGCGTAATCAGCGCAGCACAACGCACCGGATTCAAGCCCATGCCGTATCCATTCATTTCGGCTGTGCCCGCCACGCGTAAGCGGTTTCCAAGACGTGAAAACACGAGCTTACGGCCATCATCGGTCAGGCTAACCGTGGGCGCAAAACTCTCGCCCTCCGCTAAAGCAAGCGTAGCCGAGTAGCCTTTGGCCGGATAGATCGGCACCTGCATTCCGAGTGGATTCAGCAATGCATTACTGTAGCTACCGCAGGCAACCACATAGGCGTCGGCACGTATCTTTTCGCCGTTATATCTTTCGGCCGATTCAATTCTGCCGCCATCGCCGCGCAAACGAACGATCGGCACGCCATAGTCAAACCGGACGCCGATCTGGCACGCCATTTCGGCGAGTCGGCGCGTAAAGAGGTGTGCATCTCCAGATTCATCCGAAGGGGTGAAGTGCCCCCCGACAATCATCTGACGCGCATCTCCAAGCGCAGGCTCGATGTTGACGCATTCTGCGGCATCCACCTGGCGCCGGTCCAGACCAAAATCGCGCATTGCCTCAGCAGCCATCGCAGCCGCCTCATATTCCTTCGCGCTGGTATAGAAATGCAGGATACCGCGCGATAGTTGGTCGTATTCGATCCCGGTGCTGCCGCGTAGATCCTGCAGACATCGGCGACTGTAGCTGGCGAGACTGACGATTGCCCGCATATTGCTCCGGGTCCGATCAGCCCCACATTCACGGATGAATTTGAGGCCCCAGCGAAATAGTTCTGGGTCGAGCCGCCAACGAAAGAGCAAGGGCGCATCTTCCTTACCCATCCAACCAATTATTTTGCGGATTGCACCGGGATTGGCCCAGGGTTCGGCATGCGAAACGGATATCTGGCCGCCATTGGCAAAACTCGTCTCCTGCCCGGCGCCCGGCTGGCGATCGACGACACTCACCTCATGCCCCGACTGGGCAAGGTACCAGGCGGTCGTTGTTCCGATAACGCCGGCCCCGATCACCAGTATCTTCATGCGGTCTTCTCTTCGGCGTCACGGATCCGGGCGATTCTCGATACCTCCGGAATATGCCGCACGTTGCGCATCACGGTCGCCAGATGCTTGCGATCCCGCACCTGCAGCGTAAAGAACAGAATGGTATAAAGCCCGCCCGCATCATCCATACTGATGTGCACAATATTGGAGTCGGCCTCTGCAATCGCCGAAGAGATCTTCGCAAGCACCCCGCGCTGATTACGGATCTCCACTCGGATCCGGACGTCAAACTGGCCGTTCACATCGGATGCCCATTCGACATCCACCCATTTCTGACTGTCATGGCCAAGATGTCGCCGGATTCTGAGGCAATCGTGTGTATGCACCACCAAACCACGCTTCGAGTCCAGCAGGCCGACGATAGGGTCGCCCGGAATCGGCTGGCAACATGGGGACATATACACCGCCATCCCCTCGGCCCCATTGATCATAACCGGCGCGCTTTCGGCTGTTGGCAGGACCTTGGCCGGATCCAGTCCGAGCAAGGCAACAGCCACATCAGTCGCTGGGCGTTCGCCCGTACCGATCTGACTGAGAATCTGGCCCTCGGCTTGCACACCCGACTGTGACAGCATCTGCCCCCAACCCGACTGGGGTACGTCCTGAAGCCGCTGGCCATAGCGAGCCAGCTCACTGGTCAACAATCGTTTACCGAGCGCTGCCGATGACTCATGATGGGCCGCACGAAGGAAGTGACGGATCTTGCTTCGGGTACGCCCTGATCTGACAAACTTCAACCATGCCGGATTAGGATTTGGGATCACTGCTGTAATAATTTCAATCTGGTCGCCATTCTGCAACTCGGTGCGCAAGGGCGCAAAATCCCGGTTGATACGAGCCGCCACACAGCGATTGCCGACGTCGGTATGCACGGCGTAAGCGAAGTCCACGGCGGTCGATCCGCGCGGCAAGGTGAATATCTTGCCCTTGGGTGAAAAAACGAATACCTCATCCGGAAACAGATCCACCTTGGCGTGCTCGTAGAATTCGGATGAATCACCGCTCATTGACTGCATTTCAACCAACGATTCCAACCACTTCGTCGTCTTGTCATGCAGATCATCGGAGAACTTACCCGATTCCTTATAAAGCCAGTGTGAAGCAACACCTTCCTGCGCGAGCCGGTTCTGGTCACGCGTACGAATCTGTATCTCAATGGGCGTGCCATAGGGGCCGATCAGCGTGGTATGCAACGACTGATACCCATTAACCTTGGGGATCGCCAGATAGTCCTTGAACTTGCCGGGAAGCGGTTTATACAACGCATGCAGTGCGCCCAGCGCCAGATAGCATTCGGCATCTGTGTCTACGATCACTCTGAATCCGTAGATATCAAGCACCTGCGAAAAGGACAAATGTTTTTCGATCATCTTGCGATAAATCGAGTACAGCGTTTTCTGCCGTCCAAACACCTCTGCCTTGACACCGGACTGCGCCAGCTTTTCGGAAAGACTGTTCAGAATTTTCTGAATCATCTCCCGACGATTGCCACGCACCGATTTCACCGTGCGCGCAAGCACCTCGTAACGATTCGGATAAATGCTCTTGAACGCCAGATCCTGTAGCTCCCGGAAGAGCATATTCAGCCCCAACCGGTTGGCAATCGGGGCATAGATCTCAAGCGTTTCCCGGGCAATGCGACGGCGCTTGTCGGGCCGCATCGCGCCCAGCGTCTGCATATTATGAAGGCGGTCGGTGAGCTTGATCAGAATGACACGAATATCGCGCGCCATCGCCAGCAGCATCTTGCGGAAGTTTTCTGCCTGCGCTTCATGCTGGCTGGCAAACTCCAGCCGGTCTAGTTTCGACAACCCCTCAACCAGATCCGCCACGGGCTTGCCAAAACGCTTGGCCAACTCATCCTTGGTGACACCGGTATCTTCAATCGTGTCGTGCAGAAGCGCCGCCATGATCGCCACCGCATCCATCTTCCACTCGGCGAGCCCACCGGCAACGGCAAGCGGATGGGTAATGTAGGCTTCGCCGGAAATCCGCTTCTGGCCGCGATGGCACTGCTCGCTAAAGACAAACGCATCTTCTACCCGTGCCAAGTCGGCCGCGGGCAGGTAATCAAGGCTATCTATAAATACCCGGTATGCCGGGTCGTCCGTTCCTAGAAACGGCGTGACTTCAGACGGGATTTCTGTATCGAGTGGGGCGCGGGCTTCCGTATTCATCGTGAGCCCCTGTCCCCATCCCCGTCCGGTGCATCAGAAGGACATCAGGCCTGCGGACGATTCAGCACTTCAACGCCCACCAGACCTTCGCCGATTTCGCGCAACGCGATCACAGTCGGCTTGTCGAGGTCGGCTTCGACCTGAGGTGTTGCACCGTTTGCCAACTGACGGGCACGATAGGTTGCTGCCAGGGTCATCTGGAAGCGATTCGGGATTCTTTGAAGACAATCTTCAACAGTAATACGGGCCATGATGAATTCCGTTCTTTATGAGCGATGGAGATACGAAGCGATCAATGCCGGCAATCGTTGCGTCTGGTTTTCCAGACGCACACGGGCAGCTGCAAATACGGCCAGCAGGCCGGCGAGCGCTTCATCCAGGTTTTCGTTGATTATAACGTAGGGGAATTCATCCAGATGCGTCAACTCATCCCGGGCATTGGCGACACGGCGGGCGATCACCTCGGCCGAATCCTGGCCGCGACCCTGTAATCGAGATTTCAACACATCAAACGAGGGGGGCACGATAAATACCCCCACGGCCTCAGGGTAAATCCTCCGCACCTGCTGCGCCCCCTGCCAATCGATTTCCAGAATCACATCCCGGTCCTCACTGAGCAGCGTCTCAATGCCGTGGCGACTGGTGCCGTAGAAGTTTCCGTGCACCTCGGCGGATTCCAGAAACGCGCCTGCGGCCTGCATCTGCTTGAAAACAGCAACAGATACAAAGTGATAGTGCACGCCGTCCTCCTCGCCAGGGCGGGGCGCCCGGGTGGTGGTCGAAATAGAAAGCGCCAGACGCGGGTCCTTTGCCAGCGCCAGACGGGTCAGGGTCGTTTTGCCGGCGCCTGATGGCGCAGCAATCACAAACAGGCTACCCGGTCCGATGCGATGTTCTCTGGAATTCTTGGTCATGGTGATATCAATCTTTTGTAGAACGGTTACTCGATATTCTGCACCTGTTCACGAATCTGTTCGATCAGGAGCTTTAACTCCATGGCAATAGCCGAAACCTCGCTACTGACCGATTTGGAGCCCAGCGTATTCGCCTCCCGGTTGAGCTCCTGCATCAGAAAATCAAGTCGTTTGCCTGCCGGCCCCGGGGCCATGACAACCCGATCCACCTCATCAAGATGGACTTTGAGTCGCCCGAGCTCTTCCGCGACATCTGTTCGCACCGCATACAGGGTTAACTCCTGGCGAATCCGTTCGTCTTCCGCACTCCCCATCACCTCGACCAGCTTAGCGCGCGCTTTATCGGCAAACGCCTGTTGCGCCAGCGGAATCAACGGTTCGGCCCGGGCAACGAGTGCCCGCATCGCTGTCGTGCGCGCCTGAACCAGCTCGGCTAGGCGGGCGCCTTCCCGGTCACGCACCTGCTTTAGCTGGTCCACCGCCTCGGACGCCATCTCCTGAAACTCGGACAACAATGCTGACCAGTCGAGTTCGGCCGCACGAACCACGCCGGGCCAACGCAAAACATCAGCCGTACTCAACCCTCGACTGTCACCAAAGAATCCCTGCACCTCCTGGGCTAGCTGCTGCAATCGCACTAGCCTATCCGGATCCAGCGTCTCGCTTGCGTCACCGGCCTTCAGCGCCCATCCCGCCCGGCATTCGACCTTACCGCGGGCCAATGCCTTGCCCAGCAACTCCCGCAGGGGCATTTCCAGCGCCCGAAGCTCATCAGGAAACCGGAAACTCAGATCAAGAAACCTTGAGTTCACGCTTTTGATTTCGAAGCTCAACGTACCACCGACAGCCGCCCCGGCAATCGGTCGGGTGATGTTGGCAAATCCGGTCATGCTGGCAATCATGGGGGGGTCCTGAACGAGGTGGGAGGCCGTACAATGCGACGAGTTTAAACGATAGGAGCCCCCATGCGCCCCAGTCAGCGTCAACCTGGTGAATTACGCCCGCTGTCGATCACCCGCGGTTATACCGTTCATGCCGAAGGCTCGGTTCTAATCCAGATCGGCCAGACCCGCGTGCTTTGTACCGCCAGTGTCGAAACCAACCTCCCCCCCTGGCTGCGCGGCAAGGGTCAGGGCTGGGTCACCGCCGAATACGGCATGCTGCCCCGTGCCACCCACACGCGTAGCGCGCGCGAGGCGGCAAAAGGCAAACAAACAGGGCGCACCCAGGAAATTCAACGCCTGATCGGGCGAAGCCTACGCGCAGTCACCGACCTGGTGGCTCTGGGCGAACGTCAGATCACACTGGACTGCGACGTACTACAGGCCGATGGCGGCACACGCTGCGCAGCCATTACGGGCGCCTGGATCGCCCTGCATGATGCCTGCGCCAAGCTGGTCGCCGCAGGTGATCTCCCGGTTAATCCAATTTGCGATCACGTTGCTGCCATTTCGGTTGGTATCGTCGATGGTCAGCCCGTACTGGATCTGGATTATGCCGAAGACTCGAACTGCGACACCGATATGAATGTCATCATGACCGGCAGCGGCGGCATCGTCGAAATCCAGGGCACGGCCGAGGGAACACCATTTACACGGGGCGAACTCACCGCGCTGGTGGATCTGGCCGAAGGCGGCATCCGCGATCTGGTGGCAGCACAAAAACAGGCAACCAGGGCCTAATCATGCAACGCCTCGTCCTCGCCTCCAACAACGCCAAGAAGCTCAAGGAGCTGGGCGCATTGTTAACCCCCCTGGGGATCGAACTGATCCCACAAGGCGCGCTGGATATCCCCGAGGCAGAAGAGCCTTTTGGTACCTTCGTTGAAAATGCGCTGGCCAAAGCACGTCATGCCGCGCGATTGAGCGGGCTTCCCGCTCTAGCCGATGACTCTGGCCTGTGCGTACGCGCACTGGGCGGGGCGCCAGGCGTCCTGTCTGCGCGCTATGCCGGTGAACCCAAATCGGATGCGCGCAACAACGCGCATCTTCTGACGCAACTCTCCGGCCACGCCGACCGCGCCGCCCACTTTGTCAGCCTGCTGGTCCTGGTGCGCCACGCCGATGACCCGCAGCCCATCATCGCCGAGGGCAACTGGCATGGCGAGATTCTGAATGCACCGCGCGGCGATGAAGGTTTTGGCTATGACCCCTTATTCTGGGTGCCGGAAGCCGGTCTATCGGCCGCCGAAATGACGCCCGAGGCCAAGAATCATTGCTCGCACCGGGCCATGGCCATGCAGCAACTCCTGGCACGAGTTAACGAGCTCTGATGACACAAACATCAATCTCGTGACACAGCCCATCACCTTTGTTCCCGGTCGCAAGACTGCGTCTAGCAGTACGCCCGCACTCACACCGGAATTTACCCAGGCAATCCCGCTGTCGCTCTACGTACACGTCCCCTGGTGTGTGCGCAAATGCCCATATTGCGATTTCAACTCGCATGCGGCGCCGGACACAATTCCTGAAAAGCGCTTTGTCGATGCGCTCCTTGAAGATCTGACGCTGGCCTTACCCGGCATCTGGGGGCGACGTGTTGAAACCATTTTCTTTGGTGGCGGCACGCCCAGCCTCTTGTCACCGGAGGCCATTGATCGCCTGCTCACTGGCTTTCGCACGCTGCTTCCCCTATCTCCCGAAGCGGAAATCACACTGGAAGCCAACCCGGGTACCGTTGATATCGAGCGTTTCCGGGGATTTCGTGCAGCAGGGATTAATCGCCTATCGCTCGGCATCCAGAGCTTCGATGAGGCCGCCCTACAGGCGCTTGGCCGAATCCATAACCGGGCAGATGCCATTCGTGCTATTGAAGCCGCAGCGCAAACCTTCGATACCTACAATCTGGATCTGATGGTCGGCCTGCCCCATCAGCACGTTAACGCAGCGCTAACAGACATCGAGCAGGCGCTATCCTTTGCGCCACCGCATTTCTCCTGTTATCAACTGACGCTAGAACCCCACACGGCATTCGCCAATAACCCCCCCGCTGGGCTACCTGATGACGACACCTGTGCCGAGATCCAGGATCGGCTTGAGGAGCGCCTTGCCGAGGCCGGCTATGAACACTACGAAACGTCGGCGTTTGCCAAACCGGGGCATCATTGCCGCCATAATCTCAATTACTGGACATTCGGAGACTATCTGGGCATTGGCCCCGGCGCACACGGAAAACTTACGAATCACGAGGGCGCTCGGCGCAGCATGCGGCATAAGCTGCCAAAAATTTATCTAGGATGCGCCGGCACAGGCAGTTTTACCCAAACCGATGAGCCCATTACTGCCGATGCACTGATCGGCGAATTCATGATGAACGCGCTGCGTCTAAATGCCGGCTTTACAACCGATCTCTTTGAACGGCATACCGGGTTACCCTGGCTAGTTGTTAGCCGGGACATCGGGTCTTCGATTCGTGATGGATTTCTTGAATGGGTTAGCCCCGGCAAACATATACGCCCAACCCTGCAAGGGCGACGGTTCCTGAAT
>JBFYKG010000097.1:0-4343 GCA_041311015.1 Rhodocyclaceae bacterium | reverse complement strand
CACTCGTTGCGACCACGACCAGTGTGGTGGTCAAGAAAGAAATGCACCCCGATCTACAGCTGGCCTTGCTGATGACGATGAAGAAAATGAATCGTGCCTCCGAGAACCTATTCTTCGCCCGGCGTAATGAGTTTCCTGCCTATGTCGATCCGGCCGTGCCGATCAGCCCGGTGGCCGCCAAGTTCTATGACTACGGGCCGCCACAGGCCATGCGCTACCTGCCTTTCTGGATCGCCGGCTTTGTCGATCGGGCGTGGCTCTTGTTGCTTGGTTTGGTTGCCATCTTCTACCCGCTCTCAAAGTTGAACCTGCACGTCCGCAAGCTGCGTTTTGTCGTGCATGAGCGGCCGCTTTACGAGGAACTGCTAGAGATCGACAAGCGGGTGTCCACCCGGATACTCAGCGCAGAAGAAAAGATCGCCATTCACAAACGACTGGATAGCATCAATCGGCACGCAGTGGAACACACCATCCCGATCGGCGAAGAGCCGCACTATTTTGATCTTGTGATGGCGATTGATCTGATCCGTAAAAAAATGGATACCCCGGCGGCACCGGGATCAACCGACTCTTAACGCTCGGTTGCTGCGGGCCAGCGGATATCACCCATCTGCAGGCTGCGGGCGTTGCCGATGCCCGCCAGTACCGCCTGTGCCGTCACCTCGGCGGCGGCCGTCATTAGCACCATCATATCGATCGGCGCCGGGTTCTTGCCCGTGGCCATGGCAAACAGCGTGTCGCCATCCATGCTGGTGTGCACCGGGCGTATGGTCCGGGCTAGGCCATCATGGCCAATGCGGGCCAGACTCTGGGCCTCGGCCTTGCTTAACCGCGCATCCGTCAGGATCACGCCAATGGTTGTATTGGTGCCCAGATGCAGGTCGCTGGCGTGGCCCCCATGCAGCTCGGTAGCAACCGCGTTTATAAATTCGTCGGTGTCGGGGGCTGTGCGGGCACCGGCAATGATGTGTCCGGTATCCGGGTCCACCACATCGCCCACCGCATTGCAGGCAACCACCGCAGCCACTGCAAAACCATCTACCTCCATCATGGCCATCCCCAGGCCGCCGCGCATGGCGCAGGCATTGCCGTTCAGTTTGCCCACTGTGGCGCCGTAACCAGCGCCCACATTACCGCTGCTGCATACCACCGCATCATCCATCGCGTTTTCGCAGGCTCGGTAGCCGGCCTCGGCATCCGGGTAAATGCCCGAACCGTTGGGATGCGTTTCAAAATCATCGACCCACAGATCAAACAGTACGGCCCCGGGCACAATCGGCACGCGCACCGGCCCGACCGCCAGGCCGTGTCCGTGTGTGTTGAGCCAGCGCATCACCCCGCCCGCAGCATCCAGACCGTAGGCACTGCCCCCGCTCAGCAGAATGCCATGCACCGCATTGACGGTGCTGGCCGGGTTGAGCAAATCGGTTTCACGCGTACCGGGCGCGGCACCCACCACCGAGACCCCTGCGCTGGCCCCCTCGGGGTACAGGCATACCGTGCACCCGGTTGGGCGACGTGGGTCTTCAAAATGACCGATACGAATCCCCAGCCGGCTTGCAATGTCTGCCGTGGTGCAGCCCGGCGGCAGGCGGGGTGAGTGCATGGTCGTTCCTGATTATTCGGTGAGCTGTTTGATTTTTTCGGAGACCGTCTTTTCGTCGACCGGGAAAAAGCCGGGCATGTTTTCACTGTTCAGCGACGCATAGCTACTAAAGGCCATATGCCATTCGGAAAATCGACGCTCTTCGATCGGCGTGCGCGTGATGAGCATGATCTCGCAATGGCGGTCATCCTTCAGGAGCGATTGCCACAGGGCATCCACTCCGGCGGATGGCCCCTCGATCCACTGAGTAAAATACTCACCATCAAAAATTAGGTGGCCGGTAATGTCGAGCTGCGCGTTTCGCTTGCGGGCCTGCGTCAGAAGATTGAAGAGCGACAGGCTGCCAATTTCGCCTGCGGCTCTGGAGCGGTAAACCAGTCTTTCGAGCATCTTGAAACTATTTTGTTAAATTTATAGGCATCATATCAGCGGCCGCGATATTAATACATCGGTTCGCCATCTCGGCGCTGCGAGAGTCTTATAAAATAGCGCCGCATGTTGAAACGGATTCTAAGCGTCGCAATTGCCAGCATATCTGGCGCGTCATTTGCCCAGACCAGCGTTACCATTTATGGGATCGTTGATGTCGCTGCCATGGGCACCAACCAATCAGGCGTCAAGAACCCGGCCGGCAGTCAGTATGGCGGCAACACATTTAACCTGAACAACAACTCCTCGCTCATGGGTTTTAAGGGAGCAGAGGATCTAGGGCAGGGGCTCAAGGGGATTTTTCAGGCGGAAACCGCCGTCAATATCACCGGCAACAATGGCACAGGCGTGGCGTTTGGAACTGGGAGCCTGTTTCCTACGCTACGTGACAGCTATGTCGGATTAACCGGGCCGTTTGGTTCTGCCATCGGCGGTTATGTGTCACCGCCCGTTCGGCAGGCCCTGGCATCAGCGGCCGTCATGCCCGGCGCTACGGGGCCGGGTGACATCACCAAGCAGATGACGGCGATGCGGCTGGGCCGACCCGTCGGTAGCACGCAGTTTTCGTCTGCGGTTCGAGCAACCGGGGTCATTTATGCCATGCCGACGCGGTACGGCATTGATGGCTCGATCATGTACAGCGGCTCCAATAATAACGGCACCACCAATACGACCACGGCCGACAGTTGTTCCGGCGATGAAGCCTCTGCCTGTTCGATGACCCCGCAGAGCATCTTCGGGTTCAATCTGGGGTGGACCGGCTATGGCGTCAGCCTTAAAGGTGCCTTTCAACAGGCCACCAACCGCATCACCCCGGTGCCGGGTACCAATATCGGTAACTATGGCAACTACACAACCTACCTGCTAACGCCGGCCTACACCGGCATCCCCGGGCTTAAGGTGGCGGCCATCTACGCACGCAACAGCCTGGGCACGGTGGGCACGACCCTGGCAACGCCGCAGGGTGCAGGTAAATTAACCAACAATCAGCTCTGGGCGGGCGTCTCTTATCGCATGGGGCGGTGGGAGCCGCGGTTTGCCGCATCCTGGAGCAGCGATCTTAATGGCTCGGCCATCCAGCAATTGGGGGCACGTCAGTGGACGGCCAACCTAGGCCACTTTCTGAGCGAGCGTACCCAGGTTTATGGCGTGGTTTCCAACGTCAGCAACTCAGCCAATCAGACCTTTACACTGGGGTTGCAGACCTCACAACTGGGCACATCGGTGGTCACATCCGGTTCAAATCTGTTTACGTACGGGCTGGGGTTACGAACCAGCTTCTGATGTTCAGGATGTTGAGGCTTATCGAGAGATCACGCCTCGATCAGTTCGACCTTGCCCGTCTTGATATCGTAAATACCGCCAACCACTTTGAGCTGCCCGTCTCTGACGCGCTTGCTCAGGATCGGCGTGGCCTTGCGCAGTTTTTGTACGTTGAGGCGCACGTTTTCACGGGTGGCAGCATCGGCCAGATTGCCCGATTTTTGATGCATGGCCTGATGAACAGCTGGGCTCAATGCCGTCGTCAACGACTGGATATGCCCCGGGAAGTGCTCGTCTTTTTCTACGGCCTTGATGGCGGCGCCAATCGCACCGCAGGACGTGTGGCCTAGCACCATGATCAGCGAGGCGTTCAGCACGGCGGTGCCGTATTCCAGGCTGGCCAGAATCTCAGAGGTTACAAAATTTCCCGCGACGCGGGTGACAAACAGATCGCCTTGGTTTTCATCAAAGGCAAGCTCTGGGCTGACGCGGGAATCGGCGCAACCCAGAATGCAGGCGTATGGGTTTTGTCCCTTAGCCAAAGATTTGGACGCGGATGTGAAGTTTGTAGCCGTCCCTGTTCCTTTTAGATAACGCCCATTTCCCTGCATCAACCGCTCGAGTGCAGCATCCGGCGTGAGAACATTCTCGGGCTTGGGTACAGTCGGTGCGGCGGCTGCGGCATTCAGTGGGGCGCCGCTGGCGAGCAAGCCCATGCTCAGGCTCGCAAGTTTGAGAAAGTTTCGGCGACCAGCTCCCGATCTGGCAAGCCATGTGTTTGAGTCTCGGTTCGGATTGACAGCACACTTTTCACACATCACGGTTCCTTTCAAGGGAAGGGGATATGTCATGCTATCAGCGAGTCCCCCGAGTCGGTCAACCGCCCGGCTATAAAGATGATGGCAATAAAAAACCGCCCAATAGATAAGGGGGCGGTTGGATGTTTTGGCCAGTACCATCAGGAAGGATGGTGGGTCGTGAGTGACTCGAACACTCGACCTACGGATTAAGAGTCCGCTGCTCTACCAACTGAGCTAACGACCCG
>JBFYKG010000096.1:0-4386 GCA_041311015.1 Rhodocyclaceae bacterium | reverse complement strand
GTTTGGCGTTGAGCACCTGGTGCTCGAGCTTCTCGCGCTTGAGCAGATCAGAGAGCAACTCGGAGTTTTCAATCGAGGTCGTACCCACCAGAATCGGACGGCCTGCCGCGTGCTGGGCGCGAATGTCGGCAACGATGGCTTTGTACTTTTCCTGATCGGTGCGGTAGATCTGATCCTGCTGGTCTTTACGAACGGCCGGGCGATGCGTGGGGATCACCACCGTTTCCAGTCCGTAGATCTGCTGGAATTCGTAAGCTTCGGTGTCCGCCGTACCGGTCATGCCGGCCAGCTTGCCGTACATGCGGAAGTAGTTCTGGAAGGTGATCGAGGCTAGTGTCTGGTTCTCGTGCTGGATGGCCACGTTCTCCTTGGCTTCAACGGCCTGATGCAGACCATCGGACCAGCGACGACCGCTCATCAGACGACCGGTAAATTCATCCACGATGACGACTTCATCATCCTGGATGACGTAATGCTGATCGCGGTGGAACAGGTTATGCGCCCGCAATGCCGTGGTCAGGTGATGCATGAGCAGAATGTTGCCGGCTTCGTAGAGGCTATGGCCCTCGGCCAGCATGCCGGCCTGCACTAGTAATCGCTCGGCGCTTTCATGGCCCTCTTCGGTGAGCAGCACCTGGTTGGCTTTTTCATCGACCCAGAAGTCGCCCGGTCCGTTTTCTTCCTGGCAACGGGTCAGCATCGGCGCCAGCGCGTTCAGACGCACATACAACTCCGTGTGGTCTTCAGCCTGACCGGAGATGATCAGCGGGGTGCGGGCTTCATCGATAAGAATCGAATCGACTTCATCAACGATGGCATAGTGCAGCTTGCGTTGCACCCGGTCCTGCACGTCATAGACCATGTTATCGCGCAGGTAATCGAAGCCGAATTCATTATTGGTGCCGTAGGTGATGTCGCAAGCATACGCCGCACGCTTTTCTTCCGACGACAATTGCGCCAGGTTACAGCCCACATCCAGACCCAGCCAGCGGTGAAGCTGACCCATCCAGTCGGCGTCACGACGTGCGAGGTAATCGTTCACGGTCACGATATGCACCCCGGTGCCGGCCAGCGCATTCAGGTAGGCCGGCAGGGTGGACACCAGGGTTTTACCTTCGCCGGTGCGCATTTCGGCGATCTTGCCGTAATGGAGCACCATGCCGCCCACCAACTGGACATCAAAGTGGCGCATGCCCAGCACACGTTTGCTGGCTTCCCGCACGACGGCAAAGGCCTCAGGCAACAGCGCATCCAGCGTTTCGCCGCCGGCCAGGCGGGTACGGAATTCAGCGGTTTTGGCCTGAAGCGCCTCATCCGAGAGGGCTTCCATCGCCGGCTCCAGCGCATTGATGCGCTCGACCTGCTTGCGGTAGGTCTTGAGCAGTCGGTCGTTACGGCTTCCGAAGATGGATTTGAGCAGGCCAGAAATCATGTGGGTTTATTCCAGTAAAAAGCCTCGGAATTTTAGCATGTTGACGCCTCCTTAGCCCCGCTAAAACCCGCATCCATATAGCGCTAGGGCGCGGGCAGGCCCGGCTCTCATGGGACGTTCCGTCCAAAATCGAGCCAAACCTGGCCCGCACCCTGCCCAGAGTCGCTTTCGGTTAACCAAATGAGCTTCCAAGGCATACCGTGCATCAAAGGTTAGCCCGATTTGCGACGCTTTTTGTCGATGAGGGCGCCTTTGATCACGGCATTGCCAGACCATGAGGCCTCAGTTACCCTTTAATTATGTACCGCACTCAGCACCGCTCAACCACGCTTCGCGCCCTTTCTGATGTCCTGGAATACGGCGGGAGGGCACGCAGCCAAGATCAGGAGACAGCGACTCTGGGTGGCATGATGCAGCATGCCCATACGCTGCAACGGCTACAGGATGCGCTGATCTCGGTTTTACCACCCAATATGGCACCAAGCTGCCGGGTGGCGAATCTGGTGGCCGACACGGTGACGGTGCTCGCCAACCACCCCAGCCTGGGTGCGCGCTTGCGCCAAATGGGACCGAGCCTGATTGAAGCCTGGCGCAAAGCAGGTTTTGCCTGTAGCGCGCTGGAGGTGCGAATCCGCCCCGGGTTGCCGGAAGACAAGGCGCCTGAGGCTTTTTACCGCGAACCCTTATCGGCCACCGTGGCCGCGTCGCTGAGCACACTTGAAAACGAGATTGCCGACGAAAAACTCAAGGCGGCGCTGGCACGTCTGCGCCAATCCGCACGACCTGCCTGATCAGGCGGTTAGCGTGTAGGCCTGCTGCATCCAGCGGGTAATACCCACCGGGGCTTCAGCCGGCGGCACAAAAGAGACGATCTCGTAAGACTCAGCATCGGCCAGCACGGCGCGGGCCAGCTTATTGTTCAGATCGTGCCCCGACTTGTGGGCTGTAAATTCGCCGATGATTGGGTGGCCGATCAGATAGAGGTCACCAATGGCATCCAGCACCTTGTGCTTCACGAACTCGTCGGCATAACGCAGACCGTCTGCGTTGAGGATGCGATATTCATCGAGCACGACGGCGTTTTCCAGGCCGCCCCCCAGGGCAAGCCCGTTCTCACGCAGGAACTCGACTTCCTGCGTGAAGCCGAAGGTGCGGGCCCGCGCGATATCGCGCGTATAACCCTGCTCGGCAAAATCAAAACTCACCTGCTGGCCGGTACGATCGATGGCCGGGTGATTGAAAACAATGGAGAAATTGAGCTTGAAGCCCTCATAGGGCGACAGGCGGGCAATTTTGTCGCCTTCCTTGATCTCGACCGGCTTCTTGATCCGCAGAAAACGCTTAGGTACGTTCTGCTCAACGATACCCGCCGATTGAATCAGGAACACAAAGGGAGACGAGGACCCATCCAGAATCGGCACTTCGGCCGCATCCAGATCGAGCCAGACGTTATCGATACCCAACCCACACAGGGCGGACATCAGGTGCTCGATGGTGCCGACACGAACGCCATCCACATCGAGACAGGAACACATCCGCGTGTCGCCGACCAGCAATGCACTTGCCTTGATATCGACCGGGGTTTCCAGATCGGTACGCCGGAACATGATGCCCGTATCCGGCGCCGCCGGACGTAGCGTGAGCGTGACTTTACGACCCGAGTGCAGACCCACGCCACTGGCGCGGATGACAGACTTGACGGTACGTTGACTCAGCATCTGGGACATGGTCGATGAACCTGGAAAATTCTTTAAAGGGACGGAGCCCCTGTCTGGCTAATTCTAGCACAGACGAGGGGCCCTCCCGACGGAGGCACAACAAAAAACTGCTGATACTTCAATCGCTTACCGACTGCCGATCGCACCTGCGCAGGGCGTGCACCGGCCGGAGGCAGCGTTACTTCATAACGACTTAGTCGGCTTGCTTACGCAAAAAGGCCGGGATGTCATAGTGATCCACGCCCTGTGACACGAAAGCTTCGACTTTCAGGTTGCTGGCAGCCGGTGCGGCGACCGTGGCCTGACGCGCCGAACGCATGCCCGGGGGCAGATCGTAGTGGCTAAAGTCAAACGGAACGGCATCGCTGGTGCCGGTTGCGCGCTGCTGCTCGATCACGACGAATGGTTCACGCGTGGTCTTTCTACCCGCAGCAACCTGGCCTTCCAGACCGGTGGCCACCACAGTGACACGCATCTGCTCGCCCATGCTTTCGTCAAACACGGCACCGAAGATGATTTCGGCTTCATCCGAAACATGGTCACCGATGGTGGCCATGACTTCGTTGACTTCACGCATCTTGAGCGACTTCGAGGCGGTGATGTTCACCAGAACGCCCTTGGCGCCGGCCAGCTCAACCCCTTCCAGCAGCGGGCAGGCCACAGCTTGCTCGGCCGCCAGGCGGGCACGGTCCATGCCTTCGGCAGCAGCCGAACCCATCATGGCGCGACCCATCGCACCCATGACCGTACGCACGTCTTCGAAGTCCACGTTGACCAGACCCTTCAGGGTGATGATCTCGGCGATCCCGCCCACGGCGTTACGCAGCACATCATCGGCCGCCTTGAAGCAGGCTTCCATTTCAGCGTCGTCACCCAGCACGTCCATCAGACGGTCGTTGAGGATCACGATCAGCGAATCAACATGCTGCTCGAGTTCGGCGATACCGGCTTCGGCGGCCTTCATGCGCTTGCCTTCGAAACCGAAAGGCTTGGTCACCACGGCAACGCTCAGGATGCCGAGTTCGCGCGCCACTTCGGCCACGATCGGTGCCGCACCGGTCCCTGTGCCGCCACCCATACCGGCGGTAATAAAGACCATGTGCGCGCCCTGTAGGGTTTGCTTGATCTGCTCCCGCTGCTCTTCAGCCGCCGCACGCCCGGCTGCCGGCTTGGCGCCTGCCCCCAGACCCGAGCCACCTAGCTGCATGCGATGACCGGCCAGGCTGTTGTTTAGAG
>JBFYKG010000027.1:0-17242 GCA_041311015.1 Rhodocyclaceae bacterium | reverse complement strand
ATCGTGCCCACGTTTACGTGCGGCTTCGTACGTTCAAACTTACCCTTTGCCATTTTTAGACCCTCAAGCCAAAAAAATAAAAGACAGAAAAAGACAAAATCAAGACAACCAAAGACGACGGCACATCCGGAACCACCAGAAACCTGGTGCCCATGGGCAGGATTGAACTGCCGACCTCTCCCTTACCAAGGGAGTGCTCTGCCACTGAGCTACATGGGCAAATCCCGAACAACCGAGTGACCGTGGAGCGGGTGAAGGGGATCGAACCCTCGTCTTAAGCTTGGAAGGCTTCTGCTCTACCATTGAGCTACACCCGCCCGGCATACCGCAGCACGGAAAAACCGCTGTTCTCTGATCGTTGGTGGAGGGAGAAGGATTCGAACCTTCGAAGGCAGAGCCGACAGATTTACAGTCTGTTCCCTTTGACCGCTCGGGAATCCCTCCGCGGACCAGAACAGAGGATTATGAATCAGATTTTCCCATGCTGTCAAGCAGCAATCGGTTTTTAAACGGGGCTTTGGGCCATCCGCAGCCTAGCGGAACTCAACGCTGACCCCCGGCCCGATGGTAGAGTAACAACCAGACCTACGGAGATCCCCGGCCATGACCAAGGACACCCCAGACCACAACCCCAGGGACGGGCTGCCGGATTGCGCCCACCCGGCCGATCCCGAGCTGCTGAACCGGCTGTTCATGCACGGCCGTACCTTTAGCCATTGGCTTCCCCGACCGGTCGATGACGCCATGCTGATGCGCGCCTGGAATCTGGCCCGACTCGGCCCCACCTCGGCTAATTGCCAGCCATTGCGGGTACTGTTCGTGCGCTCTGCGGCCGAAAAGGCCCGTCTGCAGCCCTGCCTGGCGCCGGGCAATGTTGAAAAAACCATGAGCGCCCCTGTGACCGCCCTCTTTGCCGCGGACAGCCGCTTTTACGACCACCTGCCGCGTCTTTACCCCCATGCCGATGCCCGTAGCTGGTTTGCTGGCGCTGACCAGACCCCGTTGACCAACGCCACGGCCGAGCGTAACAGCAGCCTGCAGGCAGGCTACTTTATGCTGGCCGCCCGGGCGCTGGGACTTGACTGCGGCCCGATGTCAGGGTTTGATGCGGAACTGCTGAACCAGACCTTCTTCCCGGACGGCCGGTTCAAAATCAACTTTATATGCAACCTCGGCCACGGCGACCCGCAATCGCTACACCCCCGTTCGCCGAGGCTGGAATTCGAGGAAGCATGCCGGATCATCTGAATCACTCCGCCGAACCCCACACCCACGCCATCCCCGAGTTCAAGGTTCGCCCTGTCACACTCAAGTATCTGTTGGTGCTTCAGGCCTTGCCAACACTGGGCGTACTCGCACTCGGCGTGCCAAGCTACGCGCTGTTCAAGCAACCGATTCCGTGGATGGAAATGTCCCTGGTTATCGGTGGCGTCGCATTTTTTCTGACCTATCTTTCAAGCTATCCCTGGCGCTACCGGATCATCGAGGCGCTTCTGGCCCCGGCAACCTGGCTGGTGCTGCATCTGGCCGGCAAAGTCTAAGCCATCCCTCATACCTGTTCCCACGCGGACGGAGGACACCCCATGAGCAACGCGCAAAGCAGTAACCCACTGGATATGCTGCAGGGCATGTGGAACCAGATGGGCTTCCAGCTACCCGGCATGGTGACTCCCACGCTGGACGAGGGTGAACTCGACAAACAGATACGCGACCTGAAATCCGTCGAGAACTGGCTGCGGATGAATCTCTCGATGCTGCAGATGACGATCCAGAACCTGGAAATGCAGAAGTCGGCGCTGGGAACGTTTCGCAGTATGAGCGATCACTTCAGCCAGTCTGCCAGCAAGCCGAACGAGGAGCCCGCCCAGACCGCGCCGTTCAACGCCTTCTTTCAGGCCATGAATGCTGCCGCACCCGCACCGGAACAACCCGCATCGCCCCCCGAAGCACCGGCCGACGAGGCCGCGCTAACCAAAGCGGCCATGTGGCCGTGGGAAATGATGAACGAACTCAACGCAACCGTGCAGGCGCAGCTGGCAGATGCCAAGCGTCAATCGGGGGGCAGAAAGCCACGGACCCCGGCGGCTAAAAAGGCGGCCAAGAAACCGGCAGCCCGCAAGGCCAAGACCACCCGCACCAAAGCCCGCTGAGGCTCGAAGCCCCTCCGGGGCTCAATCACCCATCAAAAAACCCGCTATTGGCTGGGGCTAGCTGGCTACCTTGGCGGCATCAACCATATGCTGGGCAAACCAGGGGCCGGCGCCGTACAACAGCGCAACTGCCCCCATTAACAGTAGTGTGCCGGTAAAGATCTGTAGTCGGGTTTTACGCAAGCCATCCGGAAATGCGCGACAGAAAAAGATCGGGCCAAGAACGGGCAGAAAAATCACCAAGGCCGCCCACCACCAACCACGGGTAATGCTGGCCGGGATCACCACAATGTAACCCACCAGAAGCAATACGACGCCGACAGCTGCCATCAGCGCGATGGCCAGTACGAATGCAAAGAAGCCAAAATCCATGGTCTTTCTGTTCCTAATTATTTCTTCTGCTTGATCGGACGTTGCCAGCCGGTCAGCGACAACTGCTTGGCACGCGATACCGTCAAGGCATCGGGCGGTGCATCTTTCGTTAACGTGGTACCTGCGCCCAGCGTCGCGCCACGACCCACGGTCACTGGTGCGACCAGCTGCGTATCCGAACCAATGAAGGCATCATCTTCAATGATGGTGCGATGCTTATTCGCGCCATCGTAATTGCACGTAATGGTGCCGGCGCCGATATTAACGCGTTCACCTACCGTGGCATCACCCACATAGGCCAGATGATTGGCCTTCGACCCATTGCCGAGCTGAGTATTCTTGAGCTCGACAAAGTTGCCCACATGCGCCCCGGCACCCAGCGTTGAGCCCGGGCGCAAACGGGCATACGGCCCAACGACGGCATCCGGGCCGACTACGGCCTGATCCAAATGGCTGAACGCATCAATGCGCGCACCTGCTTTAATCGTCGCGTCCCGCAGCACGCAATACGGCCCGATCTGCACACCGTCTTCCAGCACAACCGCCCCTTCGAAAACACAGCCCACATCAATGCTTACGTCACGGCCACAGGCGAGTGCGCCCCGAATATCAATGCGTGCCGGATCTGCCAGACGTACCCCATCGATCATCAGTTGCTCGGCCTGATGCTGTTGCCACACACGTTCGAGCATGGCCAGTTGCACTTTGGAGTTGACGCCCGCCACTTCCCAATCATGCTGCGGCGACACTGTATGCACCGGCACACCCGCTTTGACGGCCATCGCCAAGAGATCGGTCAAGTAGTACTCACCCTGAGCATTGTTGTTCGAAAGCGCGCCCAGCCAGTCTGGCAGATGGCACGCCGGCAGACAGAGGATGCCGGTATTCACCTCGGTGATTTTGCGTTGTTCGTCCGTTGCATCTTTTTCTTCGACATTGCACACCACGTTGCCAGCTTCATCACGCACGATGCGGCCGTAGCCCGTGGGATGCTCGAGATGCTGCGTGACCAGACCCACGCCATCCCCAGCGGCCTGCAAGAGCGCTTTGAGCGTTGCCGGTTGAATCAGGGGCACGTCGCCATAAAGAATCAGCACCTGCCCATCCTTAGGCAGCGGTTGCAATGCGGGCAGCGCCATCTGGACAGCATGGCCAGTACCCAGCTGCGGGGACTGCACGGCAAACGCGACGCCCGCATCCGCCAATGCCCCTTCAACAACCGGCGCACCATGTCCGACCACCACCACGGTCTTCTGCGAGTTCAATGCAGACGCAGCCGCTATCACGTGGTGCACCATGGCCTGACCCGCGATCGGATGCAGCACTTTGGGCAAACCGGAGCGCATCCGCGTGCCCTGGCCAGCGGCAAGAATAACGACCTGCAAAGGGTGTGCGTGACTCAAAACCAACTCCGTTGAATGGCTTTCTGAAAACACCTCAAGGATACCGGATCAAGAAAGGCAAAGGGCGGCCGAAGCCGCCCTTTTTACAATGCCGGCTCGATTAACGAGGCAGCAATGTCGAGCCCATCAAAAATTCATCCACCTCGCGCGCGCACTGACGGCCTTCGCGGATGGCCCAGACCACCAGCGATTGACCGCGACGGACGTCGCCGGCGGCGTACACCTTGTCGACGTTGGTCTTGTAGCAACCTTCACCGTCGGTCGTTGCCTTGGCATTCTGACGCGCATCTTTCTCAACACCAAAGGCATCCAGCAGCCCACCGACCGGGTTGACGAAGCCCATGGCAAGGAAGGCCGCATCGCAGGGCAGCTCGAATTCCGAACCGGCCACTTCCGTCATTTTTCCGCCTTGCCAATCCAGGCGGACAGCTTTAAGCGCCTTGACGTTACCCTGGCCATCGGTGATGAATTCCTTCGTGGCCACGGCGAAATCACGCGAGCAGCCTTCATCATGCGAAGTCGAGGTCCGCAGCTTGATCGGCCAGTATGGCCAGACCAGTGGTTTATCTTCCTGCTCCGGCGGCATCGGCATCAGTTCGAACTGAGTCACCGACGCAGCACCGTGGCGGTTCGAGGTGCCGACGCAGTCGGAACCCGTATCACCACCACCGATCACGATGACATGCTTGCCCTTGACGTTGATCGGGTTGGCCTTGCCCTGCTGCACTTCCTTGTTCTGCGGAATCAGGAATTCCAGCGCTGCGTAGATGCCCTTGAGCTCACGGCCCGGCACCGGCAGATCGCGCGGCACTTCCGAACCGGCTGCCAGAATGACCGCATCGAAATCCTTTTTAAGTTCCTCGGCCGACACAAAGGTCTCGGCATCATTGTTGATGCCAGCCGGCAGATCCTTGTGGCCGACCAGGACTTTCGTCTTGAAGGTCACGCCTTCGGCTTCCATCTGCTTGACGCGACGATCAATCAACGTCTTTTCCATCTTGAAGTCGGGGATGCCATAACCAAGAAGACCGCCGATGCGATCGCTCTTTTCAAAGACAGTCACATCGTGACCAACGCGGGCCAGCTGTTGTGCCGCTGCGAGGCCGGCAGGGCCGGAACCGATTATCGCAACCCGCTTACCGGTCTTGGACTGCGCCGGTTGCGGCACGACCCACCCTGAGGCCCAGGCCTTATCGATGATGGCACGCTCGATCGACTTGATACCCACCGGTGCCACATTGATACCCAGCGTACAGGCGGCTTCGCACGGTGCCGGGCAGATACGGCCCGTAAACTCGGGGAAGTTATTCGTCGAATGCAGCACGTTGATCGCATCCTGCCACTGACCGTGATAGACCAGATCGTTCCAGTCAGGAATGATGTTATTGACCGGGCAGCCGTTATTACAGAACGGGATGCCGCAGTCCATGCAGCGAGCGCCCTGTTGCTGCGCAGAAGCATCTTCCAGCACCGCGACAAATTCACGGTAGTGCTGTTTACGGGCATCCGGCTTTTCGTAAGTCTCGCTCAGACGTTCGAATTCGAGGAATCCAGTCGGCTTTCCCATTACACAGCCTCCTTAACCTTAGCGTTTTTCTTGATGTCATCCAGGGCACGACGGTATTCGTGCGGCATCACCTTGATGAACTTGGCGCGATGCTTCTCCCACTGATCCAGCATGTTCTTGGCGTACTGCGAGCCCGTCCACTGAACGTGGTTGGCAATCAATTCCTTGAGCAACGCTTCATCGCTCATGGTGAGATGCCGTAGATCAACCGCACCGTATTCGGTGTCTTCACCAAATTCTGAGGCGAGTGCTGCAGCCTTTTCTGCCGGCAGCGGCTCCAGGGCGACCTGGGTCAGGTTACAGCGGCTGGCAAACTTGCCATCGACGTCATACACGTACGCAAAACCACCCGACATGCCCGCACCAAAGTTGCGGCCGGTCTGGCCCAGTACCACCACGGTGCCGCCGGTCATGTATTCACAACCGTGGTCACCCACGCCTTCAACGACGGCCGTAGCGCCCGAATTACGAACGGCAAAACGTTCGCCACCCACGCCGCTGAAGTAAGCTTCACCATCGGTGGCGCCGTACAGCACGGTGTTGCCGACGATGATGTTGTCCTGCGTCTCGCCACGGAAGGCTGCCGGCGGACGCACCACAATGCGGCCACCCGAGAGACCCTTGCCGACATAGTCGTTGCCTTCGCCTTCGAGCACGAAGTTGACGCCCTTGGCCAGGAACGCGCCAAAACTCTGACCCGCCGTACCATGCAGACGGATCGTCAGCGTGTCATCCGGCAGACCCGCCGCACCATAACGCTTGGCGATATCGCCAGACAGCATGGCACCCACTGAGCGGTTTAGATTGAAAATCGGGAAGTCGAGTTCCTGCTTTTCCTTACGGGTAATCGCAGGCTTGGCGGCGCCGATCAGTTCGTGATCCAGCGCACGGTCGAGACCATGATCCTGAGTTTCGGCATGGCGGATCGCCACTTCATCCGGCACGGCCGGCATGTGGAAGATCTTCGAGAAATCCAGGCCCTTTGCCTTCCAGTGTTCGACACCAGCACGGGTGTCGAGCAGGTCGGCGCGGCCGACCAGATCGTCGAAGCGGCTAATGCCCATGGTCGCCATGAGCTTGCGGACTTCTTCGGCAATAAAGAAGAAGAAGTTGACCACGTGCTCTGGCTGACCGCTGAAGCGCTTGCGCAGCTCCGGGTCCTGTGTCGCCACGCCCACCGGACAGGTGTTCAGGTGGCACTTACGCATCATGATGCAACCGGTCACCACCAGCGGCGCTGTGGCAAAACCAAATTCGTCCGCACCGAGCAGCGCGCCAATCACGACGTCACGGCCGGTCTTGAGCTGACCATCCGTCTGCAGACGAACACGGCCGCGCAGGCGGTTAAGCACCAGCGTCTGCTGGGCTTCGGCCAGGCCGAGCTCCCACGGCGCGCCCGCGTGCTTGACCGACGAGATCGGCGACGCACCCGTACCACCATCATGGCCGGCAATTACGATGTGATCCGCCTTGGCCTTAGCCACACCTGCGGCCACTGTACCGACCCCGACTTCGGCAACGAGCTTCACGGAAACCGAAGCAACCGGATTCGAGTTCTTCAGATCATGGATTAGCTGTGCCAGATCCTCGATCGAGTAGATGTCATGGTGCGGTGGTGGCGAAATCAGGCCCACACCCGGCACGGAGTGACGCAGGAAGCCGATGTATTCGCTAACCTTGTGACCCGGCAGCTGACCGCCTTCACCGGGCTTGGCACCCTGGGCCATCTTGATCTGGATCTGATCCGAGTTGGCCAGGTATTCGGCGGTCACGCCAAAACGACCCGAGGCCACCTGCTTGATCGCCGAGCGTAGCGAGTCGCCCGCCTTGAGCTCGATGTCACGTTCGATACGGCCCTTGCCAATGATGTCGGAGAGCATTTCGCCCGCCTTCACCTTGCGGAAACGACCGGCATCTTCGCCACCTTCACCGGTGTTCGACTTGCCGCCGATACGGTTCATGGCAATCGCCAGCGTGGTGTGCGCTTCGGTCGAAATGGAACCCAGTGACATGGCACCGGTCGCAAAACGTTTAACGATTTCGCTGGCCGGTTCGACTTCATCAATGCTGATCGACGGACCGGCCGGCTTGATTTCGAACAGGCCACGCAGCGTCATATGACGCTTGGTCTGATCGTTGATGATGCGGGCGTACTCTTCGAATGTCTCGTACTTTCCCGAACGCGTCGCATGTTGCAGCTTGGCAATCGCATCCGGCGTCCACATGTGTTCTTCGCCGCGGATACGGAAGGCATACTCACCACCGGTTTCCAGCAGATGGTTCAGCACCGGATCATGCGCAAAGGCACGGTCATGCACGCGAAGTGCTTCTTCGGCGACCTCATCAAGGCCAATACCTTCAACCTGTGTTGCGGTACCGGTGAAGTATTCCTTCACGAACTCGGAGGCCAGACCGATGGCTTCAAAGATCTGGGCGCCGTTGTACGACTGATAGGTCGAGATACCCATCTTCGACATGACCTTGCGCAGGCCCTTGTTCACGGCCTTGATGTAACGCTTACCGGCTTCATAGGCCGACAGCTCGCCCGGCAGTTCGCCGGCCACATCAGCAATCGTGTCAAAGGCCAGCCACGGGCAGACGGCTTCCGCACCGTAACCGGCAAGCAGGGCAAAGTGGTGCACTTCGCGGACCGAGCCGGAATCCACGACCAGACCCGTCGAGGTACGCAGGCCGGTCTTGACCAGATGCTGATGGACAGCACTCGTCGCCAGCAGCGCCGGGATCGGCGCCCGTTCACGATTCACATTGCGATCCGACAGGATGAGCACGTTGTAACCTTCACCCACACTGGCTTCGGCACGCGCACACAGTTCGGCCAGCGCCGCCTTCGAACCTTCGGCGCCTTCCGCGGCCGGGAAGGTGATATCCAGCACCAGCGCGCGGAACTTGCCGTTGGTGAGCTTGTCGATCTGACGCAGCTTGGCCAGATTGGCCGAAGTCAGCACTGGCTGATCGACCTCTAGTCGCAGTGGTGGCTCTTCGCCCGGCTTCACGTCGATACCCAGTAGGTTCGGACGCGGGCCGATAAACGACATCGTCGACATCACGATCTCTTCGCGGATCGGGTCAATCGGCGGGTTCGTCACCTGCGCGAACAGCTGCTTGAAGTAGTTGTAAAGCGGCTTGTCCTTGTCCGACAGCACCGGCAGCGGGCTGTCATTACCCATCGAACCAGTGGCTTCTTCTGCATTGCTGGCCATCGGCTCCAGGATGAACTTGAGATCTTCCTGCGTATAACCAAAGGCCTGCTGCGTGTGCAACAGCGACTCGCGCAGCCCTTCGCTATCTTCCACTTCCGGCAGGTTTTCCAGATGCTGGCGGCTCTGCTCGATCCACTGACGATAGGGGCGGGCACTCGAGATGCTGCGCTTCAGCTCTTCATCATCAATGATTCGGCCCTGTTCCAGATCAATCAGGAACATCTTGCCCGGCTGCAGGCGCCACTTCTTGTTCACTTCTTCTTGCGGGAAGGTCAGCACACCCATTTCCGAAGCAAGCATCACGATGCCGTCATCGGTAATCTGGTAACGGGCCGGACGCAGACCATTGCGGTCCAGCGTGGCGCCAATCATGCGGCCATCGGTGAAAGCCACGGCAGCAGGGCCGTCCCACGGCTCCATCATCGCGGCGTTATATTCGTAGAACGCGCGACGCTCTTCATCCATCAGCGGGTTTTCGGCCCAGGCTTCCGGAATCAGCATCATCATGGCCTGCGGCATCGAGTAGCCGCCCATGACCAGCAGCTCGAGCGCGTTATCAAAACAGGCCGAGTCCGACTGACCTTCCACGATCAGGGGCCACAGCTTATCCAGATCTTCGGCCAGCCATTCCGAGGCCATGGCCTTCTGGCGGGCACGCATCCAGTTGACGTTGCCACGCACGGTGTTGATTTCACCGTTGTGGGCGATCATGCGGAACGGATGCGCCAGATCCCAGGTCGGGAAGGTATTGGTCGAGAAACGCTGGTGAACCAGCGCAATGGCCGAGACCAGGCCCGGGTCCTGCAGATCCAGGAAATAGGCACCGACCTGATTGGCCAGGAGCATGCCCTTGTAAACCATGGTGCGTGACGACAGCGAGGGCAGGTAGAACTGCTTGCCATCCTCAAGCTTGAGCTTGCGCACGGCATGTTCGGCGCGCTTCCGCACCACGAACAGCTTGCGCTCAAACGCGTCCTGATCCTTGAGCGATTCCGGACGGCCGATAAAAACCTGACGCGTGACGGGTTCAAGATCACGGGCGGCTTCAGCCAGAATCAGATTGTCGACCGGCACATCGCGCCAGCCGAGGAATTCCAGACCTTCTTCATGAATGATGCGGGCCAGCACCGACTCACAGGCTTTGCGGCCGGTAATCGATTGCGGCAGAAACACATTGCCGACCGCATAGTGGCCAACCGGCGGCAGACGCAGCCCCTGTTTGGCGCGTTCTGCACGTAAAAACGCATCCGGCAGCTGGATCAGGATCCCGGCACCATCACCGAGCAGCGGGTCGTAGCCTGTTGCACCACGATGTTCCAGGTTTTCAAGAATGAGCAGGCCCTGCTCCACGATCTCGTGGCTCTTTTCGTTCTTGATATGCGCGACAAAACCGACGCCACACGCGTCGTGTTCATTAGCCGGGCTGTATAGACCCTGGCGCTCTGGTGCTCCCATGTGCTTTTCCTTCTAACAATCCATGAACCCGCCGGCGAACCGGCACTGCACAAAAGTGATCCCCGTTCGGGTGCAATGCACCAAAACGAACCGGCCAATATACGCCCAAACCCCCTTCCAATTCAAGACGCTGCAGCGCAAAAACGAGCGTTTTCCCGAATTTTTTTAGGGGAACGGCATCAGGGCCACCATCCGGGTATGCAACGACCGTGCCAGAACCTCCCGAAAGGGCCCTGAGGGGCAAAATTGCCTAAAATTTAAGCGTTGAATCAGCGGCCGGTCGGGGGTACCGCGGTGCGCGCAGGCTGCTCGGCCAGACCGGCTTCAATGGCCGCCAGAATGGCCACATCATCAGCTTCGGCCGAAACCACGGCCTGACCAATGGCCTTGAGCAGCACCAGGCGCATTACCCCGGCGCTGACTTTCTTGTCGTGGCGCATCAGCTCCAGATAACGTTCTGCAGAGGCCGCCGGCGTTGCCGCCAGCCAGGGTCCGGCCACCGGCAGCCCGATACGCTCGAACAAGGCCCTAACGCGCTCGATAGCCCGAGCGTCCAGCCAGCCCAACTGCTTTGACAACAAGGCCGCCATCACCGTTCCCGCGGCGACGGCCTCACCGTGCAACCACGACCCGTATCCCATGCCCGTTTCGATCGCATGGCCAAAGGTATGCCCCAAATTGAGGAGCGCCCGCTCACCGGCCTCGCGTTCATCGCGGGCCACCACCTCGGCCTTGTGCGCACAGGACTGGTGCACCGCCCGCGCCAGCAAGGTTTTGTCACGTGCCATCAGTCCTTCCGCGTTTTGTTCCAGCCACTGGAAAAAGGCTTCATCGCGGATCAGCCCGTACTTGACCACTTCCGACATACCCGCAGCCATTTCGCGCGGCGGCAAGGTGTCCAGCGTATCCAGATCGGCCAGCACCAGCTTGGGCTGATAAAACGCACCAATCATGTTCTTGCCCAGCGGGTGATTGATGGCGGTTTTACCCCCCACCGAAGAATCCACCTGCGACAGCAGCGTGGTGGGCACCTGAATAAAGGGGGCGCCGCGCTGGTAACAGGCGGCGGCAAAACCCACCAGATCGCCAATAACGCCGCCGCCCAGCGCGATCAGCGTGGTGCCGCGCTCACAGCGGTTTTCCAGAAGGGCATCAAATACCGTATTCAGCGTTTCCCAGGACTTGTATTCCTCGCCGTCTGGCAGGATGACAGAAAACGCCGGGCAACCCAGCTCAGCCAGCGTCGCCATCACGGTGTCGAGGTAGAGCGGCGCCACCGTCGTATTGGTGATCACGACGGCACCCATCTTCGGGTTCAGGTGCGGGCGCCATAGATCGGCATTGCCCAGCAGGCCACAACCAATGTGGATGGGGTAGCTACGCTCGTCGAGCGCGACGGTCAGGGTCTGAAACGATGAACTCATGCCGTCATTGTAGCCCGAGGCCGCAGGCTGCGCCCGATGTGGCTAGTGCGCTTCCGGGTTCCGGGTCAGCGCATTGACGATCGCCTGAACCACCTGCTGGGGCGCGCCCCGGCCAGTTTCCACAATGGCATGCGCTACTTCGCGGTAGAGCGGATCGCGTTCCGCATGCAACTCGCGAAGACGGGTCAGGGGATCGGCCACATTCAGCAGCGGGCGACTCTTGTCATGCCGGGTACGTTCGGCCAGCAATTCTGGCCGCGCGCTCAGATAGACCACGAAACCCTGCTCACGGAGCACCCCCCGGTTTTCCGGGCGGAGCACGATACCGCCACCGGTGCTAAGAACCAAGTCGGGCTCCTGCGCCAGATCCGCCAGTACTTCCTGCTCCCGTTTGCGGAACCCTGCCTCACCTTCGATCTCGAAAATCACGGGAATCGTCACGCCATTACGCTTTTCGATCTCGTGATCGGTATCAACAAAGCGCTTACCCAAACGCCGCGCCAGCAAACGACCCACCGTCGACTTGCCAGCGCCCATCAGACCGACCAGGAAGATATTGCTTGGCAGGGTGGGTTGAGAAAGATTTGGCATACGAGGCACTAAGGGTTGGCCGCCACGATCTGCGGTGAAATGAACACCAGCAACTCGCGACGCTGTTCAGTCGTGGAACGATACTTGAACAGGTTGCCAATAAAAGGAATGTCTCCGAGAAATGGCACCTGCGTGACGAGATTATCCACTTTCTTGATAAAAACACCGCCGATTGAAACCGTGCCGCCATTTTCCACGAGCACATCTGTTGTCACGACCGTGCTTTTAATGGGGGGATTGGTAGACCCCGGGATCAGCATCATCGTCGCGTAATCAGGTTCTTCTTTTCTCACAACAAGCTTCAGGCGCACCTTGCCGTCCGGTGTGATTTGCGGCGTGACATCCAGAGACAGCACGGCCTTCTTGAACTCCACCGTGGGAATCGTCGTACCCCCGGTCTGTGCGGTCGACAGATAGGGAATCTCGCTGCCGTCTTCGATCACCGCTTTGACGTTATCTCCGGTCACCACCTTGGGGCTCGAAATGATCTTTCCACGCCCATCAGATTCGAGTGCGGACAGTTCCACATTGAGAATCTTCGAGCCCGACGGATTGAGCAAAGCAAAGGCCAGCGTGCCCGCTGCTGATCGGGTCGTCGGCAAATTGACCGCACCCAGTGTCTGGTTCACGGCAAAGGGCTGTCCATTCACGCTATTGAGCGTCTGGTAGGTGGGCGAGCTCGAACTACTACCCGGTACAAGCCGGTTGTAATTCAATGCCTGACCGGCCTGCGTGGGCGGCACATACTGCCCACCCCCCAGCTGCAATCCGCCGCCGGTGCGAACGCTGTCGAGTGCGCCCAGGCGGACACCGAGCTCTTCGTTGAAGGTTTCATTAGCCTCGACGATGCGAGCCTCGATGAGCACCTGGCGAATCGGCTGATCAACCGCACGAATGAGTTCGGCAATTTCCCCGATTTTCGCACCGGTGTCATTCACAAAAAGGGTGTTCGTGCGCGAATCGACGCTGACCTTTCCCCGGACTGTCAGCTGATCGCGGACCAGCTTCTCCAGATCGACGGCCTGCGCAAAACGCAGATGAAAGGCCTGCTGGCGCAATGGGCCAATCGCCTGACGCTGCTGCTGCATCTCCATGCTCAGTCGATCCTGCTCAGCCGCTTCGGCGCGTGGACGGATGACCAGTACCCCGTCCTCAACCTGACCAACAAGGCCTTTCTGTTGGTAAATCGCCTGCAAGATCTCGCTGGCCGGCACATCGCGCATGACGATGGTAATCGAGCCCTTGACCGAATCACTGACGACGACGTTCCAACCCTGTTCCCGACCGACCAACCCCAATACCTGGCGTATATCGCCATTCTGGATATCAATGCTGATCCTGGGTGATGCCGCGTCACGCGCCGCCACCACCCGGCTTTTCGTCGGCGCGGCGCTAGACCCGTTGCCCGCCGCCTGCTGGGCCGATACGCCCGGTACAAAGTGCACGACCAGCCAGATGCAGATTATTGCTGCCCCCAGACCCCGCATCCCTCGCTGTCTCCTCATGCACGACCCCCACTCTAGAACGATATCGACTCAGGGGGGTAAGTGTATGACGAGTCATCCCGACTTGCTAAACTCTTTTTGAAAAAACCAAGTCCCAGACACCGTGGCCGAGTTTCAGGCCCCGGTTCTCAAATTTGGTCAACGGCCGGTACGCAGGACGGACCGCATAGCCCGTTGACGTATTTACAAGCGCCGGCTCGGCAGACAACACTTCCAGCATCTGCTCGGCGTAATTCTCCCAGTCGGTCGCACAGTGAATCGTGCCCCCGGGCTTGAGCCGGGAGGTCAGCATCGCGACAAACTCCGGCTGAATCAAGCGGCGTTTGTGATGCCGCTTCTTGTGCCAGGGGTCGGGAAAAAAGATCAGGATACCGTCCAGCGACCCCGGCGCAATCATCTGGTTGACCACATCCACCGCATCATGAGACATCAAGCGCAGATTGGTCAGCGCATCCTGCTCAATCAACTTGAGCAGGTTACCAACACCTGGGCGATGCACTTCAATGCCAATGTAATCGTTACCCGGGTGGTTGCGCGCGATTTCTGCTGTCGCGCCGCCCATCCCGAAACCGATCTCCAGGTAACGGGGTGCCTTGCGCCCAAAAATCGCATCCCAATCGGCCATCGCAGCGGCAAAGTCCACGCCCCACTGTGGCCAACCCGTTGCAATCGCCGCAGACTGTGCATCGGTCAGCCGCCCCTCACGGCGCACAAAACTGCGAATGCGGCGCAAATGCGCCGGCAAGTCACTCAGAACGGGTTTGCTCTTCTCGATCATGGCTCGGTTCTTCTGCTTCAGGCGGCAACGTGTCCGCTGCGGGGGCGCCCCCAGGTGGACGCGGCGTGCGCCGGGGCTTCAGGTAATCGGGGTCAGACACTTCTTTAAGTACCGCCTGGTACCTCAAATCAAGATTCATGCGTTCCAGCGCTAAGGTTTGAGGCAGACTGGAGCAAGCTTCGGTCAGCGCCGAGCCCGATAGGCTGATCGAGGTCTTGAGGTGCATGGTCTCGGCAACGCGCCGCTGCAAATCGTCCGATTCTTCAGGAATCCGGTAATGCACGGCCAACGTGAGCGTCATCTGTTCCAGAACGGGCTGATTGACCTCACCCCATTCGGCATAACTATCCGCGGCCTTTTGATCATCGGCACATGCCTCGCCGAGTAGGGTGACCGCATTACCCACACCGAAGGTACGCTGGGTTGCCAGTAATTCCGGTTGATCAAAGGCGTACGCGTGGTGGCGCGGTGCCGCTACCTCGGTCGCATGAATTGAAGGACTCGCCCACAGCAATATCAGTGCTGCCAGCCACCGCCGAATCATGGTCGGTCCGGAATTAGTTACGGCCAATGAGGCCGGTTGTGGGCGAACTCGGATCAGCACTATAAAACTTGCGCGGCATACGACCCGCCAGATACGCGGCACGCCCCGACTCGACCGCAAGCTTCATTGCACTGGCCATCAGTACCGGATCCTGCGCGTGGGCAATGGCCGTATTCATCAAAACGCCCGCACAGCCCAGCTCCATGGCAATCGTCGCATCCGATGCCGTACCCACACCGGCATCCACAATGACCGGCACTTTGGCCTGATCAAGAATCAGCCGTAAATTCCACGGGTTCAAAATCCCCATGCCCGAACCAATCAGAGAGGCCAACGGCATGATCGCCACGCAACCCAGATCTTCCAACATCTTTGCCTGGATCGGATCATCGGAGCAATAAACCATCACTTCAAAACCTTCGCGCACCAGCGTTTCAGCCGCTTTCAGGGTTTCCGGCATATTCGGGAACAGACTGGTCTGATCCCCCAGCACTTCCAGCTTGCACAACGGGTGGCCATCCAGCAGCTCCCGCGCCAGACGTAGCGTACGGACGGCATCATCAGCCGTGTAGCAACCTGCCGTATTGGGCAGAATCGTGTAACGGTCCGGTGAAATCACATCCAGCAGATTCGGGGCGCCCGCATCCTGACCGATATTGGTGCGCCGAATAGCGACCGTCACGATCTCCGCACCGGATGCGGCAATTGCCCGGCCGGTTTCGTCGAAGTCCTTGTACTTCCCCGTGCCTACCAACAGGCGTGAACGATAGGTCTTACTGCCGATCTGTACCGTATTCATCGAATCCTGGGTTTGCACGATTAACCTCCGCCGACGGCGACAACAACCTCAATCTGATCCCCCTCGGCCAGCGCAGCTGCCGCATGCTCGCTGCGCGGCACGATCTCGCCATTGCGCTCAACCGCAACCCGCCGCCCAGTCAGGGTCAACTGTTCGAGCAATGCGCTGACGGTGGCGCCTGCCGGACATTCGTGCGCTTTACCGTTGACGGTCAGTTTCATGTGGGACGCTAGTTTCTGGAGCGGGCGAAGGGAATCGAACCCTCCTCATGAGCTTGGGAAGCTCAGGTAATGCCACTATACGACGCCCGCCCGGGGGTTGAGGCGCTATTGTACTGCGGTGGCGATTAGGGCGCACCTTTGGGGTGCTGCAGAGGCTGTTTTGGTGCTACATGACTAACATTTCACAAAGTTCACTTATATACTTGCACTAATTAATTCACGTAGGCATCGATCTATGAAAACGGCATCCAATTACGCTCGAATTATCAACTTCCTCAATACTGGCAAGGATTCAGGCATTGAAGAGGGTTGCGAAGAGGTTCTGACCTACGTAATTTGCCGACAGGAAGCCGGTGAGGTAACGAAAATTACCCATCTCGTTCAGTCCCTGATGTTTGGCACGGGTCCTACGGTGCATCGCAAGGTCAGCCAGCTAGAAAAAGCTGGTCTGTTTAAGCTTGATACGTCACCTACAGATGGTCGAGCCAAACACATCGAAGTGACTGCCAAGGGGATTAGCTACCTAGAGAGTCAGAACAAAAAGCTCCAAGCCGCACTCAAACTGCGCTAATTCATGCCGCGCAGTTATTCGAACCAAATCAGCGATCAACCATACCAACCCGAGAAAGGTTGGATTGAGTCGCTTCTGAACTTCCCGATGACCCCGTATGTGCTTGGGGTGATCGTTTGGATGCTTGCTTGGTGGGTGCAGATGGGTCCCGCCCGCCCATTGTTTAACTTCGCACCTGGCGTGGAACTCCCGTTCTTTCCTGCTGGCGTACGAACACTTGCCGTTTTCATATTCGGCATGCCTGGGGCTATCGGTATCTTTATCGGGTCACTTGTAACGTATTTCCTGTATTTCCCTGAGCTCATCGGCATTTCTCCCATTGGCACCATAGGTTGCGCTGCTGCATCTGCCTTCTCTTCCTATGCCGCCATGCGTGTTGTCTGTGACTGGAACTTAATCCCACAGTCATTGGCAGGATTGACGTTCAGAAACGTTAGCTGGATCGTGATTACGCAGAGCATCCTCTCTGCGACACTGCATCAGGTGCTCTACCATTCAGAACAAATTAGCCAAACATACGCTGAGGAATCATTATCAACGATGTTGTTTAACTGGGCAGCGATGGCTACCGGTGACGCCCTGGGTTCCATGTCAGTGATTTTTGTTGTGCTGATCGGACACCAGCTTTATACACGCAAAAA
>JBFYKG010000095.1:0-4440 GCA_041311015.1 Rhodocyclaceae bacterium | reverse complement strand
CACTGCGGGCAGTAAAACGTCGAGCGCCCTGCCTGCCGGATCTTTTTGACGGGTTTGCCGCAACCGACGCACGGTTCGCCTTCGCGCTCATACACCGCGCACTGCAACTGAAAGCAGCCGGCGCCGCCATCGGAGTGGACATAGTCCCGCACACTGGAGCCACCGGCAGCCACAGCCGCCGAGAGAGTCTGCTTGACGGCATTCGCCAGCAGATCGCAACGCGCCGCACTGATTTTCTGCGCTGAACGCAGGGGCGAGATGCCCGAGAGAAAAAGACTCTCTGCGGCATAGATGTTGCCGATGCCCACCACCATATGACTATCCATCAGGACCGGTTTAATCGGGCCGGAACGTTTGCGCAGGTGCGTGTGCAACCATTCGCCATCAAAAGCATCTTCCAGTGGCTCCACCCCCAGAACCCGGATCAACGGATGCGCCTCGATGGGTTGGGCATTGTCGTGCCAGAGCAGGGCGCCAAAGCGGCGCGGGTCGCGCAAGCGCAACACCTTCTGCCCGAAAGCGATGTCGACGTGGTCATGTGTTTGCACCGGCGCATCGGGGGATACGATGCGCAGGCTACCCGACATGCCCAGATGTAGGATCAGCGTAGCGGTTTTGCCGCTTGCCAGGCGATCGATATCGAGTAGCAGATATTTGCCGCGGCGGCGGATGTCCGCCAGGCGGGCGCCGGTGAGCCGTTGCCCCAGTTTGCCCGGCAAGGGATAGCGCAGTTTGGGGGTCCGTGTCTGTGCGCCTGTCATCGTGCGGCCTTTGAGCTCCAAGAGCCCCAGGCGGCTGACTTCGACTTCCGGAAGTTCGGGCATGGTGCAGATTCCTGTGCGGTCCGTAGGTGAAAAGCGGGCAAGACGGGATAAGATAGCGCCACCATGCCGTTCCTGCAAAATCTGTCGCCTTTTTCCGGTCGCCTTAAGACATGCCACCGTGGTCTGCACGGGGCCCTGCTGGGTATCAGCATGGTGGCTGCCGTGGCCCATGCCGAACCGCAGCAGACCCAAACCTCGGTGGCATCGGTTGATACACCGCCCCAGGTGGTGTTCGAAGTGGTGCTGGCCGAAATTGCGCTCAAGCGCGATAAGCCGCAGGTGGCGCTGGCAGCCTATGCCGATCTGGTGCTCAAGTACAACGACCCCGGTATCTTCCGCCGCGCCATGGAAGTGGCGGCGATGAATCGTCACCCCGAGTTGATGCTGGAAACGGCCCGGCTCTGGGTCGAAAAAGAGCCCGATTCGACGGATGCGCTTAATGCACTCTCCGGCACCCTCATTCTGCTTGGGCGTTATGCCGATGCCCAGCCGGTGCTGGCCCGATACCTCGCACTGCTGCCGCCGGATCAACGGGGTAAAGCGCTGTTGCAGTTGCCCACACGTTTTCCGCCATCGGCCGACCCGCAGCGGGCGCGCAAGCTCGTTGACCTCGTCACCGAGCCCTACCTGTCGACACCCGAGGCGCTGCTGACCCGGGCACAATTTGCCCTGCGTGCCGGAGATGATGCGGCCGTCCTGAAGAGCGTGCAGCAGGCCCGTCGCCTGCAACCGGATTCCGAAGCGGCCTTGCTACTCAATGCCCAGATCCTGGCCAAGCAGTCGCCGGATGCCGTGCTGCCGTTGTTTGCCCAGTTCTTATCGGCTTATCCCAACGCGTCAACTGTGCGGGCGCTGTATGCGCAGCAATTGCTCAATGCGGGTCGCACTGCCGAGGCGCGATCCGAGGTGGCGCGCGTGCTGGATCAGAGTGATGTTGCGCCCGAGCCGCTGTTCGCCGTGGCAGCGGTGGCCGTGCAGGCGCAGGCGCCGGATCTGGCGATTGCAGCACTGAACCGGTTGCTGCGGGTCGATACGATCGACACGGCGCTGATTGAATACAACCTCGGCCTGGCCTATGAATCGCGTGCCGATATCGAGCGAACCCAGCCGGGGTCGCAGACTGCAACGGCCCATTCGGAGGCGGAGGCCATCCTGCACTACCAGCAGGTCAGCCGGGGCGAGTATCTGGTACCGGCACGGTTGCGTGCGGCCAACCTGATGGTCCGGCGCGGCAATATGTCGGGTGCGCGCGCCTTGTTGCAAAGTACATCCGCCGAGTCGCCGTCGGCCAGGGCCGAGCTGGTGATCGGCGAAGCCACGCTGCTTCGGGAATCGGGCGATCAGGCCGGTGCCTTCAAACTGATCGAACGCGCTGTGGCCAAAGACCCATCAAACGTGACGCTACGTTACGAGATGGGCATGATGGCCGAAAAGCTTGGCAAGCAGGATCTGTTTGAGCGCAGTATGCGCGAGGTGATCCGCCGTGATCCGAAGTACGCGCAGGCCTATAACGCGCTGGGCTTTACCTATGCCGATCGCAATGTCCGCCTGAAGGAAGCGCGGACGCTGATCGAAAAGGCGTTATCGCTGTCGCCGAATGACCCCTTCATTCTCGATAGCATGGGTTGGGTGAATTATCGCGAACAGAACTACGATGCCGCGCTGGATTACCTGAATCGTGCCGCCGCGCTCAGAACCGATCCGGAAATCATTGCGCATCAGGTCGAAGTGCTCCGTGTGATGGGGCGGGGTGAGGATGCGCTGAAACTCTGGCGGGCG
The DNA here is from genome assembly GCA_041311015.1 of Rhodocyclaceae bacterium. GTDB lineage: Bacteria > Pseudomonadota > Gammaproteobacteria > Burkholderiales > Rhodocyclaceae > Fluviibacter. The sequence continues at coordinate 1,837 of JBFYKG010000095.1, read as the reverse complement.
GGGACGGCACGTTTCCCGACGAGTCCGGAGCTCAAAGCCATCGGCAAGACGCTGCCGGGTGCAGCGTCTGCGGAAAGTCGCTGACCGATGCGGTTGATGGGGCCGAGCGTTGCCCGGTTGCGCGGTCTGGCCGCACTGGGTATGAGCGTCGTGCTCATGGCGTGTGCCCATGTGGCCGGCCCCGAGGCGGTGAGCCGTGCAAGCGGGCGTTCAGACACCTGGCAGGTGGCCGGACGGTTTGCAGCTGGGCAGTCGCCCGTGAACGGGGGCGTCGAGAACGAACCGGTGGCCGGACGTTTCGCCTGGCAACATGCGCCTAACGAGGATGTCCTCTGGCTCATCGGCCCGTTGGGTAATACGCTGGCTCGGGTCGATATGACGCCTGGCGGGGTGCGCTGGCAGGATGCGACCGGCAAGCGGGGCGAGGCCACCAACCTGGGCGCGTTGGGTCAGTCGCTGGCCGGGATTGCCTTGCCTGATCTGCCGGCAACACGCTGGCTACGCGGCCAGTGGACTGCGAATGCCGTGCAGCAGCGGGATGCCGAAGCGCGGGTCTTGGCCGCTGCGGGGCGCGGCTGGCAGTTTGCCTATCGGTACGGGTCGCCGGCGCCTGAAGACTGGCCACTGGCGATTGACGCCACCGGGCCTGATGGCTTGTGGTTGCGTCTGGCGTTGACCGAGTGGAATGGGGTGAGTGACCCCAGCGAACAACCGACGCCCTGATCCGGAAGCCGCATGAGCCTGAGCGACGCCGCACAACTTCCCGATCCGCAGCTGGCCATGTGCTGGAACTGGACCTCGGTGTATCTGGCGCCGGCCAAGCTCAATCTCTTTCTGCATGTCACGGGGCGCCGTGCCGACGGGTACCACACCCTGCAAACGCTGTTCCGTTTTGTGGGTCTGTATGACGCGCTGCGATTTGTTCCGCGCAGCGACGACCGGATCGTGTTGGCGAATCCGATCCCCGGGGTAGCCCCAGAGACAGACCTCACGGTTCGCGCCGCTGAGGCCTTAAGGCGGGCGGCCGGGGTGCGCGATGGCGTGACGATCCAGCTGGAAAAACAGTTACCGATGGGCGGTGGTCTGGGCGGGGGCAGCTCGGACGCGGCCACCGTCTTGCTGGCGCTGAACTATCTGTGGCAACTCGGCGCCAGCCAGGCCGAGCTACAGGCACTGGCGTTGCCGCTGGGGGCTGATGTGCCGGTGTTTGTGTCCGGGCAGAATGCCTTTGCCGAAGGGGTGGGTGAGGCCTTGTCACCGGTCGATTTGCCGGCTGCCTGGTATCTGATCATTCACCCCGGGGTCTCGGTGCCCACGGCAGGGATCTTTTCGGCGCCGGCGCTCCCCCGCGATACCGCGCCGATCGATCCGGCGCACTGGGCCAATGCCCTGCATCTCGGGGTTGGGCGTAATGATCTGGAGGCAGTGGCCACGGCGCTGTATCCGGCGGTCGGGGAGGCGCTGGCCTGGCTGAACGCCCAACCGGAAGCCGCAGGACGGACCCGGATGACCGGCTCGGGGGCCTGCGTGTTTGCGGCCTTTGACGATGAAGCCACCGCCCGGACGGTGCATGCCCGATTGGGGGCGGCCGGGCCGGGCTGGCAGGCCTGGGTGGCGCCGGGGCTGGATCGGCACCCGCTCTCCGAACTGATCCCCGCCTGAGTGCCCAGGCCGGATGCCCGACGGCCGGCGGCTGAAGGCTTGCAGGGGATGTGCAAACGCAAAAAATTGGATATAATTCCGCCCTCACCGCTCTAAGCTTTGCCTTAAGGGGTGCGTGTTGGGGAGTCGCCAAGCTGGTTAAGGCACCGGATTTTGATTCCGGCATGCGAAGGTT